>NZ_OZ012596.1:912500-1212500 GCF_963942435.1 Shinella sp. WSD5-1
CCTGCCAATGCCATGCTTTTGTCCTCGTGCGCTGGGTGAAGGGATTGAAGAAGCGTGGCGCCCGTCCCGGCGCCACGCTCCCGTCACTCAGCCTTTGATATTGGCTGCGTCGATCCAGCCAATATTGCCGTCGTTGCGTCGGTAGACGATATTGAGCTGCTCCGACCCGGCGCTGCGGAAGAGAAGGACCGGCTCGTCCGTCATGTCGAGCGCCATGACGGCGCTGGCGACGGACATGGTCCTGAGTTTCTTCGTGCTTTCCGCAACGATGGTCGGCGCGTAGTCCTCGGGAAGCTCGTCGTCTTCATCGGGGACCGAATCCATCACCGTGTAAGCCACTTCTGCAAAGGCATCATGACCATTGCCGTTGTGGTGATCCTTGAGCTTGCGCTTGTACCGACGCAGGCGCTTCTCGATCCGTTCGGAGGCCGATTGGAAGGCCGCCAGGGGATCGTTCGCTTCGCCATTCGCCTGCAAGGCCATGCCGGTATCGAGGTGCACCTTGCAATCGGCACTGAACCGCGACCCCGCTTTTTCCACGGTAACCTGGCTCGAATATCCTCCGTCGAAATATTTGGTTACGGCCTCTCCCACCTGCTCTTCAATACGCTGGCGGAAGCTGTCGCCGATTTCCATATGTTTTCCGGATACACGCACACTCATGGAGGTTTCCTCTCTTTCGTGATTTGCGTGCAACAGTCTATTCCAACCTTATCCACGTTCCAAGCTTTTCACGCATGCACTGGTTTTTGTGACGCACGCTTCAGAAAAGCGGGGATATGTCTGGAGTTCCGGCCTGCCTTCCCTTCGAAAGTGGGGCGCGCATTAGCCCGTCCCGTCAGCGAAGTCAATTCCCGGGTTCACGCATTCTTAACGTCTGTCATATGCAAACGCCGGTTCTCCGGCTTTGTTTCACGAGGTGGCGGCCTTGGCGAGCGCCCGCTTCTCCCGGCGCCGCTGCACGGAGGAGGGGATGTTCATCGCCTCGCGGTATTTCGCCACGGTGCGGCGGGCAAGATCCACGCCCCCCTCGCGCAGGGCACCCACGATGTCGTCGTCAGAGAGCACCGCGTCGGGGGACTCCTGCGCGATCATGGCGCGGATGCGGTGACGCACGCTTTCGGCCGAATGGGAATCGCCTCCCTCTGCCGAGCCGATCGAGACGGTGAAGAAATATTTCAGCTCGAACAGGCCGCGCGGCGTCAGCATGTATTTGTTCGAGGTGACGCGGCTCACCGTCGATTCGTGCATCTTGATCGCCTCGGCGACCGTCTTCAGGTTCAAGGGGCGCAGATGGTCGACCCCGTGCATCAGGAAGGCATCCTGCTGGCGCACGATCTCGCTCGCCACCTTCATGATGGTGCGGGCGCGCTGGTCGAGGCTGCGGGTCAGCCAGTTGGCCGTCTGCAGGCATTCGTTGAGGAAGCCGGAATCGGCGCTGTCGCGGCTCGTGCGGCTGGAGACGGAGGCGTAGTAGTCGCGATTGACGAGGACGCGCGGCAGCGTCTCGGCATTGAGCTCGACATGCCAGGTTCCGTCCGGCGCGGCGCGCACGACGATATCGGGCACCACGGCCTCCGAGGCGCTCGTCTCGTAGCGCGTGCCGGGCTTGGGGTCGAGCTTGCGGATCTCCGCCAGCATGTCGACGAGGTCTTCCTCGCCGACGCCGCAGAGCTTCTTCAGCGTGGCGAAATCGCGCCGGGCGAGCAGTTCGAGATTGTCGACGAGCACCGCCATGGCCGGGTCGAGCCGGTCCTTCGCCTTCAGCTGGATGGCGAGGCATTCGCTGAGCGAACGGGCGAAGACGCCGGGCGGGTCGAGTTCCTGCAGGCGGTGCAGCACGCGGTCGATGTCGGCGACCGGCTTGCCGAGGCGCAGCGCCGTCTCGGCCGTGCCGCCCTGGAGATAGCCGGCATCGTCGAGCTGGTCGACGAGATGCTGGGCGACCAGCCGGTCGACCGGGTCGGGCAGGAGGAAGGGAATCTGCTCGTTCAGCACGTCGCGCAGCGTCTTGCGGGTCGCCACGAAGTCGTCGAGGTCGTAGCCCTCGCCATCCTCGCCGCCGCCGGGCATGGATTTCCACTGGCCGATGAGTTCCGGCGCATCGGCCGCGCGCGGGCCGGCATCGTCGGGAAAGACGTTGTCGAGGCCGCCATCGAGCGTTTCGGGTGCGCTGCCCGCGCTGCCGCTGGTCGCGCTGTCGTAGAGGTCCGGCTGGAACCCGTCCTCGCCGCCGCCTTCGGCATGGCCGCGTTCCTCGCCCGGCAGGGCATAATCCTCGCCGCCCTGCTCGCCGTCCCGTCCGCCTTCGTCGCCGGAGGCGATCTCCAGGAGCGGATTCTTCTCAAGTTCCTGCGCGATGAACTGGTTGAGCTCGACATGCGTCATCTGCAGGAGCTGGATGGACTGCATGAGCTGGGGTGTCATCACCAGCGACTGGCTTTGGCGCAGGAAAAGGCTGGCTGCGAGTGCCATGCGGACGCTCTACTCCCCGGAAAAGCGGCCTCCGGCCGGCGTGGCGGGGCGGCGAAATCCAACTGGCCCAAAAATTGCTTTTTTGATGGGTTTGGTCAAGCGCCAGCCGTAAACTTGGTGAAAATCGCGGCGTGCGTGCGCAGGGTTTGCGTCAGAGGCTGAAATTGTCGCCAAGATAGAGGCGGCGCACATCCGGATTGGCGACGATGTCGTTCGCCCGGCCATGGGTCAGCACTTCGCCGGCATGGATGATATAGGCCCGGTCGATGAGGCCGAGCGTCTCGCGCACATTGTGGTCGGTGATGAGAACGCCGATGCCGCGCGAGGTGAGGTGGCGTACCAGCGCCTGGATGTCGGCGACGGAGATCGGATCGACGCCGGCAAAAGGTTCGTCGAGCAGCATGAAGGTCGGGTCGGTGGCGAGCGCCCGGGCGATCTCGAGGCGGCGGCGCTCGCCGCCGGACAGCGCGATGGCCGGCGACTTGCGAAGATGCGAGATCGAGAATTCTGCGAGCAGGCTGTCGAGCTTCTGCTCGCGCCGCGCCTTGTCCTTGTCGTGCACTTCCAGCACGGCGCGGATGTTCTCCTCCACCGTCAGCCCGCGGAAGATCGAGGCTTCCTGCGGCAGATAGCCGACGCCGAGGCGGGCGCGGCGATACATCGGCATGGTCGTGACGTCGTTGCCGTTGATCTCGATCGAGCCCGCGTCGACCGGCACGAGGCCCGTGATCATGTAGAAACAGGTCGTCTTGCCCGCGCCGTTCGGGCCGAGCAGGCCG
Source organism: Shinella sp. WSD5-1 (assembly GCF_963942435.1). Classification (GTDB taxonomy): domain Bacteria; phylum Pseudomonadota; class Alphaproteobacteria; order Rhizobiales; family Rhizobiaceae; genus Shinella; species Shinella yambaruensis. The sequence continues at coordinate 915,755 of NZ_OZ012596.1, forward strand.
ACCGCCTCGCCGCGGCGCACGACGAGCGACACGCCGTTGACGACACAGCGGTCGCGGTAGCTCTTGGTCAGCCCGCGGGCAATGAGGGTCCCGTCGTAGCGCGAAAGGTCGACGCTGCGCTGGGGCTCCTGCGCGGCCTTCCTGGGGCGGCGCGTCAGGCGGGTGAGCAAAGAGGAGGACACGCTATATCAGTTCGTCTGCTTGCGGGACTTCGGATCGAGCTGGATCATGACGCGGCCGCCGCAGGCGTCGAGCTTGGCCTCGCCGGTGCGCATGGTCACCGTGAGCTGGCAGCCGACGAAGACGTTCTTGCCTTCCGACAGCACGACCTTCTCGCCCTTCAGCAGCAGCGTCTCGTTGACGAGGTTGAACGTGCCGGTGTCGGCCGTCGCTTCCTGCGTGCCGGACTTCAGGTAGACCTTCTCCGAAACGTCGATCTTCTCGATATCCGCATCGCCGCTGGCCACCGAGCCGCCGCCGCTGGCGGCGTAGTAGACGACCATCTTGCCTGCCTGCAGCGTCGTCGTGCCCTGCACGACCTTCACATTGCCGGTAAACTCGGCCTTGTTCTCCTGGTCGCGGATTTCCAGCTTGTCGCTCTGGATCTGGATCGGCTTGTCGTTCGACAGCTGCATGCCCTTCATGCGGCTCGACGTCTGCTGGGCGTCCGCAGGAACCGAGATCAGCGCAAGGCCTGCGGCAAGAACGGAAATGCTGGCGGCCCGGAGCGGGGCGGAAAGAGTGGCGAACATGGCGCTCTTACTTTTCTCGGTTGCGGATGGCGGCAGGATCGACATCGACGACGACCTTGCCTTCGAAGACGACGACCCGGCCTTTATCCGTCATTCTCAGCGACTGCGCAACAATGGATGCTTCGCGCGAGCGGATGGAAACCGGCTCCTGTGTCGACATGTTGCCGCCGTCGATATCCAGATGGGCCGAACGGAAGGCGGCTTCAAGGCCGGTGTTGAGGCTGATGGTGAAGGGGGCGATCATGTCGAGCAGGTTCTTGCCGCGATCGTAGACGCCGGTCGCGGCGACCACTTCCGCGATCGTGGTCTCGTTGACCGGCATCTTCGCCGTGATGTTCTCCAGCGTGATGACGTCGGGCTGCTTCATGTCCTGCAGCGCGCGCTCGGCCTTCATGGAATAGCTGATGCCGTCGTCGTTGCGGCCGGAAATCGCCGGATTGCGCATGACGATCTTGCCGTCCTCGATGGTGGCGCTTTCCACCTGCAGGTTGGACGGGACATAGGTGCGCACGATCGACACGATGGCGAAGACAAGGCCGATGACGATGGCCGCGACGGGCAGGGCGACCTTCAGCACGCGCACACGGGCGGAATGCCGCGCCGCGAGGCGGTAAGCCTCGGCGGAAGCGCCTACGCCCTGTGCACCCGACGGTGCTTCTGTCACGGTGTCCAGCATTGTGCCTGCTATATTAAAGTGCCGAATGGCGTTCGCTGCGAAACGGCGGGCCACTGCGGATAACGGGCCCCATATGGCGATTATTCCTCAACAAACAATGTCTGCCCAGGAAAGTTCAGCGACGAATTGCCATTTGCCTCTGGAATGCCATATCGATAGGGCCTTCGGCAAGCCACCTTGCAAGCGGTGGCCACCAGAGTTGAGGACAGGGAATGGATCACGCCGCCATCGCCGACCGCCGGCAACTACGCCGCAAGCTCACCTTCTGGCGGATCGCCGCCATCGGGATCGTGCTCCTCGCCGTCTTCGCCGCGGCCGCCTTGCGCTGGCCGGGCAGCGGGGCACGCGACCATATCGCCCGCGTGGACATCAGCGGCATCATCCGGGACGATACCGAACTCCTGGAGCGCCTCGACCGAATCGCCCGCAACGACCGGGCCAAGGCGCTGGTCGTGACGATCTCCTCGCCCGGCGGCACCACCTATGGCGGCGAGGTGATCTTCAAGGCGCTGCGCAAGGTGGCGGAAAAGAAGCCCGTCGTCTCGGACGTGCGCACGCTCGCCGCCTCCGCGGGCTACATGATCGCAACGGCCGGCGACACGATCGTCGCGGGCGAAAGCTCGATCACCGGTTCCATCGGCGTGCTCTTCCAGTATCCGCAGATGAAGGAGCTGATGGACAAGATCGGCGTCTCGCTGGAGGAGATCAAGTCCGCGCCGCTGAAGGCCGAGCCCTCGCCGTTCCATCCGGCAAGCGAGGAGGCCAAGACGATGATCCGCGCCATGGTGATGGACAGCTACGACTGGTTCGTCGACCTCGTCGTCGAGCGCCGCAAGCTGCCGCGCGCCGAGGTGCTGCGCCTTGCCGACGGCAGCATCTTCACCGGCCGCCAGGCGCTCGCCGCCAGGCTCGTCGACCGGCTCGGCGGTCCGCAGGAGATCCGCGCCTATCTCGACGAGCGCAAGGTGCCGGCCGACCTTCCCTTCGTCGATTACCGGCCGGCGAACCGCTCCGGTTTCTTCTTCATGGGCGCCAGCCTGCGCGAGTTCGCTCGCTCCATCTTCGACCTGCCGCTCGACCTTCAACCGACGATCGAAAAGCTGACCGGCGAAAAGTTGTTTCTTGACGGTCTGGTCTCGGTTTGGCAGGTTGATCGCGATTGAAAAACAAGAATTTTTGAGGGGGATACAGTGATCAAGTCGGAACTGGTTCAGATTGTCGCCGCGCGCAATCCCCACCTTTACCACCGCGACGTCGAGAACATCGTCAACGCGGTGCTCGATGAGATCACCGATGCGCTGGCCGGCGGAAACCGGGTGGAGCTGCGCGGCTTCGGCGCCTTCTCCGTCAAGAACCGCCCCTCCCGCTCGGGGCGTAACCCGCGCACGGGCGATGCGGTCTTCGTCGAGGAGAAGTGGGTTCCCTTCTTCAAGACCGGCAAGGAGCTGCGCGAGCGGCTGAACCCCGGCCAGGCCGACCAGGACGACTAAAGCGCGGGCGCCCGAACGGCGCCTTGCGCCAGAAAGGCGACGCCATGATCAAGAGAGTAGTCAACATCCTCGTGCTCATCCCGATCGGCATCGTGCTGATCGTGCTGTCGGTGGCGAACCGGCAGCCGGTGACGCTGGCGCTCAACCCGTTCCGACCGGAAGACAGCGTGCTTTCCGTCACCGCGCCCTTCTTCGTCTATCTCTTCCTCGCGGTGATCCTCGGCCTGGTGATCGGCTCGCTCGCCACCTGGTTCACCCAGGGCAAGTACCGCAAGCGCGCCCGCATCGAGGCGAGCGAGGCCGTCAAGTGGCACAGCGAGGCGGAAAAGCACAAGACACGCGCCGAGGCCATCGCCTCGCAGGCGGTGCTGCCGGCTTCCGGCAAGTAGGCGCGCGCCGCGCGCCTCAGGCCGTGCCCCCGTTCAGCTTTGCGCCGAGATCGGCGAAGAACTGCGTCGCGAGCTTCTTCGAGGTCGAATCGATGAGGCGCGAGCCGAGCTGGGCGAGCTTGCCGCCGATCTGCGCCTTGACGTCGTAGGAAAGGATCGTGCCGTCGCCATCCTCGGTGAGCCGCACGTCCGCGCCGCCCTTGGCAAAGCCGGCGATGCCGCCCTTGCCCTCGCCGGAGATCGTGTAGCTCTCGGGCGGGTTGAGGTTCGACAGCGTCACCTCGCCGCTGAAATTCGCGGAGACGGGGCCGATCTTGATCTTCACCGTCGCTTCCAGCTCGTTCGGCGATTTCATGGTGAGCGACTGACAGCCCGGGATGCAGGCCTTCAGCACGTCCGGATCGTTGAGCGCCGCCCAGACGGCCTCGCGCGGAGCGGCAATGCGTTCTTCGCCGGACATGTCCATGATCGATCCTCCCTTATCGGACCAAAACTATCGCAATCGGAAAGCCCTTTGCCAAGTGGGGGAGGGATGGTATGGGGACCGCTTGTTTTCCGGCGTTGCCGGTGAGAATTCAACCGACGACGGACGATCGATCGTGAAGGACAGACACCGCCGGCCGAAGAGCGGCCCCGCCGCGCCCGTCAAGGCGCGCGCCGAGAGGGCCCCGGCCGCAAGGGCCCCAGCCCCGCCGAAGAAGGAGCCGCGCCCGGCGCCCGAGGTGCCTGCGCGCGCCCTGACGCGCCGCGAAGGCGAGAAACCGGCCGAGCGCGTGCCGGTCATCCTCGAAACCGCGGGCTCCGACCAGTACCGCCTGATCGACAGCGGCGCCGGCGAGAAGCTCGAACAATACGGCCCCTACCGCATCGTGCGGCCGGAAGCGCAGGCGCTCTGGCAGCGCAGCCGTCCCGGCATCTGGGACAAGGCCGACGCGCTCTTCACCGGCGACACGGACGAGGACGGCATGGGACGCTGGAAATTCCCCAGGGCCGCGCTGGGCGAGACCTGGCCGATGCAGCTGCTCGGCGTCGATTTCCACGGCCGCTTCACCGCCTTCCGCCATGTCGGCGTCTTTCCGGAGCAGCTCGCCCACTGGCGCTGGATGAAGGAGAAGGTCGAGACGGCGGGCCGGCCCGTCAAGGTACTGAACCTCTTCGGCTATACCGGCGTCGCCTCGCTGGTCGCGGCCAGCGCCGGCGCGGAGGTCACCCATGTCGACGCCTCCAAGAAGGCGATCGGCTGGGCGCGCGAGAACCAGGCGCTCGGCCGCATGGAAAAGCTGCCGATCCGCTGGATCTGCGAGGATGCGATGAAGTTCATCCAGCGCGAGGAGCGCCGCGGCAGCACCTACGACATCATCCTGACGGACCCGCCGAAATTCGGCCGTGGCCCGAACGGCGAGGTCTGGCACCTCTTCGACCACCTGCCGCTGATGCTGGATGTCTGCCGCGAGATCCTGTCGCCCAGGGCGATCGGCCTCGTGCTGACGGCCTATTCGATCCGCGCGAGCTTCTATTCCATCCACGAACTGATGCGCGAGACCATGCGCGGTGCCGGCGGCACGGTGGAATCGGGCGAGCTCGTCATCCGCGAGAGCGGCCCCGACGGCAGGGATGCCGGCCGTGCGCTCTCCACCTCCCTCTTCAGCCGATGGGTCAGCGCATGAGCCACGATCATTCCGCAACGCGCCGCGTCGGTCAGGTGAAGGAGGTGACGAGCCTTTCCAACCCGATCGTCAAGGACATCAAGGCGCTGTCCGACAAGAAGCACCGCGACGAGACCAGGAGCTTCATGGCGGAAGGCCTGAAGCTGGTCATCGACGCGCTGGAACTCGGCTTCGAGATCCGGACGCTGGTCTATGCCAAGAACGTCAAGGAGAAGCCCCAGGTCGTGCAATGCGCGACGAAGACGGTGGCGCGCGGCGGGCTGGTGCTGGAGGTCAGCGAGAAGGTGCTGTCCTCGATCACAAGGCGCGACAATCCGCAGATGGTCGTCGGCATCTTCACCCAGCGCTGGACGCCTCTCCGCGACCTGAGGCCGAAGACCGGCGAGACCTATGTCGCGCTCGACCGCGTGCGCGATCCCGGCAATCTCGGCACGATCATCCGCACGGCGGATGCCGCGGGCGCGGGCGGCGTCATCCTCGTCGGCGAGGCGACCGATCCGTTCTCGATGGAGACCGTGCGCGCCACCATGGGCTCGGTCTTCGCCATGCCGCTGGTCAAGACGAACGTCGCCGACTTCCTCGCCTGGAAGAAGACGGCGGGCGTCGAGGTCGTCGCGACCCACCTTGCCGGCGCCGTCGACTACCGCACCATCGACTACAGGAAGAAACCCGTCGTGCTGCTGATGGGCAACGAGCAGTCCGGCCTGCCGGACGAGCTTGCCCGGGCGGCGGATGCGCTTGCCCGCATCCCCCAGGCCGGCCGCGCCGATTCGCTCAATCTCGCCATCGCCACCGGCGTCATGCTCTTCGAGGCCCGCCGTCACCTCCTGACGCTGGAAGCCCGCGCATGAGCGAACGCATTCCGCTGATGTCCCGGCCAGTGCCCGTCATCGTCGTCATCCTTCTGGCGCTCGCCGTCGACCAGGCGATAAAATTCGCCGTCGAGATGTGGCTTCCCTTCCAGGAGGCGGTGCATGTGATGCCGATGCTGGCGCTCTACCGCACCTACAATTACGGCGTCGCCTTCTCCATGCTCTCGGGCATGGAGAGCTGGTTCATCATCACGCTTCGGCTCTTCGTCGTCGGCTTCGTCGTGTGGCTCTGGCGCCAGACGCCGAAGGCGCGCGACTTCGCCCATGCCGGTTATGCCTTCATCATCGCCGGCGCCTTCGGCAACATCATCGACAAGGTCCTCCTGGGCTACGTCATCGACTACGTGCTCTTCTACACGGATACCTGGTCCTTCGCGGTGTTCAACCTCGCCGACACGTTCATCACCATCGGCGCCGGACTGGTCATCCTCGACGAACTCCTCCTGCTGCGCCGGCGCAATCGTTAAAATTCGAACGACTTGCTGAAGCCGATTTGAACGGTCCGCGTGCTATGCGGGCGTTCATGAGCGAACCCGTCAAGCTACAAGACCGGCTCAAGGCCGAATTTGCCGAAGCGCCGCGCCGCGCCGCCCGCACCCGTGGGCAGGAAGAGGCGGCGGCCGATCCGCAGGCCGTCGAGGTGGAGGCGGCCGCGCCCGTGCCCGAGCCGGAGGGCCAAGCAACTGTCCGCAGCGTGATCGCCGGCACCGGCCTGCTGTTCGGCGCGCTCGTGCTGGCAACGGGTTTTGCCGCCGGCTTCTACATCGCGGCCGTCGTGCTCGGCCTTGCCGGCATGGCCGGCGGGGTCTTCCTCCTGCGTGCGCGTCGCCCGGCATCCGGTGTCGAGGCGACGCATGACCGCTCCTGGGAGCGCAGCGAGACCTCGGAAATCCTCTCCGCCATCCATGACGTGCTCGGCGACATCGTCGTCATGCGCGCGCTCGACGGCCGCATTCTCAGCGCCAATGCCGTTCTCACCGACCTGACGGGCGCAACCGACGTCGTCGGCCGGACCTGCGAGGCGCTCGGCCTTACCTTCCGCTCGCAGGCGATCGCCCATCGCTACGACGTCGATGTCGATGGCCCGGCAGGCAAGCGCATCTATTCCTGGCACGACGTCACCGTGCGCGATCCCGCCTCCGGCGATCTCGTCGTGCATTCCATCGCCCGCGACGTCACCGAGGAGCGCCGCGCCGAGGGCGAGCGCGAGCGCGCCCGCCAGCGCGCCGAGGAGGCGAGCGCGGCGAAATCCCGCCTGCTCGCCACCGTCAGCCACGAGATCCGCACGCCGCTCTCGGGCATTCTCGGCATGTCGCATCTCATCGGCCAGACGCGGCTGACCGCCGAGCAGAAGAACTACCTTGCCGGCATGCGCCAGTCCGGCCATGCGCTCGTCCAGCTCGTCGACGACCTCCTGGACTTCTCCACCATCGAGGCCGGCCGCTTCCAGCTCCGCCCCTCGGAGGAGCCGGTGCGCCCGATGCTGGAAAGCGTCGTGGAAATGCTCTCGCACCGCGCCCATGAAAAGGGCATCGAGATCGGCTCCTTCGTTTCTCCGGACGTGCCGGGCCTTCTCCTCTACGATGCGCCGCGCCTGCGCCAGGTGCTCTACAACGTGGTCGGCAATGCGGTGAAGTTCACCCATACGGGCGGCGTCCTTCTGGAAACCACGCTCGATCGCGGCGCCGTCGTCATCCGCGTCACCGACACCGGCCCCGGCATGAATGCCGAGGAGCAGGCCCGCATCTTCCAGGAGTTCGAGCAGACGGGAAGCGCCGCGCAGCGCAGCGGCGGCACCGGCCTCGGCCTTGCCATCTCCGCCCGCATCCTCAGCGAGGCCGGCGGTGCGCTGACGCTGGAAAGCACGCCCGGCAAGGGCAGCACCTTCACCATCCGCATGCCGGTCGATCGCCCGCACAAGGCCGCGGGCACCGGCGGTGCGCGCAAGGGCGTCTTGAAGGGCAGCCTGGTCTTTCTTCTGGCGCCGGCCGGCCCGGCCTCCAGGGCGCTGGTACGCACCATCGATGCGCTCGGCGGCACCTGCCATCTGGCAACGGGGCTCGACGAGGCGCTCGACCTTGCCCAGGGCCTTGCCGGCAAGCGGGCCGAACTGACCGACATCATCGTCGACAACCGCCTTGCCGGCGTCTTCCGCCGGGAGCTGGCCGATCTTGCGATGTTCCGCGACAGCCGTGCGCGCCGCATCTATCTCGTCAATCCGGAAGAGCGCAGCGGCCGCGCGATCGGCAATGGCGAGGGCTACGATTCCTGGCTCATCCGGCCGCTGCGCGAACGTTCGCTGGTCGAGGTGCTGCGGGGCCGCATGAAGGGCATCGAGGTGCGCGATGCGATCAACGACAACCGCCCGATCCTGAAGGACCTGCCGCCCGCCACCGCCGAGCCGGCGGAGACAGCCGCGACGGGCGCGCGCATCCTCCTTGCCGAGGACGATCCGGTCAATGCCATGCTGGTGCGCTCCGTGCTGGAACGAGCCGGCCACACGGTGCGCCATGTGCCGGACTATCCGGCGCTCGTCTCCGCGCTTGCGGGCGCGACGGATGCCGGCCCCTTTGCCGCCGATCTCGTCCTCACCGATCTCGGCATGCCGGGCGGCGAGGGCAGGGAGATGATCGCCCGCATCGTGCGGCGCGATTATGGCAATGCCCGCCTGCCGGTCGTCGTGCTGACGGCGGACAGTCGTGCGGGGCTGCGCGAGGAGCTTCTGGCGACCGGTGCCGACGCCGTGCTGGCCAAGCCCGCCGATCCCGTTCAGCTGATTGCGGAAATCGCCCGCCTTGCCCGGCGCGCGCAGGCCTGATCTTCTCCGGCCGGTGGCTTTTCGCTATCCAAGCCGGCCTTGCGTCATTATCCTGTTGCAGAATCGTGGTTAAAACCGCGAAGTTTCGTTTGACGGGTACACTGCCATGACGCTCGACCTCGCCCAGACCATCGCACCGGCGGAGATGCTCCAGAAGACGGCCCCGGCCGCGGGCCGCTCGGGTACGGACGTGCTCGGCCGCATCGGCAATCTCGAAACGCGCATCGCCCGTTCGGTGACGGAGATCGACGCGGCCCAGGCCGTGCGCTACCGCGTCTTCGCCGAGGAGATGCAGGCGCAGCTTTCGCCCGACGCCATCCGCCGCAAGCGCGATATCGACGCCTGGGACATGGTCTGCGACCATCTCCTCGTGCTCGACACCTCGATCGAGGGCGATGCGGAGGAGCAGATCGTCGGCACTTACCGCCTGCTGCGCCAGGATGTCGCCGCGGTCTCCGGCGGCTTCTATTCCCAGTCGGAATTCGACGTGGAGGCGCTGGTTGCGCGCCATCCGGAAAAGCGCTTCATGGAACTCGGCCGCTCCTGCGTGTTGCCGGCCTACCGCACCAAGCGCACCGTGGAGCTGCTCTGGCAGGGCAACTGGGCCTATTCGCTGAAGCACGGCATCGACGTGATGTTCGGCTGCGCCTCCTTCCACGGCATCGTGCCGGAGGAGCACGCGCTGGCGCTCTCCTTCCTGCACCACAACGTGCTGGCGAAGGACGAGTGGAGCGTTTCGGCCCGGCCGGAACTCTTCCGCACCATGGACCTGATGCCCGCGGAAGGCATCGACACGCGCAAGGCGCTTTCGGCGCTGCCGCCGCTCATCAAGGGCTACCTGCGCCTCGGCGCGACAGTCGGCAACGGTGCCGTCGTCGATCACGGCTTCAACACGACGGATGTCCTGATCGTGCTGCCGATCGGCAAGATCTCCGGCCGCTATCTCAATTACTACGGCGCGGATGCCGGGCGTTTCGCCAGCTGAACAGTTTCATTGAAGGTCAGTATAGTCTGATTTGCCGCCCGTTCCCGACCTCCGGGACGGGCGGCTTTTTGCTTCGTGGGATTCGCGGAAGCAAGCGACAGTCCTGCGGCCATGGCCGCGGGACTGTCCCGGCAGGTCAGACGCCGGAATTGTAGGCGGCCAGCGTCGCCATGTTGACGATGTCGCTGTCCTTCGCGCCCATCGAGACGATCTGCACCGACTTGTCGAGGCCGACGAGCAGCGGGCCGATCACCGTCGAGCCGCCGAGTTCCTGCAGCATCTTCGTCGAGATCGACGCCGAATGGAACGCCGGCATGACGAGCACGTTGCCGGGGGCGGAAAGGCGGCAGAACGGATATTGCTCCATGATGCGCGGGTTGAGCGCCACGTCGGCCGCCATCTCGCCGTCATATTCGAAATCGACGCGGCGGCGGTCGAGGATCTTCACGGCTTCGCGCACCCGCTCCGAACGCTCGCCCGAGGGATGGCCGAAGGTGGAGTAGGCGAGCATGGCGACGCGCGGCTCGTAGCCGAGGCGGCGGGCAAGGCCGGCCGCTTCTTCCGCGATGTCGGCCAGCTCCTCCGAGGAGGGCATGTCGTGCACGGCGGTGTCGGCGACGAGCACGGCGCGGCCGCGGCAGAGCGCCAGCGACGCGCCGATGACCCGGTGGCCGGGCTTGGCGTCGATGCAGCGGCGCACGTCTTCCAGCGCGGTGGAATAGTTGCGGGTGAGGCCCGTCACCATGCCGTCGGCATCGCCGAGCGCCACCATGCAGGCCGCGAAGTGGTTGCGGTCGTTGTGGATCAGGCGCTGGGCGTCGCGGTAGAGGAAGCCCTTCCGCTGCAGGCGGGCATAGAGGTAGTCGATATAGACGTTGTTGCGCTTGGAGATGCGGGCGTTGAGCAGCTCGATGCCGGGCCGGTCGAGGTCGATGCCGGCGCGTTCCGCCGTCTCGCGGATATGCTCCTCGCGGCCGAGCAGGATGGCGGTGCCGAGCTGCTGGTTGGCATAGGACACGGCGGCGCGCATCATCTGCTCTTCCTCGCCCTCGGCGAAGACGACGCGCTTCGGCTGGCGTCGCACGCGGGCATAGATCTGCTGGAGCGTCGAGGCGATCGGGTCGCGTCGGGCGCGCAGGTCGCGTGCATAGGCGTCGAGGTCGGGGATGTTCTTGCGCGCGACGCCGGTCTCCATTGCGGCCTTGGCGACGGCGACGGGGATGGCCGAGATGAGGCGCGGGTCGAAGGGAACGGGGATGATGTACTGCGCGCCGAAGCGCGGGCGCACGCCCTGGTAGGCCGCGGCAACGTCGTCCGGCACGTCTTCCTTGGCAAGATGGGCGAGCGCCTCGGCCGCCGCGATCTTCATCGCATCGTTGATGGTGGAGGCGCGCACGTCGAGCGCGCCGCGGAAGATATAGGGGAAGCCGAGGACGTTGTTGACCTGGTTCGGATAGTCCGAGCGGCCGGTGGCGACGATGGCGTCATCCCGGATGCGGGCGACCTCTTCCGGCGTGATCTCCGGGTCGGGATTGGCCATGGCGAAGATGATCGGCCGCGGCGCCATGGAGCGGATCATCTCCTCCGAAAGCGCGCCCTTGGCCGAAAGGCCGAAGACGACGTCGGCGCCGTCCATGGCCTCGGCGAGCGTGCGGCGGTCGGTCTTGACCGCATGGGCCGACTTCCACTGGTTCATGCCGTCTTCGCGGCCCTGGTAGATAACGCCCTTGGTGTCGCAGAGGATGACGTTCTCCGGCGCGAAGCCCATCGACTTGATGAGCTCGATGCAGGCGATGGCCGCGGCGCCCGCGCCGTTGCAGACGAGCTTGGTCGTCTTGAAGTCGCGGCCGGTCAGCGCCAGCGCGTTGATCAGGCCGGCGGCGGCGATGATGGCGGTGCCGTGCTGGTCGTCGTGGAAGACCGGGATGTCCATCAGTTCGCGCAGGCGCTGCTCGATGATGAAGCAGTCGGGCGCTTTGATGTCTTCCAGGTTGATGCCGCCGAAGGAGGGACCGAGATAGCGCACGCAGTTGATGAACTCGTCGACATTTTCGGTGTCGACCTCGAGGTCGATGGAATCGACGTCGGCAAAGCGCTTGAAGAGCACCGACTTGCCTTCCATCACCGGCTTGGAGGCGAGCGCGCCGAGATTGCCGAGGCCGAGGATGGCCGTGCCGTTCGAGATGACGGCGACCATGTTGCCGCGCGTCGTGTAGTCATAGGCGGTCGCCGGATCGGCGGCGATGGCCTTCACCGGCACCGCGACGCCCGGCGAATAGGCGAGCGAAAGGTCGCGCTGCGTCGCCATCGGCTTGGTCGGCGTGATCTCCAGCTTTCCGGGGCGCCCGGACGCGTGGAAATCCAGTGCTTCCGTGTCGGTGACGGTTGCCCTCTGGCGATCGGATTTGTCGGTTCCCGGCATGCTTCCCCCTTCACACTCCTGTGGGCGATAGGCCCATAACTCCTCGCAGGTGTTGTTTTCTATAGCGCCCCGTGGCTAGGGTGACACCTCTTTTTTAGGAAGAACTGACTCTCCGTGAACGATCAGATCGTGCGTCCGAACGATATCCTGTCGACGGCAGACCTTGCCAGTGACGAAAGCCGCGCATCGGCAACGCCGATGATGGAGCAGTATATCGAAATCAAGGCGGCCAATCCGGACAGCATGCTGTTCTACCGCATGGGCGATTTCTACGAGCTGTTCTTCCAGGACGCCGTGGACGCCGCCCGCGCGCTCGGCATCACGCTGACGAAGCGCGGCCAGCATATGGGCCTCGACATCCCGATGTGTGGCGTGCCGGTCCATGCCGCCGACGACTATCTGCAGAGGCTGATCGCGCTCGGCTTCCGCGTCGCGGTCTGCGAGCAGGTCGAGGATCCGGCGGAGGCGAAGAAGCGCGGCTCGAAATCCGTCGTGCGGCGCGACGTGGTGCGCCTCGTCACGCCGGGCACGCTAACCGAGGAGAAGCTGCTCTCGCCCTCCGACGCCAACTACCTGATGGCCGTCGCGCGCATCCGCGGCGGGGCGGAACCATCGATGGCGCTCGCCTGGATCGACATTTCGACCGGCATCTTCCGTCTGTCGGAAACCAGCCAGGGCCAGCTTCTCGCCGATATCCTGCGTATCGAGCCGCGCGAACTGATCGTGCCGGACACGGTGTTCTACGACCCGGAGTTCCGCCCGGTGCTCGACGTGCTCGGGCGCGTCGCCGTGCCGCAGCCGGCCGTGCTCTTCGACAGCGCGACGGCGGAGGGCCGCATCGCCCGCTATTTCGGCGTCTCGACGCTGGATGGCTTCGGCACCTTCTCCCGCGCCGAACTTGCCGCCGCCTCGGCGGCCGTCGCCTATGTGGAAAAGACGCAGATCGCCGAGCGCCCGCCGCTCGGCCGGCCGGAGCGGGAAAGTTCCGCCTCCACGCTCTTCATCGATCCGGCGACGCGCGCCAATCTCGAACTGGTGCGCACGCTCTCCGGCGAGCGCTCCGGCACGCTCCTGAAGGCGATCGACCGCACGGCGACGAGCGGCGGGGCGCGGCTGCTCGCCGAGCGGCTGATGTCGCCGCTGACCGATCCGGACACGATCAACGCGCGGCTCGATTCGATCGCCGCCCTTGGCGACCGGCCGTCCTTCTGCGAGGACCTGCGCGCGGTGCTGAAGCGTCTGCCCGACATGCCACGCGCCCTGTCGCGCATCGCGCTCGGTCGGGGTGGGCCGCGTGATCTCGGCGCGATCCTGCAGGGCCTTACGATTTCCGGCGACGTCGCCCGGCTGATGGCCGGCGAGAGGCTGGAGGGCGAGCTTGCCGAGGCCGCGCAGGCCATCGGCGCACTGCCGCTCGACCTTTCGCATCGCCTTGCCGTCATGCTCGCCGACGAACTGCCGCTCTTGAAGCGCGACGGCGGCTTCATCCGCGAGGGCGCGGATGGCGAACTCGACGAGATGCGGGCGCTGCGCGACCAGTCGCGCCGTGTCATTGCCGGGCTCCAGTTGCAATATGCCGAGGAAACGGGCGTCAAGTCGCTGAAGATCAAGCACAACAACGTGCTCGGCTACTTCATCGAGGTTTCCGCCGGCAATGCCGCGGCGCTGACGGAGGGCGACGAGGCAAAGGCGCGCTTCATCCACCGCCAGACCATGGCCGGCGCCATGCGTTTCACCACGACGGTGCTTTCCGAGCTGGAAACCAAGATCGCCAATGCCGCCGACCGGGCGCTCGCCATCGAGCTTGCCGCCTTCAACGGCCTGGTCGATGCCGTCGTCGCCGAGGCCGAGGCCATCAAGGCGGCGGCGCGGGCGCTTGCCGTCATCGATGTCTCCGCCGGGCTTGCGGCGCTTGCCGAGGAGCAGGCCTATTGCCGGCCCGTCGTCGACCGCTCCACCATGTTCGCCATCGTCGGCGGGCGGCATCCGGTCGTCGAGCAGGCATTGCGCCGCCAGCAGTCCGCCGCCTTCGTCGCCAATTCCTGCGACCTCTCGCCGAAGGACGGCAAGGGTCACGGCGCGATCTGGCTGCTCACCGGCCCGAACATGGGCGGTAAGTCGACCTTCCTGCGCCAGAACGCGCTCATCGCCATCCTCGCCCAGATGGGATCCTACGTGCCGGCCGAAAGCGCCCATATCGGCATCGTCGACCGGCTCTTCTCGCGCGTCGGCGCGTCGGACGACCTTGCCCGCGGCCGCTCGACCTTCATGGTGGAAATGGTCGAGACGGCGGCAATCCTCAACCAGGCGACCGACCGTTCCCTCGTCATCCTCGACGAGATCGGCCGCGGCACCGCGACCTTCGACGGTCTTTCGATCGCCTGGGCCGCCGTCGAGCACCTGCACGAGGCCAACCGCTGCCGCGGTCTCTTCGCCACGCATTTCCACGAGCTGACCGTGCTGTCGGAAAAGCTCGACCGTCTTTCCAACGCCACAATGCGCGTCAAGGAATGGGACGGCGACGTGATCTTCCTGCACGAGGTCGGCCCGGGTGCGGCGGACCGCTCCTACGGCATCCAGGTGGCGCGCCTTGCCGGCTTGCCGCCGTCGGTGGTCTCGCGCGCCAAGGATGTGCTGGCCAAGCTCGAGGATGCGGACCGCAAGAATCCGGCAAGCCAGCTCATCGATGATCTGCCGCTGTTCCAGGTGGCGGTGCGCCGCGAGGAGATCCAGCGCGGATCCGCCCCGTCGAAGGTGGAGACGCTGGTGAAGGCGCTCAACCCGGACGACATGACGCCGCGCGAGGCGCTCGATGCCCTCTATGCGCTGAAGAAAGAACTTGGCAATCGCTAGCGCCTGGGATCATTGTCCTCGCCTGCGGAAAGGGTCTATAGCGCATGCGAACCGAACGGGCGATCGACGAGAAGCGGGACGCAAGCCGGCATCCGATGGAAAAGAAACTCCTGGCGCCGGCCGATTCCGGCCTGATCGACGTGCCCGCGCTGCGCGCCAGATGCGAATTCATCGCCAGCACCAATGCCGACTATCGCGACCGCATGCGCCGCGAGCTGCTGGCCGAGTTCAAGAAGGTGAACGCCGCGGGCCGCGAGCGGGCACGCGAACTGCTCTTCGCCGATGGCAGCGGCCTGCAATGCGCCGCGCGCATTTCCTGGCTGCAGGACCAGCTGATCGCCGTCCTGCACGACTTTGCGCTCAACCACGTCTTCAGCGCCGGCCAGGCGCCGCCCGCCGCCCGCATCACGGTGACGGCCGTCGGCGGCTATGGCCGCGGCACGCTGGCGCCGGGCTCGGATATCGACCTGCTCTTCCTCCTGCCGGTAAAACCCGCCGCCTGGAGCGAGCCGGCCATCGAGTTCATGCTCTACATCCTGTGGGATCTTGGCTTCAAGGTCGGCCATGCGACGCGCAACCTGGAGGAATGCATCCAGCTTTCCAAGGGCGACATGACGATCCGCACCGCGATCCTGGAGGCGCGCTACATCTGTGGCTCGGTGGCGCTGTTCGAGGATCTTGCCCTCCGCTTCGACCGAGAGATCATCCGCGGCACCGGCCCCGAATTCATCGCGGCGAAACTCGCCGAGCGCGACGAGCGCCACCGCAAGGCCGGCGACACGCGCTACCTCGTCGAGCCGAACGTCAAGGAAGGCAAGGGCGGGCTTCGCGACCTGCACACGCTGTTCTGGATCGCCAAGTATTTCTACCACATCCGCGACCCCGCCGACCTGGTGAAGCTCGGCGTCCTGTCGCGCCAGGAATACAAGCTCTTCCAGAAGGCGGACGATTTCCTCTGGGCGGTGCGTTGCCACATGCACTTCCTGACGGGCAAGGCGGAGGAACGGCTCTCCTTCGACATCCAGCGCGAGATCGCCGAATGCCTCGGCTACCAGCCGCATCCCGGCCTTTCGGCGGTCGAGCGCTTCATGAAGCACTATTTCCTCGTCGCCAAGGACGTCGGAGACCTCACCCGCATCTTCTGCGCCACGCTGGAGGACCAGCAGGCCAAGGAAGCGCCCGGCCTCACCGCCGTCATCAGCCGCTTTACCCGCCGCACGCGCAAGATCGCCGGCACGCTGGATTTCCTGGAAGACCGCGGCCGCATCACCATCGCCGATCCCGACGTTTTCAAGCGCGATCCCGTCAACCTGATCCGGCTCTTCCACATCGCCGACATCAACGGGCTGGAATTCCATCCCGACGCGCTGAAGCAGGTCACGCGCTCGCTGAAGCTCGTCAATGCGGCGCTGCGCGAGAACGAGGAGGCGAACCGCCTCTTCCTGTCGATCCTCACCTCGCCGCGCGATCCCGCGCTCATCCTGCGCCGCATGAACGAGGCGGGGGTGCTCGGCCGGTTCATTCCGGATTTCGGCAAGATCGTCGCGATGATGCAGTTCAACATGTATCATCACTATACGGTCGACGAGCATCTGATCCGCGCCGTCGGCGTGCTGGCGGATATCGACCAGGGGCGCGAGAAGGATGCCCATCCGCTGAGCTACCAGCTGATGCCCGGTATCGAGGATCGCATTTCGCTCTATGTCGCCGTGCTGCTGCACGACATCGCCAAGGGCCGGCCGGAGGACCATTCGGAGGCGGGCGCCAGGGTCGCGCGCAAACTCTGCCCGCGCTTCGGGCTCTCGCCGAAGCAGACGGAGCTTGTCGTCTGGCTGATCGAGGAGCACCTGACCATGTCGATGGTCGCGCAGACCCGCGACCTCAACGACCGCAAGACCATCGTCGACTTCGCCGAGAAGGTGCAGTCGCTGGAGCGGCTGAAGATGCTGCTGGTGCTGACGGTCTGCGATATCCGCGCCGTCGGCCCGGGCGTGTGGAACGGCTGGAAGGGCCAGCTCCTGCGCACGCTCTATTACGAGACCGAACTCCTGATCTCCGGCGGCTTTTCCGAACTGTCGCGCAAGGAGCGCGCCCAGGCCGCGCGGGAAATCCTCTCCGGTGCGCTTCCCGCCGACTGGAGTCAGAAGGACCGCAAGACCTATACGCGGCTGCACTATGATCCCTACCTGCTGACGGTCTCGCTAGAGGACCAGGTGCGCCACGCGGCCTTCATCCGCGAGGCGGACAAGGCAGGCCAGCCGCTGGCGACGATGGTGCGCACCCATTCCTTCCACGCCATTACCGAGATCACCGTGCTTTCGCCCGACCATCCGCGCCTCCTGACGGTGATCGCCGGGGCCTGTGCGGCGGCGGGCGCCAACATCGTCGATGCGCAGATCTTCACCACCTCTGACGGCCGCGCGCTCGACACGATCCTCGTCAACCGCGAGTTCCCGAACGATGCCGACGAGATGCGCCGGGCGGGCACGATCGGCCGGATGATCGAGGACGTGCTCTCCGGCCGCAAGCGCCTGCCGGAGGTGATCGCCACCCGGACGAAGAGCCGCAAGCGCAACCGCACCTTCACCGTCTCGCCTGCCGTGACGATCTCCAACACGCTGTCGAACAAGTTCACGGTGATCGAGATCGAGTGCCTCGACCGCCCCGGCCTCCTGTCCGAGGTGACGGCGGTGCTGTCGGATCTCTCGCTCGACATCGCCTCGGCGCATATCACCACCTTCGGCGAGAAGGTCATCGACACCTTCTACGTCACCGACCTCGTCGGCCAGAAGGTCACCAACGACAACCGGCAGGCCAACATCGCCGCGCGGCTGAAGGCCGTCATGGCGGACGAGGCGGACGAGCTGCGCGACCGCATGCCGCCCGGCATGATCGCGCCCGTTGCCGCCACGTCGAAGAGGATCAGGACGGAACAATGAGTCTGGTGAAAAAATTCGCGACCGTGGGCGGCGCGACGCTGGGCAGCCGCGTGCTCGGCTTCGCGCGCGAAACGCTGATGGCCGCAGCCCTCGGCACCGGACCGATGGCCGACGCCTTCTACGCCGCCTTTCGCTTCCCCAACCTCTTCCGCCGCCTCTTCGCCGAGGGCGCCTTCAACGCCGCCTTCGTGCCGCTCTTCGCGAAAGAGATCGAGGCCGGCGGCATCGACGGGGCGAAGCGCTTTTCCGAGGAGGTCTTCGGCGTCCTCTTCACCGTGCTCCTGATGCTGACCATCGCGATGGAGCTCCTGATGCCGCTCATCGTCGCCTGGATCATCGCGCCGGGCTTCGTGGGGGACGCGGAGAAGTTCGACGTTACGGTGAAGCTCGCCGTCGTCATGTTCCCCTATCTCATGTGCATGTCGCTGACGGCGATGCTGTCGGGCATGCTGAATTCGCTGCATCACTATTTCGCCGCTGCCGTCGCGCCCGTCTTCCTCAATGTTGTGCTGATCGGCGCGCTCGGCTACGGGCTCTGGCAGGGTGCCTCGCCGCTGGAGACGGCCTGGTATCTTTCCTGGGGCGTGCTCGCCGCCGGCCTCCTGCAGATGGCCGTGCTCTATGCGGGCGTGCGCCATGCCGGCATGAAGATCGGCTTTCGCCGGCCGCGCATGACGCCGAACGTCAAGCGCCTGCTCTGGCTCGCGCTGCCGGCGGCGGTGACGGGCGGCATCACCCAGATCAACCAGATCATCGGCCAGATGATCGCCTCCACCAAGGACGGCGCGATCGCCGCCCTGCAATATGCCGACCGCGTCTACCAGCTCCCCCTCGGCGTCGTCGGCATCGCCGTCGGCGTCGTGCTGCTGCCGGAACTCGCCCGCGCGCTGAAGGGCGGGCAGGAGCGGGAGGCCGGCAACCTGCAGAACCGCTCGATGGAATTCGTGCTCTTCCTGACCCTGCCCGCCGCCGGCGCGCTCTGGGTCATCTCCGACGAGATCGTGCGCGTGCTCTACGAGCGCGGCGCCTTCAGCCCGGAAACGACGTCCGTCGTCGCCGGCACGCTTGCCATCTACGGGCTCGGCCTGCCGGGCTTCGTGATGATCAAGGCGCTGAACCCAGGCTTCTTCGCCCGCGAGGATACCAAGACGCCGATGCGCATCACGCTGCTGTCGGTCGTCGTCAACTGCATCCTCGCCGTCTCGCTCTTCCCGCTGTTCCACGAGCGCGGCATCGCCACGGCCGAAGCCGTTTCCGGCTGGCTGACGGCGCTGCTGTTGTTCGTGACGCTGGTGCGGCGTGGCCATTGGCCGCTGGAAAAGGCGCTGCTCTGGCGCGTCGCCCGCCTGCTGGCCGCGACGGTCATCATGGCCGTGGCGCTCGACTACGCCTCCGGCTATTTCGCCGATCGCCTTGCATCCACCGCGCCGCTCTACGAGCAGCTCGTGGCGCTCGGCCTGCTGATCGCCCTTGCCATGCTGGTCTATTTCTCCGTTGCCTTCCTCATCGGCGGTGCCGATCTCGGCATGATCCGGCGCAACCTCAAGCGCAAGAGCAAGGCCGCGCCGAGCGAGGAAAGCGCCGAATAGGCCGCCTCACCGCGTCGCGAGCCGGGCGCGCCTTGCAAGGCGCGCCAGCCCGCCGCAATGATGCCAGTTGCGCCTCGGCCCCACATCGACATGCACGATGCCGTTGCAATAGGTGCCGACGCCGCCGATGGCCGGCGCGGACCTTGCTGCGGCGACGATCCGCTTCACCGGCACGCCCTGCACGCGGATATCGGCAGCGAGGCATTTTCGATGCAGCGATCCCCTCCGGCCGGCGGAGCGGTGGCCGGATGTGACGAGCGGCCGTCGCCCGACCTGCCGGGCGATATGGAGAAGGATTGCCCGCAGCTTGCCGGGGAAACATCGGTGCCGCACGCGCGGCGTCTGCACGGTATAGATCTTCGCCGCGCCCTTCTCGATTCTTGCGGCATGCTTGTGCCGTCCGCTCGCCATGGCTTCGCTCGCGAAGAACGACGTCAGCGCGATCATGCAGGCAAGCACGGTCGAACAGCTCTTTCGCATGGCACACGCCCTCCGGTCTGCGCCTTTGCGTCGAAACGAGGCCTGTCGAAATCCGACGGTCCCTGCCCCGCCCGGAGATAAGAACCGGAAAGTGTCATTTATGAGGAGTTTCTGATGAGACGTGGCAACCGGGCGGCGCTGCTGCGGTCTTGATCGCCGCCCCCGCGCCGTGCATAAGCGGCGCCACGACAACAACGGAACCAGGCCTTCCACCCGCCTGAAGGATATCGCCATGAGCGCATTCAAGCCCCTCGTCTTCTCCGGCGTGCAGCCGACCGGCAACCTCCATCTCGGCAACTATCTCGGCGCGATCCGCAAGTTCGTCGCCCTGCAGGCCGACAACGACTGCATCTACTGCGTCGTCGACCTGCACGCGATCACCGCGCAGCTCGTGCACGAGGACATGCGCGGCCAGATTCGCTCGATCGCCGCGGCCTTCATTGCCGCCGGCATCGACCCGAAGAAGCACATCGTCTTCAACCAGTCGGCGGTGCCGCAGCATGCCGAGCTTGCCTGGATCTTCAACTGCGTGGCGCGCATCGGCTGGATGGAGCGTATGACCCAGTTCAAGGACAAGACCGGCGGCAAGAATGCCGAACAGGTCTCGCTGGGGCTGCTGGCCTATCCGAGCCTGATGGCCGCCGACATCCTCGTCTACCGCGCCACCCATGTGCCGGTCGGCGACGACCAGAAGCAGCACCTGGAGCTGACCCGCGACATCGCGCAGAAGTTCAACATCGATTTCGGCAGCCACATCCGTAAGGCCGGCACCGGCGTCGACATCGTCGTCGGCGAGGAGCCGGTGCATGCCTATTTCCCGATGGTCGAGCCGCTGATCGGCGGCCCGGCACCGCGCGTCATGAGCCTGCGCGACGGCACCAAGAAGATGTCGAAGTCGGATGCCTCCGACCTTTCGCGCATCAACCTCACGGACGATGCCGACACGATCTCCAAGAAGATCCGCAAGGCCAAGACCGATCCGGATGCCTTGCCGGGCGAAGTCGAGGGCCTGAAGGGCCGCCCGGAGGCGGAGAACCTCGTCGGCATCTATGCCGCGCTCTCCGACAAGTCCAAGGCGGAAATCCTCGCCGAGTTCGGCGGCCAGCAGTTCTCCGTCTTCAAGCCGGCGCTCATCGACCTCGCCGTCAACGTCCTCTCGCCCATCACCGACGAGATGCGCCGCCTGATGGACGACACGAGCCATATCGACGCCATCCTGCGCGATGGCGGCGAAAGGGCGCGGGCGCGGGCCGAAAAAACCATGAAGGAAGTTCGCGACATCATCGGTTTTGTGCAGTAAGGTCGCCTCGAAACGTCCCGGCGCAAATCCCGGCAGAAGTGTGCAGCGGTTTGCGTGCGGAATTGCGCAGCACCTGGAGATGATGAGGCCGTATGGTTTCTCGACGACTTTCCCGCCTTGAAGGCCACCGCCGGAAATTCCTGGCGGTCATCGACGACACGCCGGAATGCCAGCGCGCCGTCCACTATGCGGGAATGCGGGCGAAGAACTCCAATGGCGGCGTCGTCCTGCTCTACGTGATCGCCAATGGCGATTTCCAGCAATGGCTGGGCGTCGAGGAGATCATGCGGGCCGAAGCGCGCGAGGAAGCGGAGGCCGTGCTGGCGAAGGCGGCGCAGGCCTTGCGCGAATCGGTCGGCATCGAGCCGGAAACGGTGATCCGCGAGGGCGTCGCCAGCGAAGAGATCAACGGGCTGATCGAGGAGGACCGGGACGTCGCGATCCTCGTGCTGGCGGCCGGTTCCGCCAAGGAGGGGCCGGGGCCGCTCGTCTCCTCGCTTGCCAGCCGCGGCCAGGCCTTTCCGATTCCGGTGACGGTCATTCCGGATTCGCTGTCCGACGAGGAACTGGACGCGCTGAGCTGATCTCCAGTCTTGAAGAAAGGCGCGGAAACGCCTATCTTCTTTTGAATTATTCTAAATATTCTGGCCGATCGGCGAGCGCCCGGCCGCACGGAGAGAAAGATGTTCATCCAGACCGAAGCGACGCCGAACCCGGCGACCCTGAAATTCCTGCCGGGCAAGGTGGTTCTGGAAACCGGTACGGCAGAGTTCCGCGACGAGACGGAAGCGCGCGCGGCTTCGCCCCTGGCGGCCCGCCTGTTCGCCGTCCCCGGCGTCACGGGCGTGTTCCTCGGCTATGATTTCATCACCGTCACCAAGGACGGCGCCGACTGGCAGCACATGAAGCCGGCGATCCTCGGCAACATCATGGAACACTTCATGTCCGGCCAGCCGGTCATGGCGAGCGGCGCGCTCGGCGGCAACGAGACCGACGAGGGCGAATTCTTCGACGAGGGCGACGAGACGATCGTCGCCACCATCAAGGAACTGCTCGACAGCCGCGTGCGCCCGGCCGTGGCCCAGGACGGCGGCGACATCACCTTCAAGGGGTTCCGCGACGGCGTCGTCTATCTCAACATGAAGGGTGCCTGCTCGGGTTGCCCGTCCTCAACGGCGACGCTGAAGCACGGCGTGCAGAACCTCCTTCGCCATTTCGTACCGGAAGTGCAGGAAGTTGAAGCCGTCATGTAAGGCCTGCCCCGCAATGCCCCGGTGCCCGGCATGATCGTGCTTGCGATCGATACGGCCGGCACGGGTTGCCATGCGGCGCTCTATGACCCCGACGAGGACAGGATTCTCGGCGCCGCCGGCGCCGATATCGGCCGTGGCCATGCCGAGCGGCTGATGGAATTCGTCGATGCGGCGTTCGATGCCGCCGGCCTCACGCTCAAGGATATCGATCGGATCGCCGTCACCATCGGCCCCGGCTCCTTCACCGGCATCCGCGTCGGCGTCGCGGCGGCGCGTGGCCTTGCGCTGGCGCTCGGCATTCCGGCCGTCGGTGTCTCCACTTTGTCGGCTCTGGCCGCGGACCGCCGGGCCGCCACACCGCTGCTGGTCGCGATGGATGCCAAGCGGGACGAGGTCTACTGGCAGCGCTTCGCCGCCGATGGCAGCGCGCTGTCGGCGCCCGCGATCGCTGCCCTGGACGCGGCGCGAACGCTCGCGGCGGGGCATGACGGGGCGATCGCCGGCTCGGCGGCCGCGCTCCTGCGTGATGGCGCGCCGCAGGGCGGCGACGGCGTTTCCATCGCCACCGTCGCGCGCCTCGGTGCCCGCCTCGACCCGGCGGACCATCCGCCCAAGCCGCTCTATCTGCGCGGTCCCGATGCCAAGCCGCAGGCGGGTTTCGCGATCAAGAGGGCATGACGGCATGTCCCTGACCGACTATTTCACCCGCAAGCCGGCCTTCGACATCTTCCCGCTGGAAACCGCCGATGCCGGCATTGCGGCGGCCCTGCATCGCGCGCGTTTCCCCCAGCCGTGGAACGACGGCGAGTTCCATTCGCTGCTGCTGCAGGAGCCGGTCTACGGCTTCCTTGCGCTGCGGGAGGGCGCGCACGGCCGCACGGCCGGCGGCTTCGTGCTGGCCCGGGCCACGGCCGGGGAGGCGGAGATCCTGACGATCGGCGTCGACGAGCGGTTTTCTCGCGCGGGCCTCGGCTGGCGGCTGATGCAGGCGGCACTGCGCGAGGCCAAGATGCGCGGCGCCGAAGACATTTTCCTGGAGGTCGACGAGGGCAATGTCGCTGCTCGCGGGCTCTATGCCAAGCTCGGCTTTGTGAAGGTCGGCGAGCGCAAGGCCTATTATGTCGCCGCCGACGGCCACAGGTCCACGGCGCTTGTCTTGCGGCGCGATCTTCGTTAGTCCCCTATCGGGAGGCTGAACGGAAGAGGGCTGGATCGCATGTCGGATGTCGAGAAATCGCTGGAAGAGCTTTGTGTCGAGCGCGGCATGCGCATGACCGAGCAGCGCCGCGTGATCGCGCGCGTGCTGGAGGCCTCGGCCGATCACCCGGACGTGGAGGAGCTCTATCGCCGCTCGTCGGCCGTCGATTCGCGCATTTCCATCTCCACCGTCTACCGCACGGTCAAGCTCTTCGAGGATGCCGGCATCATCGAGCGCCACGATTTCCGCGACGGCCGCTCGCGCTACGAGACCGTGCCGGACGAGCACCACGACCACCTGATCGACCTGAAGAGCGGCGAGGTCATCGAGTTCCACTCGCCCGAGATCGAGGCCCTGCAGGAGCGCATCGCGCGCGAGCACGGCTTCAAGCTGGTCGACCACCGCCTCGAACTCTACGGCATTCCGCTCAAGGAGGGCGAGTGAGGCGGCCCATGACCGTTCGCTTCAGGCTGCTGCATCCGGTACCGCGGCACCCCCCTCTGCCCTGCCGGGCATCCCCCCCTCAAGGGGGGAGATCGACAAGACGCGAAAACCTCGTTCAATCAGCACCGCTGGAGAGGGGGGAGACGATTCCCCATCCAATCTCCCCCCTTGAGGGGGAGATGCCCTGCCGGGCAGAGGGGGGAAGCCACCTTTCATCAAGGCCGGTTTTCTCCCAGCGACCGGTGCCCCTTTGATCGTCTGGCTGCGTCTTGCCGTCGCTTTCCTCGTGCTTAGCGCGGTGACGGCCGTCTTGCTGCCCGTCCAGCTCGTCGGCCTGCGCTTCAACCTGAAAGTCCGCCGCCGTCTGCCGCGCCTCTGGCACCGTGTCGCCTGCTGGGTGCTCGGCCTCCGGGTGCGGGTGCATGGCACGCTGGAGGCGAAACGGCCGTTGCTGCTTGCCTCCAACCATGTCTCCTGGAAGGACATCCTGGTGCTCGGCTCGGTGGCCGATGTGGTCTACATCGCCAAATCCGAGGTGCGCGGCTGGCCGGTCTTCGGCATCCTCGCCCGCCTCCAGGCGACGATCTTCGTGGAACGCGACCAGCGCCGGAAGACCGGCGACCAGGTCGACGAGATCGCGCGGCGGCTGACGGCCGGCGAGATCGTCGTGCTCTTCCCGGAGGGCACGACTTCGGACGGCAACCGCCTGCTGGAGATCAAGACCTCGCTCTTCGGCGCGGCCGCCTCCGCGGTGCCGCACGCGCCGGGCGGTGTCGTGCATATCCAGCCGGTCTCGATCGCCTATACCGGCGTGCACGGCATGGCCATGGGGCGCTTCCATCGACCGCTCGCCGCCTGGCCGGGCGATATCGAGCTCCTGCCGCATCTCCTCGGCGTCGCGCGCGAGGGGGCGGTGGATGTCGATGTCGATTTCGGCGAGCGGGTGGACTATTCCCGCAGCAGCAACCGCAAGCAGGTCAGCCGCACGGTCGAGGCACGCATTCGCGCCATGCTGGGCGCGCGCTTGCGCGGCCGATAGTCCGGGGAACGTGACAGGGCTTCATTTTCCGGGGCTTTTCCACTATGGAAGCGGCCATGAGCGAACAATCCCTCCTTCCGCCCGAAGCCGGCGCCACGCCGAACGCGCGTCCGAACACCCGCAAGGTCTTCGTGAAGACCTACGGCTGTCAGATGAACGTCTATGACAGCGACCGCATGACGGATGCGCTGTCGAAGGACGGCTACCAGGCGACGGACGTCCTGGAGGAAGCCGACCTCGTTCTTCTCAACACCTGTCATATCCGCGAGAAGGCGGCGGAAAAGGTCTATTCCGAGCTCGGCCGCCTGCGCGAGATGAAGAAGGCGCGCGCCAAGGACGGCCGCGAAATGGTGATCGGCGTCACCGGCTGCGTCGCCCAGGCCGAGGGTAGAGAAATCCTGCGCCGCGCGCCGGCAGTCGACCTGGTGGTCGGCCCGCAGACCTATCACCGCCTGCCGGACGCGCTGCGCCGCGCCAAGGGCGGCGAGCGCGTCGTCGAGACCGACTATGCCATCGAGGACAAGTTCGAGCATCTTCCCGCGCCGGAAAAGGCGAAGACCCGGGCCCGCGGCGTCACCGCCTTCCTGACGGTGCAGGAAGGCTGCGACAAGTTCTGCACCTTCTGCGTGGTGCCCTATACGCGCGGTTCGGAAGTCTCGCGCCCGGTTTCGCAGATCGTCTCGGAGGCCGAGCGCCTTGTCGAAGGCGGCGTGCGCGAGATCACCCTGCTCGGCCAGAACGTCAACGCCTGGCACGGCCTCGGTCCGGACGGCCGCGAATGGGGCCTTGGCGACCTCCTCTACCGGCTCGCCGGTATCAAGGGCCTCGCGCGCCTGCGTTATACGACCAGCCACCCGCGCGACATGGACGACCGCCTGATCGAAGCCCATCGCGACCTGCCGGCGCTGATGCCCTATCTGCACCTGCCGGTCCAGTCGGGCTCCGATCGCATCCTGAAAGCGATGAACCGGCGCCACACGGCGGCCGAGTATATCGCCCTCATCGAGCGCATCCGCGCGGTCCAGCCGGAACTGGCGATCTCGGGCGATTTCATCGTCGGCTTCCCCGGCGAGAGCGACCGGGACTTCGAGGACACGATGCGCCTCATCGAGACGGTCGGTTATGCACAGGCATTTTCCTTCAAGTATTCCATACGCCCGGGCACGCCCGGCGCGGAGATGGACGGCCATGTCGCGGAAGACGTGAAGTCGGAACGCCTTGAAAGATTGCAGGCTTTGCTGTTTCAGCAGCAGCGCGAATTCGCCCGCGGCTGCGTCGGCAAGGAGATCGACCTGCTCCTGGAGAAGCCCGGCCGCATGCCCGGCCAGCTCGTCGGCCGCTCGCCTTGGCTGCAGCCTGTGAATGTTGATGCAAAAGCGTCTGAAATCGGTGACATTATCCGGGTACGAATCACCGATACCGGGCCCAACAGCCTTTTCGCGCAAGCGATCGGTTGACGGGCGGATCGCAAGGAGCCTGACCGCTTGAACGGACACGAATTGACGACGTCATCGCCGCGCCAGTCGAAAAAAGAGACCGACGCCAATCACTTCGTGCTGACCTTCGAGAACAATCGATACGCAAGCGAGCTGTTCGGCCAGTTCGATCAGAACCTGAAGCTGCTGGAGCAGCGTCTCGGCATCGATGCGCGTGCGCGGGGCAATTCCATCTCCATTTCCGGCGACGTGGTGGCGACCAACCAGGCCCGCCACGCCCTCGATTACCTTTACGACCGGCTTCAGAAGGGAGGCTCGATCGAGCTTTCCGACGTGGAGGGCGCGATCCGCATGGCGATCGCCGCGGACGACCAGCTTTCCCTGCCGACGATGGAGCGCAAGGCCAAGCTCACCATGTCGCAGATCTCCACCCGCAAGAAGACCATCGTTGCCCGCACCCCGATGCAGGATACCTATATCCGCGCGCTGGAGCGGTCCGAGCTCGTCTTCGGCGTCGGCCCGGCCGGCACGGGCAAGACCTATCTCGCCGTCGCCCATGCCGCCCAGCTCCTGGAGCGCGGCGCGGTCGACCGCATCATCCTGTCGCGTCCGGCCGTCGAGGCCGGCGAGCGTCTCGGCTTCCTGCCCGGCGACATGAAGGAGAAGGTCGATCCGTATCTGCGTCCGCTCTATGACGCGCTCTACGACATGATGCCGGGCGACAAGGTCGAACGCGCCATCACCGCCGGCGTCATCGAGATCGCGCCGCTCGCCTTCATGCGCGGCCGCACGCTCGCCAACGCCGCGGTCATCCTCGACGAGGCGCAGAACACGACCTCCATGCAGATGAAGATGTTCCTGACGCGTCTGGGTGAGAACGGCCGCATGATCGTCACGGGCGATCCGAGCCAGGTCGACCTGCCGCGTGGCGTCAAGTCGGGCCTTGTCGAAGCGCTGCAGATCCTCAAGGGCGTCGAGGGCGTTTCGGTTGTCCGCTTCAAGGACGCCGATGTCGTGCGCCACCCCATGGTCGCCCGCATCGTCCGGGCCTATGAAGCCCAGACAGCGGTGCAGGACGAAAGCGAGCAGATGGACCGCTGAGGCGGCTCAAAATTCTGATGAGCGAACTCGATATCCAGATTTCCGTCGAAGACGGCGCATGGCCTTCGGAAGAGCGCCTGCGCGAGATCAGCGAACGTGCGCTCGGCGCGGCCGCAGGTTTCCTCCGGCGGGAGGAAAGGCAGCCCTTCCCGAAGACGGGCGCCCCGGAGGTCTCCCTCGTCTTCACCAGCGACGGGGAGATCCGCGGCATCAACGCGCAATGGCGCAGCCAGGACAAGCCGACCAATGTCCTGTCCTTCCCGGCCTTTCCGCTGACGCCCGGAAAAATGCCGGGGCCGATGCTCGGCGATATCATTTTTGCCGAGGAAACGCTGGCCCGCGAGGCGGCGGATCTCGGCAAGTCTTTCGACGATCATCTCACGCACCTGCTGGTGCATGGATTTCTGCATCTCTTCGGCTATGATCACATGGACGACGAGGAAGCGGAAAAAATGGAGGGGCTGGAGACTCGCATTCTTGCCGAGCTTGGCCTATCTGACCCGTACGGGGATGACCCCGATGAATAGTTTGGACCAATGAGCGACTTTAGAAACCAGTCCGTAGAAACGGAAAAGAGTGAGGCGGACGCCTCAAGTCAGGACGAGGCGGGCAGTAGTAGCAGCGCGCCGAAGCAGGAAAGCGGGGGCCGGACATCCTTCTGGTCCCGCGCCGCACGGCTTTGGCGCATGACGGGTGCCTCCAGCCTGCGCAAGGACCTCGCCGACGCCCTGATGACGGAAGAGAGCGGCGGCGAGCCGACCTTCCTGCCCGAAGAGCGGGCGATGCTGCACAACATTCTTCGCTTCCGCGAGGTGCGGGTCGAGGACGTCATGGTGCCGCGCGCCGATATCGAGGCCGTCGACCAGGACATCACGATCGCCGAGCTGATGGTGATCTTCGAGGATTCCGGCCGCTCGCGCATGCCGGTCTACAATGAGAGCCTCGATGATCCGCGCGGCATGGTTCATATCCGCGACCTGCTCGCCTATGTCACCAAGCAGGCACGCAACAAGCGCCGCACCGGTGCAAAACCGGCTCCCGCCAATGGCGAGAAGCCGACCCGCACGCCGAAGGCCGAATTCGACCTCGGCCGTGTCGATCTGTCGAAGACCGTCGCCGAAGCCGGCATCATCCGCCAGGTTCTCTTCGTGCCGCCCTCCATGCTCGCCGCCGACCTGATGGCGCGCATGCAGGCCGACCGCACGCAGATGGCCCTCGTCATCGACGAATATGGCGGTACGGACGGTCTTGCCTCGCTGGAGGACATCGTCGAGATGGTCGTCGGCGACATCGAGGACGAGCACGACGACGAGGAGGCCATGATCCAGCGCGTCAGCGACGATGTCTTCATCGCCGACGCCCGCGTCGAGCTGGAGGAGCTGGCGGAAGCCATCGGCCCGGATTTCGACATTCGCGAGCAGCTCGAAGACGCCGATACGCTCGGCGGCCTGATCTTCGCCTCGCTCGGCCGCATCCCGGTGCGGGGCGAGGTGGTGCAGGCGGTGCCGGGCTTCGAGTTCCACGTTCTCGACGCCGATCCGCGCCGCGTCAAGCGGGTGCGCGTCACGCGCAAGCGCGCCGGCTCCGTTCGCCGCCGCGAGCGCAAGCCGGAGGGCGAGGGCCTGCCCCTTGCCGGCGACCGGCCGAAACTGCCGGAACAGCAGAACGACGGGGCGAACGCCGAATAGGCGGACGGCCCCCTTGAAAAATGATCTGCGCCTTGTGCCGCCGTGACGCGGGACAAGGCGCTGGTTTTTTGGAAGACTGGCGCGGCTGATTCGGGGACATGAAGGGGACGGCATGGAGCGGCTTGCGGGCAGGGTCATGCTCCTGTCTGGGACGAGACGGGCGCTTTTGGCATTTCTTGCGGGCCTGATCGGGGTGCTGGCACTGCCGCCCTTCGGTTTCTTCGCAGCGCTGTTCGTCTCCTTTACCGTGCTCGTCTGGTTGCTCGACGGCGCCAGCGCCGCGCCGGAGGCCGGTTTCCTGCGGCGTCTGGCGCCTGCCTTCCGCATCGGCTGGTTTTTCGGCTTCGGCTACTTCGTCGGCGGGCTGTGGTGGCTCGGCAATGCGCTGCTCGTCGAGGCGGATGCCTTTGCCTGGGCGCTGCCGCTTGCCGTCTTCGGCCTGCCGGCCTTCCTTGCTTTCTACTATGGTCTTGCGGCCGCGCTCGCCCGCCTCCTCTGGTCGGACGGCATGGGCCGCATCGCCGCGCTCGCCTTCGCCTTCGGCATTGGCGAATGGCTGCGCGGCACGCTCTTCACCGGCTTTCCCTGGAATGCCGTCGGCTACGGCGCGATGCCCGTGCCGCTGCTCATGCAAGCGGCCGGCGTCGTCGGCATTGCCGGCATGAATGCGCTTGCCGTCTTCGTTTTCGCCGCGCCGGCATTGATCGGCACGCGACGCGGCCGGGGCCCCGGCCTTTCGCTCGCCGTCCTGCTCTTCGCGGCCCAGCTCGGTTACGGCTACTATGCCCTGAACATCGTGCCGGCGCCGGAAGACGAGGCGACCGTCATCCGCCTCGTCCAGCCGGTGATCGACCAGGCGCTAAAGCTCGACGACGGCGCCCGCGCCGAGATCTTCGAGCAGCATCTGGCGCTGAGCGCCGCAAGTCCGGCGGCGGGCGGCAGGAGGCCCGACATCATCGTCTGGCCGGAGACCTCCATCCCCTTCATCGTCACCGACAATCCGGATGCGCTGGTGCGCATCGCGGCCGTGCTGGAGGACGACCAGGCGCTGATCGCCGGCGCCGTGCGCACCGAAAGCGCCGGTTCCGGCAAGGCGCCGCGCTACTACAACTCCATCTATGCCATCGACGGCCGCGGTCAGATCACCGGCGCGGCCGACAAGGTGCATCTCGTTCCCTTCGGCGAGTACATGCCCTTTGCCGATATTTTCGAAAGCCTCGGCGTGGATGCCGTCGCCATGCCGGGCGGCTTTTCCGCCGCCCGCGAGCACCAGCTCCTGAATGCGCTTGGCAAGGGTCTCTATCCGCTGGTTTGCTACGAGGCGATCTTCCCCTCCGAGATCAACGGATCGGCGGAAACGGCCGCTGCTCTGCTGAATGTCACCAACGATGCCTGGTTCGGCAGGACGCCCGGCCCCTACCAGCATTTCCAGCAGGCAAGGCTGCGCGCCGTCGAACGCGGCCTGCCACTGATTCGCGCCGCCAACAACGGTATTTCCGCCGTGGTCGATGCGAAGGGCAGGGTGGTGGAAGGCCTTGCCCATGATGTCCCGGGTTTTGTCGATGCAACTATCCCGGGAAGATTTGCGGCTGCAGACCGGGCAAAGCAGCAGAATTGGTCGTTTCTGATTGTTCTCGGCGTTCTCTTCGCAATGGCGGGCATTTCTAGCATTGGTTTTAGAAACAGGACGAATTGACCAAAAACCCCTAAAATAGCATAGTGCACGCCGCCGGCGGTTCTCCTGTATTGTGGTGACCTTCAGGGTTTGCGCATACAACGTGGCGTTAAGTTTTCGTTAAGGCTGCCGGCAGGGTGGGGCCATTTCTGCGCGTTAGGACACATTGATGATGGAAAACAAGAAGAAGCCGAATCCGATTGATATTCACGTCGGTAGCCGGATCCGGCTTCGCAGGACCATGCTCGGCATGAGTCAGGAGAAGCTGGGCGAAAGCCTCGGCATCACCTTCCAGCAGATCCAGAAATACGAGAAGGGCACGAACCGCGTCGGCGCCAGCCGCCTGCAGAACATTTCGAGCATTCTCAACGTGCCCGTCTCCTTCTTCTTCGAGGATGCGCCGGGTGAACAGGCGGACGCCCAGGCGGGCTTTGCCGAAGCGTCGAGCTCCAACTACGTGGTCGACTTCCTGTCCTCCTCCGAAGGGCTCCAACTCAACCGGGCCTTCGTCAAGATCGGCGATCCCAAGGTCCGCCGCAAGCTCGTGGACCTCGTCAAGGCGCTTGCCGCCGAGGCCGAACTCGAGTGATCTCCGCGTGAGATCTGGAAGAAAAAGGCGGTCCTACGGGGCCGCTTTTCATTTGCGCGCGCTTGTGTCGCGCCCGCGACGACTGCGGCAAAACACCCGGAAAGCCGGGACATAAACATATTCTTATGTCCTTCTGCGCTTGTTTTTCCTCCGCGAACTGAATAACAACGTCGAAGTCCATTTCTTTGAGGGGAATTCCCGCATGCGCAGCAGCTATCTCTTCACCAGCGAGTCCGTCGCCGAGGGTCATCCGGACAAGGTGTGCGACCGCATCTCCGACGAAATCGTCGATCTGGTCTACCGCGAAGCCGTGAAGTCGAAGGTCGATCCGTGGTCGGTCCGTATTGCCTGCGAGACGCTTGCGACGACCAACCGCGTGGTGATCGCCGGTGAAGTGCGCCTGCCGCCGAGCCTGCTGAAGAAGGACAAGGACGGCAACGACGTCATCAACCCCTCCAAGTTCAAGTCGGCCGCCCGCAAGGCGATCCGCGACATCGGCTACGAGCAGGACGGCTTCAACTGGAAGACGGCGAAGATCGACGTGCTGCTGCATTCCCAGTCCGCCGACATCGCCCAGGGCGTCGACAACGCCGCCGACAAGCAGGGCGACGAGGGCGCCGGCGACCAGGGCATCATGTTCGGCTACGCCTGCCGCGAAACCACCGAGCTGATGCCGGCGCCGCTCTACTATTCGCACCGCATCCTCCAGCTTCTCGCCGAAGCTCGCAAGAAGGGCGAGGGCGATGCCGGCAAGCTCGGTCCGGACGCCAAGAGCCAGGTGACCGTGCGCTATGTCGACGGCAAGCCGGCCGATGTCGCCTCCATCGTGCTGTCCACGCAGCATCTCGATGACAGCTGGGATTCCAAGAAGGTCCGCGAGGTCGTGGAACCCTATATCCGCGAGGCGCTGAACGGCCTGAAGATTGCCGACGATTGCTCCTGGTACATCAACCCGACCGGCAAGTTCGTCATCGGCGGCCCGGACGGCGATGCCGGCCTCACCGGCCGCAAGATCATCGTCGACACCTATGGCGGCGCGGCCCCGCATGGCGGCGGCGCCTTCTCCGGCAAGGACACGACTAAGGTAGACCGGTCGGCCGCCTATGCCGCGCGCTACCTCGCCAAGAACGTCGTCGCCGCCGGCCTTGCGGACCGCTGCACGATCCAGCTTTCCTACGCCATCGGCGTCGCCCAGCCGCTCTCGGTCTATGTCGACCTGCACGGCACGGGCAAGGTGAGCGAAGACGCCGTCGAGGCCGCGGTCCGCAAGGTCATGGACCTGTCGCCGTCGGGCATCCGCCGCCACCTCGACCTCAACAAGCCGATCTACGCCAAGACCGCCGCCTACGGTCATTTCGGCCGCAAGGCCGGCCGCGACGGCTCGTTCTCCTGGGAGCGCCTCGACCTCGTCAAGGCCCTCAAGGAAGCGTTGAAGAACTGAGGCCGACATGACGGATGCAGAGCGCCGCAGCCGCGCGAGCGAGGCCTTCTTCGGTCGCCGCAAGGGAAAACCGCTCAGGGAGCGGCAGGCGCAGCATCTTCAGACCGTGCTGCCGGTGCTGAAGGTCGATCTTTCGGCCCCGGCGCCGGCGGACATTGCGGCGCTCTATGATTTCTCGCCGGCCCGGACACGCCTCGAAATCGGCTTCGGCGGCGGGGAGCACCTCATTCATCGTGCGCAGGAAGCGCCCGATACCGCCTTCATCGGCGTCGAACCCTTCGTCAATTCGATGGCGAAGCTGATCGGCAGCGTGGAGGAAACGGGCGCGAAGAATATCCGGCTCTATGACGACGATGCGACGGCGCTGCTGGATTGGCTTCCGGCGGCCTCGATCGATCAGATCGACCTGCTCTATCCGGATCCGTGGCCGAAGAAGAAGCACTGGAAGAGGCGGTTCGTCTCGAAGGTCAATCTCGACCGCTTTGCCCGGGTGCTGAAGCCCGGCGGACTCTTCTGCTTCGCGTCCGACATCGACACCTATGTCAACTGGACGCTGATGCACTGCGGGTCTCATCCCGCTTTCGTGTGGACCGCCGAAAACGCGGTCGACTGGCTGACGCCGTTTGCCGGCTGGCCGGGCACGCGCTACGAGGGCAAGGCCAAGCGCGAGGGCCGCAAGTCGGCCTATCTCACCTTCCGCCGTCTCTGACGGAAGGCTTTTCCGGCATCAGTGCAGGCTGACGGTGCGCAGGTCGTCCTCGGCCGCCTTGTAGAAGGTGCTCGAACGGTTGTCCGTCAGGAGGATCGGCGTGCCGTCGGCGCCGAACAGGGCCCACAGATCCAGGCTCGGGTCGATTTCCGGCGCTTCCGGGAAGACGCGCGAGACTTCGTCGGCCTTCATCTTCCGGATGTAGCCGACTTCGCCGGCGCCGAGATGCGCAAGATCCGCCTTCGAAACGGTGGGGGTTACAGTCTTCAGTCCCATCTTTGCCTCCATGGCAGGGCCGGCCACCGGACGTCCATGGCCACCATGGCCCATCGGTACGTCAGGCGATCAGGTTACGCTTGAAACGTTCCGGCGGGTGTTCCCGCAGGAACGGCTCATGATCTAGTCTGATACGGAAATGTTAATTTTCTTTACCATTCGCACAGGCTCGGGCCGCACGAGATCGACCGCGAGCAGGCCGTTCTTCAGCTCCGCTCCCAAAACGCGCATGCCGTCGGCAAGCACGAAGGTGCGCTGGAACTGGCGGGCCGCAATGCCGCGGTAGAGATAGTCCCGCTCGCCGCTGTCGACCTGGCGGCCGCGGATGACGAGCTGGTTTTCCTCCGTCGTCACATCGAGCTCGTCTTCGGAAAAACCCGCGACGGCAAGGGTGATACGCAGCCGTTCCGGTGCGCCTGTCTCGCCGTTCGGCCGCAGCCGCTCGATATTGTATGGGGGATAGCCATCATTGCCCTTGGCGATGCGCTCAAGGGTCTTTTCCATGGCATCGAAGCCCAGAAGCAGCGGGCTCGTGAAAGGGGTCATGCGTGACATGCGTCTAGTCCTTGGCTTTCAAGCGACTTCGGCGGGACCCGACCTCGGCATCCCGATGGCTGCAATATGGGGATTGCCGGCGCAGGGCGCAAGACGCTTGCGAATGGCGATTTCGCAAATATAGTCGCCGCTTCGCCCGCGTAAGGCGGGCCAAGAACAGAACCAGCGAGGAAACGGAGACGGCATGTCTGAGCCACGGAAAATCATCATCGACACGGATCCCGGCCAGGACGATGCCGCCGCGATCATGCTGGCGCTCGGCAGCCCCGAACTCGATATCCTCGGCATCACCACCGTCGCCGGCAACGTGCCGCTGGCGCGCACCTCCAGCAATGCCCGCATCATCCTGGAATTCTGCTCCCGCACCGACGTGAAGGTCTATGCCGGCGCCGACAGGCCGATCGCCCGCCCGCTGGTCACCGCCGAGCATGTGCACGGCAAGTCCGGCCTCGACGGCCCGGAACTGCACGAGCCGCAGATGCCGCTGGAGGCCCGGCATGCCGTGGATTTCATCATCGAGACGCTGCGGCGCGAACCGGCCGGCACGGTGACGCTCTGCACGCTCGGCCCGCTGACGAACATCGCGACGGCGCTGGAGAAGGCGCCGGACATCGCCGGCCGCGTGCGCGAATTGGTCATGATGGGCGGCGGCTTCTTCGAGGGTGGCAACATCACGCCGGCTGCAGAATTCAACATCTATGTCGATCCGGAAGCGGCTGCCGCCGTCTTCAGGTCCGGCATCCCGATCGTCATGATGCCGCTCGACGTCACCCACAAGGTGCTGACGCTGAAGAGCCGCGTCGCCAGGCTGCGCGAGATCGGCAGCCGCCCCGCCAAGGCCCTCGTCGAGATGCTTGATTTCTTCGAGCGTTTCGACGTCGAAAAATACGGCTCCGACGGCGGCCCGCTGCACGATCCGACGGTCATCGCCTATCTCCTGAAGCCGGAGTTGTTCTCCGGCCGCGACTGCAATGTGGAGATCGAGACCGCCTCGCCGCTCACGACAGGCATGACGGTGGTCGACTGGTGGCAGGTCACTGGCCGCAAGCACAATGCGCGGGTGATGAAGGACGTCGATGCCGACGGCTTCTTCGCTCTTCTCGCCGAGCGCGTCGGCCGTCTCTGATGCGTGGCCCCCGCAGCGCCGGGCCGGGCGCCGAAGGTCGTTTCCACACGGAGATGATGGGCCTTTACGACCGCTTCGCGGCGCTCGGCTTCCGCCCGGTCCTCCTGCGCCGCTTCGTGCTGCTCAACGGCGGCGTGGCGGCGGCGAAGGAACTCGTCTTCAAGCCCGGCACGACCGGGCTGGAACGGCTGCTCGACGCGGGCAAGGCCGAGCTTTCCATGGAGGCGCTGATGCTGCGGCCCGAATACCGGAGCCTGTTTTCCGACCTGGAACTGAAGGAGGCTTCGCAGCGCCTCGCCAGCGCCAGCCGTTCGCGCTCCCGCGGCCGGCTCCAGGCAAAGCCGACGGAGCGGACATAGCCCTTGCCGGCACGGCTGTCCCCGTCATCCGCCTGCAATCCGTTCCTCCCCGAAACAAAAAGGCCGGTGTCTCCACCGGCCTTTTTCGTCATTCGGTCCGTCTCAGAACTCTTCCCAGTCGTCCTGCGCCAGCGCCGTGTTGCCGGCGACCTGCGGCATGGCGCGGGCCGCGGCGCGCGGCGCCTGGTAGGCGGCGCGCTGCGGCTGGACGTCGTGGCGGGTCGCCTGCTGCACGGGCTGGGCAGAGGCCACGGCGGTGTTTCCGGCGCGGAAGCGGGCGACGAGCGACTTCAGCGTCTGGGCCTCGTCGTTCAGCGCCATGGAGGCGGCGGTGGTCTCCTCCACCATCGCGGCGTTCTGCTGCGTCACCTGGTCCATCTGGTTGACGGCCGCGTTGATCTCCTTGAGGCCGACGGCCTGTTCGGAGGCGGATGAGGAGATCTGGCGGATGAGGCCGTTGATCTGGATGACCTGCTCTGCGATGTTCTCCAGCGCGCTGCCGGCCTTGCCGACGAGATCGACGCCCTCGCGGACCTGTACCTCGGAGGTGTTGATCAGCGTCTTGATCTCCTTGGCGGCATTGGCCGAGCGCTGGGCAAGCTCTCGCACCTCCTGGGCGACGACGGCAAAACCTTTGCCGGCTTCACCTGCACGGGCGGCCTCGACACCGGCATTCAATGCCAGCAGGTTCGTCTGGAAGGCGATGTCGTCGATCACGCCGATGATGTTGGAGATTTCCCGCGAGGAGTGCTCGATGCCGTGCATGGCGCCGATCGCCTTCTGCACGACCTCGCCGGACTTGCTGGCGTCGTCGCTGGCCGTTTCCACCGACTTGGCGGCGACGCGGGCGTTTTCCGCGCTGGAATTGACCTGCGAGGTGAGCTGGTCGAGGGCGGCCGCCGTCTCTTCCAGGCTTGCCGCCTGCTGTTCGGTGCGGTGCGAGAGATCGGCCGCGCCCTTGGATATCTCGCCCGTGCCGCCGCCGATATTGCCGACCGAGGCATTGACCGTCTGGATCGTCTCCTCGAGGCTGGCGATCGCCGAGTTGAAGTCGTTCTTGAGCTTGCCGTATTCGCCCGGGAAATCGCCGGAGAGACGGAAGGTCAGGTTGCCCGAGGAAAGCTGGGCAAGGCCGTCGCCGAGGCGGGCGACGATGTCGCGCTGGAGGGCGCTCGATTCGGCGCGCTCGGCTTCCGAGCGGTTGCGCTCGGCCTCGGTCAGCTGGCGCTGGTTGTCGGCCTCGGTTTCGAGGCGCTTGGTGTCGGCGAGCTGGTGGCGGAACCCTTCCAGCGCCTTGGCGACCGAGCCGGTCTCGTCCGACCGCTCCTGGCCGGCGATCGGCTGGGTATAGACGCCGCTGCTGAGCGTCGCGACGCCGGAAACGAGGCCGGCGAGCGGCTTTTGCACGAAGAAGCGCACGGCGAAGTAGAGGCCGGCGAGAACGGCGCCGAGAACGATCAGGCCGCCGAGGATCATCATGCGGGTCTGGTCGTCGACCGGTGCGTTGATCGCGGCGCGCGGCACGTCGACCAGCACGACCCAGGTCGTGTTGATGTCCGGCAGCGCGAAGGGGTAGACGACGCGGTCGAAGGCGGCGAGCTCGTCGAAGGAGAGGTTTTCGATACGGCCGGTCTTGCCCGTCGCAAGCGCCTCCTTGATGATGTCGGCGCCGCCGCCGTCATAGTCCGTCATCAGGAGATCTGCGTTCGGCGCAACGATCCACTTGCCGGTTTGCGACAGCAGCATGACGCGGCCTTCGCCGAAGGGCTTCAGCTGGCTGAGCTTCTCGTTCAGCGTCTTCAGGGAAACGTCGACGCCGGTGACGCCGATCAGCCTGCCGCCCGGGGCGACCGGAAAGGCGATGGAGGCCATGGTGAAGCCTTCGCCGGTCGAGCTTTCCTTGTAGGGCTGGCTCATGGCGCCCTTGCCGCTGCCGGCGGCCAGCGAATACCATTCGGCCTTGTAGTCGGATTCGAAGGTGGAGAGCGCGATGGAGCCATCCTTGCGCTTCGTCCAGTACGGGTTGAACGAGCCGTCCTTGAACGTGCCGGTTTCCAGCTGTTCGGCCGTCTCGCGCGACTTGCCGTCGAAGGCGTTCGGCTCCTCGGCAAACCAGCTGCCGAGCGCGAAGCTGTTCTTTTCCGCGTTCGCCTTGATGATATCCACGACTTCCTTGCGGTCGAAGTGCCCGCCCGCATGACCCTGTTCGATCACGCCCGCCATGGAGCGCGCGGCGCTGGCGAGCTGGCCGATATCGGTCGCGATGTCGGCGGCGATCGCCTTCGCCTCGGTATCGGCTTCGGAATAGACGAGAGCGGCGACGCGGCTCTGCGTCTGGCCGATGAGTACGGTGTTGGAGGCGAGCATCACCAGGGCGATGGTGCCGCCGGTGACCGCGATGAGCTTCGTCGCAAGCGACTTGGCCTGGAACTTGAACATAAAAACCTCACGATGAGAGACGTCCGCGGCGGGCACCGCGGAGGAGCACAGTCGTTTGCGGGGGGGCTCCATCATGGAGGGCACGGCGCGCAACCAGCGCCAGAGATGGCCGGTCTCAAGGGCCGGAATCTGAAGATTTCAGTAACCCATAAAATATTAATAAATAGCCAAGCGTCGCCGCCACTTCTTGGCGCAACCGGCTGATTTCTCGGGCGTCGCAGCCAATGCGACGCCCGATGTGTCAATTGCGAAATCCGGCGGGCGGCGCGGCCGCGCCACCGTTTAGATTTCGGCGTCGACGGCGGGGGCGAAGGGGATGGAGGGCTGGGCGCCGGGCTTCAGGCAGGCGAGCGATCCGGCGACGGCGGCGCGGCGCAGCGCCTCCTTGAAGCCGAGCCCGGCATCGAGCGAGGCGGCGAGGTAACCGCAGAACGTGTCGCCCGCACCCACCGTGTCGACGGGCTCGATCTTGAGGCCGGCGGCGCGGAAAATCTCGTTCCTGCGGATCGCGACGACGCCGTCGGCGCCGAGCGTGACGATGATCGTCTGGCCGCTGCCCGCATGCAGCGTGCGCATGGTCGTCTCGCGTGCCTCGTCAGAGAGTTCGCCCTTGCCGACAAAGAGGTCGAATTCCGTCTCGTTGGCGACGAGGATGTCGGCCATCGCGCCGAGACGACGGGCATCGGCGCTGAAGGGCGCGATGTTGACGATCGAGATGACGCCCTTCTGCTTGGCGCTGACGAGCGCGGCCTCGATGGCGGCATTGGGAATTTCGAACTGCAGCATCAGGTAATCGCCGCGCGTCATGCCGCCGACGGTGCGCTTCGCATCCTCCTCGCTGACGGTGCCGTTGGCGCCCGGCACGACGACGATGACGTTCTCGCCTTCGTCGTCCACGAGGATATGGGCCGTGCCGGTCGCCTCGGCGGCGGAGCGCACGCCGTTGAGATCGACGGCGGCGTCGGCGAGCAGCGCCAGCGCCTGGCTGCCCAGTCGGTCGTCGCCGACGGCGCCGGCCATGCGCACGATCGCGCCGGCGCGGCGGGCGGCGAGCGCCTGGTTGGCGCCCTTGCCGCCGGCGGCGGTGGTGAAGCTGCTGCCCATCACCGTCTCGCCCGGCTTCGGCAGGCGTTCTGGCGTGGCGATGAGGTCCATGTTGATGGAGCCGAAGACGGTGATCATGAGAGGTGCCCCTTGTCGTTTCCGCCGGACACTGCCCGAGGCGGTCAGTCCTCGTCAACCACCCTCAGCCGAAGCTGCCCCGTCCGGGTCTCGACGGCCGTCTCCGCAGGCGCGGAAAGCGCCGATGCCGTCTCGAATTCCATGTCCCCGATGCGCGCGCCACGCCGGGTGAGCTTCTCCGTCGAGGTCAGGATGAGGTCGACATCCTTCTGCGCGGCGGTGAAATGGCCGGAAAGCTTGCGCACCCGGTCGTCGAGCCGCGTCAGGTCGTCCATCAGCCGGGCGACCTCGCCCTGGATGACATGGGCCTGCTCGCGCATGCGCTGGTCCTTCAGAAGCGCCTGCAGCACCTGCACGGAGAGCATGAGCAGCGACGGCGAAACGATGACGATGCGCGCCCGGTGCGCCCGCTGCACGATGGCCTCGAAATTCTCGTGGATGCTGGCGAAGATCGATTCGGAGGGCA
The DNA here is from genome assembly GCF_963942435.1 of Shinella sp. WSD5-1. Lineage (GTDB taxonomy): Bacteria > Pseudomonadota > Alphaproteobacteria > Rhizobiales > Rhizobiaceae > Shinella > Shinella yambaruensis. Next base: position 955,963 of record NZ_OZ012596.1, read on the forward strand.
CGAAGAGGAAGGCGGTGTCCTGCGTCTCGCCGGCGAGAAGATATTTTTCGGCGATATCGCGGATATGGGTCTCCATGTCGCGGCGGAACTGCTGTGCCGCGAGCTTGGCGGCCTCGGGGGAGCGCCCGTCCGACAGCGCATTCCACGCCTCCAGCGGGAATTTCGCATCGACGACGAGAGGCGGCTGGCCGTTCGGCATGCGGATCGTGCAGTCGGGCCTGACGCCGTTGGAAAGCTGCGCCTGGAACTGGTAGGCGCCGGGCGGCATGGCGTCGGCGATGATCGTCTCCATGCGCGACTGGCCGAAGGCGCCGCGCGTCTGCTTGTTTGAGAGGATCGCCTGGAGGCCGACCACGTCCTTCGCCAGCGACTGGATGTTGCTCTGCGCATTGTCGATCACGGCAAGCCGTTCCTGCAGGCGGCGGAGGTTCTCGTGCGTCGAGCGGGTCTGCTCGGAGATCGACTGGCCGATCCGCTGCGTCAGGCCGTCGAGCCGGGCATTGATCGCCTGGTTCGTCTCCGATTGCTTCGCGCCGAAGACGTCGGCCATGGCGGCGACGCGTCCCTGCATTTCCGTCTGTGCCTTCAGGAGTTCGGCAAAGCGCAGCTCCGCCATCGCCGCCGCCTCGCGCTGGCGCGCCTGGCTGCGGCGGGCCGAAAGCAGGCCGAAGACGGCGATCAGCACGGCGGCGAGCAGCACGAGCGCCGGGCCGGGGCCGCCGAGCCGGGCAAGGAGGGAGGCGAGCAGCATGTCAAAGGTCGGATCGATCATGCCGCGACCATAACACGGATTGCGGCGGAAACCAGATCATAACGTGAACGGATGCGCAGGACATGCTACGCTGGCGACGGTCGAAGCCGATTGAAAGCGTCAAAAAACCGCGCTAAGGAGGCGAGATGACCATCAAGCCGCTGATTATCCTTCCCGATCCGATCCTCCGCCAGGTTTCGAAGCCCATCGAGACCGTCGACAGCGAGGTGAAGGCACTCGCCGACGACATGCTGGAAACCATGTACGATGCGCCGGGCATCGGCCTTGCCGCGATCCAGATCGGCGTCGCGCGCCGCATGCTGGTGCTCGACGTCTCGAAGGAGGGCGAGGACAAGAAGCCGCTCGTCTTCATCAATCCGGAAGTCGTCTCCGCCTCGGATGCCCGCTCGGTCTATGAGGAGGGCTGCCTGTCGATCCCGGATTATTATGCCGAGGTCGAGCGCCCCGCCGCCATCACCGTCAAGCATCTCGACCGCGACGGCAAGGAGCAGCTGACGGAGGCCGACGGCCTGCTGGCGACCTGCCTGCAGCACGAGATCGATCACCTCAACGGCGTGCTGTTCATCGACCATATTTCCAAGCTGAAGCGCGAAATGGTGATCCGCAAGTTCACCAAGGCGGCGAAGCTGCGCGGCAGCAAGGCGCTCTGAGGCGACAACCAGGCGCTTGCCGCCCAGGCTTTGTTTCATGCAATTCCGGCCGCAAAGCCGCTTCGCGCTTTTGCTGGAACCGCTTTCCTGGAGGCTGACCGATGGCCCTTCGCATCATCTTCATGGGCACGCCGGATTTCTCCGTGCCGACGCTTGAGGCGCTGGCGGAGGCCGGCCACGAGATCGTCGCCGTCTATTCGCAGCCGCCGCGCCCGGCCGGCCGCCGCGGCCTCGAACTGGTGAAGTCGCCGGTGCACCAGGCGGCCGAAAGGCTCGGGCTTCCCGTCTTCACCCCGCTCAATTTCCGCGAGGAGGCCGACCGCGCGGCCTTTCGCGCGCTGAAGGCGGATGTCGCCGTCGTCGTCGCCTACGGCCTCCTGCTGCCGGAGGCGATCCTTACCGGCACCCGGCTCGGCTGCTACAACGGTCATGCCTCGCTGCTGCCGCGCTGGCGCGGTGCAGCGCCCATCCAGCGGGCGATCATGGCGGGGGACGCGGAAACCGGCATGATGGTCATGCAGATGGAGAAGGGCCTCGACACCGGCCCGGTCGCGCTGACCCATCGCGTGGCGATAAGCGACACCATGACGGCCGGTGAGCTGCACGATACGCTGATGCAGGCGGGCGGCGCCCTGATGGTGGAAGCCATGGCGAATCTCGAAGCCGGCGATCTGCCGCTGACCCCGCAGGCAGAGGAGGGCGTGCTCTACGCGGCCAAGATCGACAAGGCCGAGACCCGCGTCGATTTTTCCCGTCCCGCCGGCGACGTGCACAACCATATCCGCGGCCTCTCGCCCTTCCCCGGCGCCTGGTTCGAGCTGCCGGTCGGCGGCAAGCCGGAGCGGGTGAAGGTTCTGGCGAGCGCGCCGTCCGGTGAAACCACGGCGAAAGCCGCCGGCACGGTTCTCGACGACCGGCTCACGGTCGCCTGCGGTGACGGCGGGGCCGTCCGGCTCGTGCGCCTGCAGAAGGCGGGCGGCAAGCCGCTCGACGCGGCCGATTTCCTGCGCGGCACGCCCGTCGCGGCCGGCCAGGTCATCGGCTGATGCCGCGCTACCGCCTCCGCATCGAATATGACGGCACGCCCTATGTCGGCTGGCAGCGGCAGGACAACGGGCACTCCGTGCAAGGCGCCATCGAGGCGGCCATCCTGTCGCTCACGGGCGAGACCGTCTCGATCCGCGGCGCGGGGCGCACGGATTCGGGCGTGCATGCCATGGGGCAGGTGGCCCATGCGGACCTTTCCCGGCTGTGGAAGGAGCACACGCTGCGCAACGCGCTCAACGCCCATCTCGGCATGGCCGGCGAGCGGATCGCGATCCTCGATGCGGCGGCGGTGCCCGACGATTTCGACGCCCGCTTCTCGGCGGTGAAGCGGCACTATCTCTACCGCATCATCTCGCGCCCAGCGCCGCTGGCGCTGGAGGCGAACCGGGCCTGGTTCGTCGCCAGGGCGCTCGACCACGAGGTGATGCATGCCGCCGGGCAGATGCTCGTCGGCAGGCACGACTTCACGACCTTCCGTGCCGCCCAGTGCCAGGCGAACAGCCCCGTGCGCACCATCGACCGACTGGATGTGACGCGCAGCGGCGACCTGATCGAGATGCGCGTCTCGGCACAGAGCTTCCTGCACAACCAGATCCGCTCCTTCGCCGGCACGCTGAAGCTGGCGGGCGAGGGCAAGTGGACACCGCAGGACGTGCGCGCGGCGCTGGAGGCGCGCGACCGCAAGGCCTGCGGCCCCGTGGCGCCGCCGGACGGGCTCTATTTCATGGCTGTCGACTACTAGGCGGCCCGGAGGGCGAAAGGCGCATCAGCCCGGCAACGTGCCGAGGAGCTGCTGCAATTGCTGCCCGACGATCATCGGCGGCAGCACGTAGATCGCCGTCATGGCCGAGGCGAGCAGCGTCTGTCTGCCGACGCACATCCACACGAGGCGGAACTGCAGCACGACGCTGGCGCCGAAGACCGCATAGAGCAGCAGGCCGGCAAAGGGCGCGCTCGTGGGCAGGACCAGCGTCAGCGCGAAGGGGATCGCCGCGGCATAGGCAAAGGGCACGGCGATCCAGTTGCTCGCCGTCACCACGGTCGCAACATGCTTGCCGTAGCCGAGCGGACGCGCGAGCGCCGCCAGAAGCACGAGCGGCAGCAGCCAGCCCGCCACGTCGATCACCAGGAGCTTGACGAAGAAGGAGAGGCCGGCCGGCGTTCCCGCCGGCATGCTGCCGAGAAAATACAGCCGCCAGGATGCCCAGATGACGGCAAAGGCGGGAAGGCACCAGGCGAAGGCCCAGAAGGAGCGGACAAGCCCGCGCATCGTCAGGTCCAGCCAGCCGAACCCCTCCTGCTTCTGCCGCACGAGCAGGAAGACGCCGGTGAGATAGTGCAGGACCTCGTCAAGCCCGGGCATCGCCGAACCAGCGCTGGAGGAAGGTCTCGTAGATCACGGTCAGCGTCTCGAGATCGGCGATCGCCACCCGCTCGTCGACCATGTGCATGGTCTGCCCGACGAGGCCGAACTCCACGACCGGGCAGTAGTCCTTGATGAAGCGGGCATCGGAGGTGCCCCCGGTCGTCGACAGCTTTGGCGCGCGTCCGGTTACGGCTTCGACGGCGCCCGACAGCGAGGCGATCAGCCGGTCGTTGCGGGTGAGGAAGACGTGGCTCGGCCGCTCGGCCCAGGCGATGTCGTAGCGGAGCGGCGGGCGGCCCGGCCGCAGCCTTTCGTCGCGCGCGGCGGCATCGAGCCGGCGCACGATCTCGGCCATCACGGTCTCGGCCGTCCAGCTGTCGTTGAAGCGGATGTTGAAGCGGGCGATCGCCTGTGCCGGCACGACATTCGTCGCGGGGTTGCCGACATCGATCGTCGTTACCTCCAGATTCGATGGCTGGAAATTTTCCGTGCCGACGTCGAACGGCGGATGCATCAGGGCATCGGTAAGCGCGATCACGCCGCGCACGGCATTGTCGGCGAGGTGCGGATAGGCGGCATGGCCCTGCACGCCATGTACCGTGATCGTGCCGGAGACGGAGCCGCGCCGGCCGATCTTGATCATGTCGCCGAGCTGGTCCGGGTTCGTCGGCTCGCCGACGAGGCAGGCATCCCAGCGTTCGCCGCGCTCTGCGGCCCATTGCAGCAGCTTGATCGTGCCGTTGACGGCCGGGCCTTCCTCGTCGCCGGTGATGAGGAAGGAGAGCGAACCCTCCGGCGGACCGTTCTTCGCGATCTGGCGCGCGACGGCCGCGACGAAGCAGGCGATGCCGCCCTTCATGTCGACCGCGCCGCGGCCGAACATCTCGCCGCCGGCGACCTCGGCGCCGAAGGGCGCATGCGTCCAGGCCGCCTCATTGCCGACGGGCACGACATCCGTGTGGCCGGCGAACATCAGGTGCGGCCCCTCGGTGCCGATGCGGGCATAGAGGTTCTCGATGTCGGGCATGCCGGGCTCGCGCGCCGTCATGCGCTCCACTGTGAAGCCGAGCGGCGCCAGCATGGCGGCGAGCGCCGTCAGCGCCCCGCCCTCGGCAGGGGTGACGGAGGGGCAGCGGATGAGTGTTGCAAGATTGGCGATCGGATCGGCGGAGGTCATGGACATGCGGTCACGGCACGAAAGGGAGGAAGGAGAATCGAGATTTAGCCGATCGGCCGTGCGCTGTCACGCGCGGCCGAAGCGCGCGCCTCTCAGTCTTTCGGGCGGTTGGGCAGGCGGCCGTAGTCGTTCGGCCCGTTCGTGCCCGGCCAGACCATGAAGGCGAAGAGCGCGAAGAAGGAGATGGCCGGGATGAACAGGCAGATGATCAGCGGCAGCGGCAGGTTCATGTCGTGCAGCCGCTTGACCGTCAGGAGGACGGAGGACACCGTGGAGACGAGCGCCACGCCGACGAAGACGAAGGACCAGAAGAGGAAGGAGGGATCCTCCTCCGGCACGATGATGATGCGGGCGAGCGCGGCCGAAAGCAGCATCAGCCAGAAGGCCCAGCCGAGCGCGAAGGGCACCCGGCTGACCCGGCCGGACCAGCCGAAGAAGAGCCAGGCGAGGCTCGGCCTCTGCTCTTCCACGACTGCCATGGCTCAATCCCGGAGCAGTTCGTTGATGCCGGTCTTCGAGCGGGTCTGCGCGTCGACACGCTTGACGATGACGGCGCAGTAGAGCCCCGGCGCCGGCAGGCCGTTCGGCATGGTCTTGTCCGACGGCATGGAGCCGGCGACGACGACGGAATAGGGCGGCACCTCGCCATAGGTCACCTCGCCTGTCGCACGGTCGACGATCTTGGTCGACTTGCCGATGAAGACGCCCATGCCGAGCACGGAGCCCTCGCGCACGATGCAGCCTTCGACGACTTCCGAGCGGGCGCCGATGAAGCAATTGTCCTCGATGATCGTCGGTCCGGCCTGCATCGGCTCCAGCACGCCGCCGATGCCGACGCCGCCGGAAAGATGCACATGCTTGCCGATCTGCGCGCAGGAGCCCACCGTCGCCCAGGTGTCGACCATCGTGCCCTCGCCGACATAGGCGCCGAGATTGACGAAGGAGGGCATCAGGATGGCGTTCGGCGCGATATAGGCCGAGCGGCGCACCACGCAGTTCGGCACGGCGCGGAAGCCGGCCTTCTCGAATTCGTTGACGCTCCAGCCGTCGAACTTGGAGGGCACCTTGTCCCACCAGGACGAGTCGCCCGGGCCGCCCTTGACGATCTCCATCGGGTTGAGGCGGAAGGACAGGAGAACGGCCTTCTTCAGCCACTGGTTCACCGTCCAGGTGCCGTCCTCGCCGCGCTGGGCGACGCGCACTTTTCCGCTGTCGAGCAGGTTGAGGGACGTCTCCACCGCATCGCGCACTTCGCCGCGCGTTCCGGTGTTGATGCCGTCCCGTTCCTCGAAGGCGCGCTCGATGGTGGCGGAAAGGGTGGCGAGGTCGGACAGGCTCATCGGAATTCCTTAAACTTCGAGGCTTATTTTCGATTGTCGGGATGCCGGAAGGTTGATTTCATCAATCTGCAAAATGCTCTAGAGCAAGTGCCGGAAAAGATGAAGCCCCTTTCCGGCAGATACTGTCGCACGGGCGCAATGGTAATCCCGTGGGGCCGGAAAGCGGGCCAGCAAGCAGGAAAATGACATGGCAAGACTGAAGAAGAAGAATCTGCGCCGCAAGGACGGCGTGTGGGATCCGTTGGCCGACAGCGCGCAGGACAAGCACCGCGCCGCCGTCGTGCCGCAGACGCCGCAGTCGGCCCATCCGGCCTACCGGCTTGCCTATGTCGACGACGATTTCCTCTGCCGCGAGGAGCTGCGCCCGGTGCGCCTGCAGCTGGAGCTTCTGAAAGTCGAGATGATGCTTGCCGAGCGCGGCATCAAGTCGACCGTCGTGATGTTCGGCGGCGCGCGCATTCCCGCCCCCGGCCAGGAGGCCTGGGCGGCGCGCAACGAGACGCAGCGCCTCAATCTCGAGGCCGCCTCGGTCTATTACGACGAGGCCCGCAAATTCGCGCGCAAGTGCTCGGAGAAGTCGGCGGAACTCGGCTTCAAGGAATATGTCGTCGTCACCGGCGGCGGGCCGGGCGTCATGGAGGCGGGCAACCGCGGGGCGGCCGATGTCGGCGCGCCGTCGATCGGCCTCAACATCGTGCTGCCGCACGAGCAGGCGCCGAACCCCTATGTGACGCCGGAGCTCAGCTTCAACTTCCACTATTTCGCCATCCGCAAGATGCATTTCCTGCTGCGCGCCAAGGCCGTGACGGTGTTTCCGGGCGGCTTCGGCACGCTCGACGAACTGTTCGAGACGGTGACGCTGATGCAGACGGGCCGCATGGCGCTGGTGCCGCTCATCCTGTTCGGCAAGGAATTCTGGCGCAGGATCATCGATTTCGACGCGCTTGCCGCCTTCGGGACGATCGCGCCCGGCGATGTCGAGCTGATGCAGTTCGTCGAGACGGCCGACGAGGCCTGGGACATCATCGTGAAGTTTTACGAGAAGCTGGAGGCCGAGCAGGCGGCAGCCGCGCTCGCTTGAGAGGCCTGGCCGGAATCGTGGCCGGGGCCTTCCGGTGCCGCTCCTCAATAAAACGCCCCGGCATCGACCGGGGCGTTCCGCATTCGACGCGGCGCTTACTTGTGGCGCCTGCCCATCTCGTCGGCGGTGATGAAGCCGTCGCCGTTCCTGTCGCGCTGCTTGAACATCGCGGCGGCGGCGGTTTCCATTTCCGCCTTGGTCAGCGTGCCGTTCTTGTCGGCATCCGCCCGCTCGAACATGCGGCCGCCCATGCGGTCGATCCGGGCTTCGCGCAGCGCCTCGCGGGCGGCCGCCTTCGCCTCGCCATCCGTCGCCTTCACTTCGCGGAAGGCCTTGCGGGCGTCTCGGAAGGCCTCGCGCCTGGCGTCGACTTCGGCCTTCGTCACCTCGCCGTTCTTGTCGGCGTCGAAGCGCTGGAAGGTTTCCGAGGCGCGCTGCAGCAGCTCCTCCTGCGAGACCTTGCCGTCGCTGTTGGCATCGAGGCGCTTCAGCATGCGCTCGTCCCGTTCCTCGCCACCCTTGCCGTGGTGACCCTTGCCCTTATGGGGGCGGGCATCGGCCGTGTCGATCGCGCCGTCCTTGTTGCTGTCGCGCCGTTCGAAGATCTTCTCCGCCGAGGCAAGCACTTCCGCTTCGGAAAGCGTGCCGTTCCTGTCGGTGTCGGCACGGTCGAACATGCGGCCGGCGCCCGGCAGCATGAAGGGGCCGGCGGCCCGCAACGCCTCGCGTGCCTTGTCCTTGTCTGCATCGGCGGCGTCACGCACGGCCTTGCGGGCATCGCGGAACGCGTCGTGGCGGGCCTTGATCTCGTCCTTCGTCACCTGGCCGTCGCCGTCGGCATCGAAGGTCTTGAAGGCGGCGGAGATGTTGGTCTTGAACTCGTCGAGCGAGACCTTGCCGTCCTTGTTCGCGTCGAGGCGCTCGATCATCGCGGCATGGCGCGGTCCGTGCCGGCCCTCGCCCTCGGCGAAGGCGGGGGCGGCGACGCCCGAAAGCAGAAGGCCGGCGGCGACGGCGCCGAGGAGAAGTTCCTTTTTAGCCATGGTCATTCCTTTCATCCATCATCGTCCCTTGGGGAGGCAGGATAGGGGGAATGCCGGCCGGCACCAGTTACAAATTGGTAATTCAAGCTTTTGACGGAAAAGGGTTTTTTCCGTGTCGGGAATGTGTCGGCTCTTGCCTAGAGCAGCGCGTTGAGGAAAGCCGTCAGGTTCGAGGTCGCATAATCGATATGCTTGTCGTCCTCCGTGCGTTTCTCCCAGGCATCGGTGAATTCGTGACCCTCGTCGCGCGGGGTGAGCAGCACGGTCTTCATGCCGAGCGTCTTCGGCACGATGAGGTTGCGCGGCAGGTCCTCGAACATCACGGCCTGCTTCGTGTCGACCCGGTGCAGCGCCATGAACTTGTCATAGGTCGCGCCGGCCGGCTTCGGCACGTATTCGGCCGCCACGATATCGAAGACGTCGTCGAAATGGTGGAAGATGCCGAGGGCCCTCGCCGCCATCTCGGCATGCTTGACGCTGCCGTTGGTGAAGATGAACTTGCGGCCCGGCAGCGCCTGGATCGCCTCGCCGAGGGGCAGGTCGGGCGACAGCACGTCATAGTTGATCGCATGCGCCTTTTCGAGGAAGTCCACTGGGTCGATGGCGTGATGGATCATCAGGCCCTTGAGCGTCGTTCCGTGGTCGAAATAATACTGCTTCTGCAGGGCGCGCGCTTCCTCGCGCGACAGGCCGAGCAGGGCCGAGACGTAAGCCGTCATGTTCTTGTCGATCTGGGCGAAGAGATCGACATGGTGCGGATAGAGCGTGTTGTCGAGGTCGAAGACCCAGTCACGCACATGGCTGAAATCGGCTTTGTTCGGAAGATCGGTCATGCAGCGTCTTATGGCATGCGCCTGCGCGGAGGGAAACGGAATTTTCCATGGGAGGCTGGCGCCGGCGATGGATTTGGCCCGGCCCGCGTGCTAGCGGCAGGGCATGGAACTCTGGATCCCCATCACCATCGCCGCCGCCTTCCTGCAGAACCTGCGCTCGGCCCTGCAGAAGCATCTTCAGGGCAAGCTCGGCACGCGCGGTGCGAGCTTCGTGCGCTTCGGCTACGGCTTTCCGCTGGCGATCCTCTACGTGCTGGTGCTGAACCGCATCGTCGGCCTCGCCTTCCCCTCGCTGAACTGGACCTTTGCCTTCTGGGCCGTCATCGGGGGGCTGGCCCAGATATTCGCCACCATGCTGCTCGTCTATCTGTTCTCGCTTCGGAATTTCGCCGTGGGAACCGCCTATTCCAAGACGGAGCCGGTGCAGGCGGCGATCTTCGGTTTCGTGCTGCTCGGCGAGCGCATCACCTTCGGCGCGGTCATCGCCATCGTCGTCGGCGTCATCGGCGTGATGCTGATTTCCGTCGCCCGCGCGCCGCTCTCCTGGCGCAACACCGTCGCTGCCCTGACGAGCCGCACCGCCCTGATCGGCATCGCCTCCGGCGCGGTCTTCGGCGTCTCGGCCGTCGCCTATCGCAGCGCGTCCCTCTCGCTCGACGGGCCGGGGCCGATCATGAACGCTGCGGTGACGCTCGCCTGCGTCACCACTTTCCAGACCGCTTTCATGCTGGTCTGGATGGCCTGGAAGGACAAGCGGGAAATCGTCGAGGTCTTGAGAAGCTGGCGCTCGTCCGCGCTGGTCGGCATTGCCGGGGTGCTGGGTTCGGCCTGCTGGTTCACGGCGATGAGCCTCCAGCAGGTCGCCTATGTGCGCGCGCTCGGCCAGATCGAGCTGGTCTTCACCTTCATGGCCTCGTATTTCCTCTTCCACGAGCGGGTCAACCGCACGGAAGTCGTCGGCTGCCTGCTCATCGTCTGCGGCATTCTGGGCCTGCTCTTCTGGTGAGGGGCCGGCGGCTTGGCGTCGCCGGCAGAAGCGTCAGGGCACGATCAGCGTGCCGGCGCCGTGCTCGGTGAAGATTTCCAGCAACACCGAATGGGCGGTCTTGCCGTTGAGGATGACGACGCCCTGCACGCCGGCCTTGATGGCGTCGATGCAGGTCTCGACCTTCGGGATCATGCCGCCGGAGATCGTGCCGTCCTTGATGAGGGCGCGGGCCTCGGCGACCGAGAGTTCCTTGATGAGCTGGCCGTTCTTGTCGAGCACGCCCGGCACGTCGGTGAGGAAGAGCAGGCGCGTCGCGTTGAGCGCGCCGGCGATGGCACCGGCGAAGGTGTCGGCGTTGATGTTGTAGGTGTGGCCGTCGCGGCCGGGGGCGACCGGGGCGATGACCGGGATCATCTCGGATTTGGCGAGCAGGTCGATCAGCGTGCGGTCGACCTCGACCACCTCGCCGACGAAGCCGAGATCGAGGATGCGCTCGATATTGCTGTCCGGATCGACGACGGTCTTCTTGGCCTTTTCGGCGAAGACCATGTTGCCGTCCTTGCCGCACAGGCCGATCGCCCATTCGCCCGTCTGGTTGATGAGCGCGACGATCTCCTTGTTGATCGAGCCGGCGAGCACCATCTCGACGATCTCGACCGTCTTCTGGTCGGTGACGCGCAGGCCCCCCTCGAATTTCGATTCGATGCCCATCTTGGTCAGCATCGCGCCGATCTGCGGGCCGCCGCCATGCACCACGATCGGGTTGACGCCCGACTGCTTGAGCAGCGCGATATCGCTCGCGAAAGCCTTGCCCAGTTCCGCATTGCCCATGGCGTGGCCGCCATATTTCACCACGATGGTCTTGTTCTCGTAGCGCTGCATGAAGGGCAGGGCTTGCGCGAGAAGGCGGGCTTGGGTTTCGCTTTCGGATAGGGACATGGCGGCCTCTTGGGAATGGGTGGGCGCCTGTTTAACGCATGTTTCGTGACGATGGAATGATCCGCCCGCCATATTGCTGCCGGGGCCTTGAAAAAGACGGGCAAGGCCCGTCGGGGGCGCAAGATCGGTGGCGGGAAAGGGCGATGGGGAATATGATGGCGCGCTTGCGCATTTGCATGAGCAAAAGCGCTCGGGAATGCCTATATAGGGCCGGAGGCCCGTTCCTCGCCCCGACGCTGCCGAAACCAGAGGGAGTGCATGAGCCGATGACGGCGCCCGACCGAGAGATGAGAGACCCCCGCCGCGACGAGGTGATCGCCGGCGAATATGTGCTCGGGGTGCTTTCCGCCGAGGACCGCCGCAAGGTCGAGGCGCGGCTCGTCAAGGACCGTCAGTTCGCCGCCATCGTCAATCGCTGGGAAGAGAACCTTGCCACCTTCGAGGACGACTACGAGGCGCTGCACCTGCCGCCGCGTGCCCGCTCCCCCATGGAGCAGCGCCTGCTCGGCGCGGCACCACGGGATGCCGCCTTCTCCGGCAGGGTCGCGGGCGGCTGCTGGGGTTCGCTCGCCTTCTGGCGGGCGCTCGCCCTTGCCTCCTTCGCCGTTGCGGCGGGCCTTGCCCTGCTGATCAGCGCGCTCATCGCTCCACGCCCGGTGAGCGGCGGGCGCCTCGTCGCGGACCTGGCGGGAGAGGGCGCCGCGATCGATCTCGTCGCGCGCTATGACGAGGCGAGCGGCTCGCTCAAGGTGACGCCGGTCGCCGGCGGCGGCAAGGACAAGTCGCTCGAACTGTGGCTGACGCAGGAGGGCAGGGCGCCCGTCTCGCTCGGCGTGCTGCCGCAGACCGGCGAGGGCACGCTCACCGTGCCGGGGGAACTGCGTGGCCGGCTCGTCCAGGGCGCGACGCTCTCCGTCAGCGCGGAACCCTTCGGCGGTTCGCCCGGCGGCAAGGCGACCGGCCCCGTTCTTGCGTCCGGTGCCGTCCGGTTCGATTGAGCCCTATCGGGCGATGGCCGCGATGATGGCGTTGCGCAGGTCGTCGAGCCCGCGGCCCTTCTCCGAGGATGTGGCCAGCACTTCCGGATAGGCGGCCGGACGCTTGGCGATCTTCTCAAGGGTTTCGCCGACGAGGCGCGGCACGCCGGCATCCTTGATCTTGTCGGTCTTGGTCAGCACGATCTGGTAGGAGACGGCCGCCTTGTCGAGCAGGGCGAAAACCTCCTCGTCGTTCTTCTTGATGCCGTGGCGGCTGTCGACCAGCACATAGACGCGCTTCAGCGTCGAGCGGCCGCGCAGGTAGTCGAAGACGAGCTTGGTCCAGGCGTCGACCTGTTCCTTCGGCGCCTGGGCATAACCGTAGCCGGGCATGTCGACGAGCGCCATCGGCGGCAGGTCGTCCTCGGCGCCGGAAAACCCGTCCGGGACGAAATAGTTGAGCTCCTGCGTGCGGCCGGGCGTGTTGGATGTGCGTGCCAGGCCCTTGTGGCCGACCAGCGCATTGATCAGCGAGGACTTGCCGACGTTCGAACGCCCGGCGAAGGCGATCTCCGGCGGGCCTTCCGGCGGCAGGAATTTCATCGCCGGCACGCCGCGGATGAAGATCCACGGCCTGCCGAACAGCGGCTTGTCGTCCGGCGACGTCGTCTCGGTCATAAATCGCGCCCTTGTTGTCCAGCCCCCGGCTTCCCGGTTTTGGCCGCGAAAGTCAAGCGCGCCGCTGCCGCCAGAGCTCGACGCCGAGATAGCACAGGAGCGCCGCCAGCACGATGATGCCGCCTATGACGGTGCGAGCGCCCGGCACTTCGCCATGGATGACCGCCACCCAGAGCGGCGCCAGAACCGTCTCCGCCGTGCCGAGCAGGGCGGCGAGCGCCGAGGGGACGAGGCGGGCGCCGGTGACGAAGAGGGCGAGGCCGAGGCCGAAATTGAGCGCGCCGAAGACGATGAGAATGCCGAGTTCCTGGCCGCTCACGGCAAAGCCGGAGGCCTGGCTTGCCGCCACCGCGCAGGCGACGAGCGTGCCGAAGAAGACGGCGGGCGTCATGCGCACATGGGCGAAGCGCCGGGTGATGATCGTCGCGGTGGCGAAGGCGAAGGCGATCAGCAGGGCGAGCGCATCGCCCATCATCGAGACGCTGCCGCCGAGCGATTCCGAGACCATGATGGCAACGCCGCCGATCACCGCCGCGATGGCGACCCAGGTGTGGAGGGCGATCCTCTCGCGGAAGAGCAGCCAGGCCATCAGCGCGGCGATCAGCGGCACGCCGGCCTGGATCAGCACGACATTGGCGACGGTCGTATAGGCGAGCGCGAGGATGAAGGATGTGGAGGCGGTGGCAAAGCACAGCCCCACCGCGATGCCGGCAAGACCCATGCCCCTGAACAGCTGCACGGTGCCGCGCGGGCCGTCACGCAGCAGCATGAAGCCGAGCAGGAAGAGGGCGGCAAAGAGCGAGCGCCAGAAGACGACGGTCCAGCCGTCCTCGATGGCCAGAAAGCGCGCCAGCGTGCCGCCGAAGCTCCAGACGACGGCCGAGCCGAGCACGAGGGCGGCGCCATAGCCCTGCCCCCGTCTCTCCGGAAGCGTGGGGGTGAGCGGAAGCGTGGAAGCGGACATGGTGGGCTCGCAAGGGCAAGTCCGGCAAAAGGGCGAGAAGCGGTCTTGCGTTCGGGCTTGCATGAAGACAAAGGGATCGCCGGGAGCATGACAGGGATGCGCCCGCACCGCTTCCATGCCAGCGACGGGGCGATGTCGCAAGCGGGCCTTGCGGAAAAATCGGCAAAAAGAAACCCCGGCGCGAGGCCGGGGTTTCCTTGGAGTTCGTCGAGGCGGTCGTCAGGATGATCCGGCTTTCTTTCCGAACAATCCCTTCAGATTGTCGAAGAGCTCGATCTTCACGCCGTGGCGCTTCATGATGATGCCCTGCTGGATGATCGAGAGCAGGTTGTTCCAGGCCCAGTAGATGACGAGGCCGGCCGGGAAGGTCGCCAGCATGAAGGTGAAGATCAGCGGCATCCAGGTGAAGATCATCGCCTGGGTCGGGTCCGGCGGTGTCGGGTTCATGCGCATCTGCAGGAACATGGTGATGCCCATGATGATGGGCCAGACGCCGATCAGAAGGAAGTGCGGCACGTCGTAGGGCAGCAGGCCGAACAGGTTGAACAGCGACGTCGGATCGGGCGCCGAGAGGTCCTGGATCCAGCCGAAGAACGGCGCATGGCGCATCTCGATGGTGACGTAGATCACCTTGTAGAGCGCGAAGAAGACCGGGATCTGCAGGAGGATCGGCCAGCAGCCCGCGAGCGGATTGATCTTCTCCTCCTTGTAGAGCTGCATCATGGCCTGCTGCAGCGCCATGCGGTCGTCGCCGTGCTTGGCCTTCAGCTCCTCCATCTTCGGCTGCATCTTCTTCATGTTCGCCATGGAGGCGTACTGCTTGTTGGCAAGCGGGAAGAACAGGCCCTTGACGACGATCGTGGTGATCAGGATCGCGATGCCGAAATTGCCGAAATAGCGGAAGAAGAAGTCCATCATCTGGAACATCGGCTTGGTGAAGAACCAGAACCAGCCCCAGTCGATCATCAGGTCGAAGCGCGGGATGGAGTAGGACGCCTCGTACTGGTCGATGATCGGCACTTCCTTGGCGCCGCCGAAGAAGAGGTTCTTGACCTCGATCGACTGGCCGGGCGCGATGGTGACGTCGTCCTGGCGGTAGTCCGCCTGGTAGCGCGGCCGGCCGTCCTGGAAGTAGGAGAAGCGTGTCTCGTAGGGCGTCGCCTGCGGCGGCACGAGGGCCGTCGCCCAGTACTTGTCGGTGATGCCGAGCCAGCCGCCGGTCGCCTTGCCGGGCGCGACCGTCGTGTCTTCCTCGGTCTCGCTATACTTCACCTCGTGCAGGCCGAGATCGCCGAGCACGCCGATGAAGCCTTCGTGCAGCACGTAGACGGACGGATCCGTCGGCTTGAAGAAGCGCGTCGAGCGGCCATAGGGCGAAAGCGCGATCACCGCATCCGTGCGGTTCTCGATGCTGTCGGTGATCGTGAACATGTAGTGTTCGTCGACCGCGATCGTGCGCGTGAAGGTGACGTTCTTGTCGTTGGTATAAGTCAGCTTGACCGGGGTGGTCTGCGTCAGCTTGCCGGTGCCGTCCTGCGTCCACACGGTCTGCGGGCCGGGGACCTGGCCGGTCGCCTCGCTGCCGACATAGCCGATTTCGGCAAAATAGCCGTGTTCGGTCTCGGCGGGGCTGAGCAGCGTGATGATCGGGCTCGTCTTGTCGACGGTCTCGTGGAATTCCTTCAGCTTCAGGTCGTCGAAGCGGGCGCCCGTCAGGCTGATGGAGCCGGAAAGCGACGGCGTGTCGATCTCGATGCGGGCGGACTTGGCAAGCGCCGTCTCGCGCGTCTCGGTCGTGGTGGTTGCCGCCGTGCTGCCCGGCAGCGTGCCGCTCGTGCCGGTCGCGGTCGTCGTCGTGCCGCCGGAGGTGGTGGTCTGCTGGCTCTGGGCGGCCTGCTGCGCCTCGAGCGCGGCGCGGTCCTTTTCCAGCTTGGGGTTCACATAAAGGAACTGCCAGGCCACGAGGATCAGCACGGACAGCGCGATCGCCACGAAATAATTGCGGTTTTTTTCCATCACTCTTTCCCGGGAGCAGCAGGGCGCTGCTGCTGCTTCTGTTTCTTGACCGTCGCGATCCTGTCGTTGAGACGGGCTTCAAGGGTTTTGAAGGGGGCGCTCAACACGTCCCGTCTGGCGACAACCACATAGTCGTGTCCGGGCTCCATTGCAAACCCGGCCGATAGCCGCACCGCCTCTTTCAGGCGCCGGCGCATGCGATTGCGTTCCACGGCGTTGCCGTGCTTCTTGGTAACGGTGAAGCCGACGCGGGGCGCTTCGTCCGGCATCTGCCGGTCGCGCACTTCGAGAAGGAACAGCGGTCCCTTGCGTTTCTCGCCCTCGCGCACAAAAAGAAACTGCGGACGGCTTTTCAGCCGTCCGACAGCAGGTTTCTCAACAGTTTTCGTCATATGCCCGTCGCCTCTGTTCGGGCAGGCACGGCCTTAGGCCGAGAGACGTGCGCGGCCGCGGGCGCGACGTGCGGACAGGACCTTGCGGCCGCCCTTCGTTGCCATGCGGGCGCGGAAACCGTGACGACGCTTGCGAACAAGCTTGGAGGGTTGGTAGGTACGCTTCGACATTTATTTAATACCGCGGTGTGCGGCCCTTCTTGGGTTTGCGTTACGCAAGGAGCGTTGAAGTCCGGCATAGGCTTGCCCTCGCGGGAAGCCAGGCTTTCCGGACGTGCGCGGCTTATAAGGGCAAAAACGGTCGAAAGTCAATTGCGGACGCGGCGCCGTGCGCGACTGTCACAATGGTTAACGGGATAACGCCTAGAAGTTGCACCTGAATTGTGCTTTGTCATGTTTTGGTCACGTAACGTGAGGCGGGTTTCCCGGATTTCCAGGCTTCCTTCCCGCCCCGGTGCATTAGCGATTGCAAATGCGCCCAATGTTTGGGCGGTTGTATCAAAGTCTAATTAACTTTTAGCGTTTACCTTCCTTCCCAAGGCGAAGCGGGTGGGGCCCTCTTGCCATCCATCCTTCTTGGAGTGTGACGTGAAGATACGCGGCAAAATCTATCTCATCGTGGGCTTGATGGGCCTCATCTCCGTCCTCATCGGCGGGATCGCCGTCCATGTGGTGTCGGAATACAGCGACAAGCTCCGCCAGTATGAGAACGCCGCCGACCGCGCCTTCCTCGGCGAACACCTGAACCGCCAGGTCACCGCCGTCGTCATGGAATCCCGCGGCATCTATGCCTCCAAGGACATGGAGGGCGCCGCGAAATTTGCCGAGGGCATCGCCAAGGAGCTCGACGGCATCGACAAGACGCTGAGCGAATGGCGCCCCATCGTGCCGGAGGCACAGAAGGCCGCGTTCGACGCCGTGGTGGCGCGCGCCGCAGAATTCCGCACCTTCCGCATGGAAACGGCCCGCCTCGGCACGAGCGTCTCCATCGCCGCGGCCAACGAACAGGGCAACAACGAGGGCAACCGCGCCAACCGCAAGGCCTTCCAGCAGGAGATCGACGCCGTCGTCCAGACGGACAACGAGAACCTCACCGCGATCAAGGCCGATGTCGCCGCCTTCGAAACCCTCATGCTGATGCTCGTGCTCGGCACGGTCGGCGTCGGCCTCGCGCTCGGCGGCGGCGTTGCCTTCTATATCGCGACCAACGAGCTCAGCCGTCCGATCCAGAACGTGACCGAGACGATGAACCGTCTTGCCGGTGGCGATCTCGACACGGAAGTGCCCTATACCGGACGCAAGGACGAGATCGGCGAGATGGCCGCCGCCGTCGCCATCTTCCGCCAGAATGCCATCACCGTGCGCGATCTCAACGCCCAGGAGGAGATCCTGCGCGAGAAGAGTGCCGACCTGCAATCCTCGATCGCCACCGTGGTGCATGCCGCGGCGGCGGGCGACTTCTCCTCGCGCATCGACAAGGACTACCACAACGAGGACCTCAACCGCTTCGCCCGCAGCGTCAACGAACTGGTCGCCGGCGTGGAGGAGGGCATTGCCGAAACCCGCCGCGTCATCGGCGCGCTCGCCGAGGGCGACCTGACGCAGACCATGGACGGCACCTTCCGCGGCGCCTTCGCCGAATTGCAGCAGAACGTCAACGCGACGCTCGCCACCCTCCAGCGCACCATGCGCGAGGTACGCGCCTCGACGGATGCGATCAACGCCAATTCCGGCGAGCTGCGCACCGCCTCCGACGACCTTTCCAAGCGCACCGAGCAGCAGGCCGCCGCGCTGGAGGAGACCTCCGCCGCCCTCGAGGAGATCACCGCCGCCGTCAAGAACTCGACGGAGCGGGCGAACGAGGCGACGACCATGGTCGGCGAGGCGACGCAGAGCGCCAAACAGTCCGGCGACATCGTGCGCAATGCGATCGGTGCGATGAGCCGCATCGAGCAGGCCTCGAACGAGATCAGCCAGATCATCTCCGTCATCGACGAGATCGCTTTCCAGACCAACCTTCTCGCGCTCAATGCCGGCGTCGAGGCCGCGCGTGCCGGCGAGGCGGGCAAGGGCTTTGCCGTCGTCGCGCAGGAAGTGCGCGAGCTCGCCCAGCGCGCCGCCAGCGCCGCCAAGGACATCAAGGGCCTCATCACCAAGTCGGGTGACGAAGTCTCCGTCGGCGTCAAATATGTGCAGGAGACGGGCGCGGCCCTCTCCGACATCGAAAACCGCGTCGTCACGATCAACGACCGCATCCATGCGATCGCTACCGCGGCCCGCGAACAGGCGACGGGCCTCCAGGAGGTCAGCACGGCCATCAACCAGATGGACCAGGTCACCCAGCACAATGCCGCGATGGTCGAGGAGACCTCGGCCGCCACGCACAAGCTGAAGGGCGAGGCCGACAGCCTGGCCGATCTCGTCGCCCGCTTCCGTACCGGCGATGCCGTGCAGCGCGTGGCGGCCGTGCGCGCCGAGACCCGGCCGGTCGAATCGCCCGCCCGCCGCATGATCGGCAATGTCGCCCGCGCCTTCGGCGGCAATCGCGGCGCTGCCACGGCGGCGGCCGCCCAGGAGAACTGGGAGGAATTCTGATCGCCGCCCCCGCGCCCTGAGGGGCGCGCATGGGGCGCTGCGGCATTTCGTAGCCGGATTCCGGCCTTCGGCGCGGCGGTCGCGGGATCGCTGCGTTTTTGCCGTTCCCGCGGCGCCGTTGGAAAATTTGCCGCAATCTCCTATGATTGGCAGGAATACGTCGCCGATCCCCGGTCGCGACGCGGCCTGCCGAGGAGTTGAAAGATGGTGGACAGAGACGGGGTGCCGTCCTTGACCGAGAAGCCGGTGCCGGCGGTCGGCTTCCTGTCCGGCCTGTCGGGGCGGCTCCTCCTGGTCACGGCCATCTTCGTCCTGATCGCCGAAGTGCTGATCTTCGTGCCGTCGGTCGCCAACATGCGCCTGCAATGGCTGCGCGACCGCCTGAACACCGCGGCGGCCGCCAGCGTCGTCATCGAGGGCCTGCCGGACCACGAGCTGCCGCGCGCCGTACAGGAAGAGACGCTGATGGCAACCGGCACCAAGGCGATCATCCTGAAGCGGGAGGACGCCTCCCGCATGGTCGCCGCCGTCGACATGCCGCCGAGCATCGACGCGCAATACGATCTTTCCGACGTCTCGACGCTGACCGCCGTCTACGACGCCTTCGACACGCTGCTCTTCGGCGGCGACCGCGTCATCCGCGTCTTCGGCCCGGTCGGCGAATCGAGCACGCGCATCGAGCTGCTGCTCGACGAGCGGGCACTGCGCCGCGCCATGCTGGGCTATGCGCGCAACGTCTTCATCCTGTCCATGATCATCTCCGTGGTCACGGCGAGCCCCATCTTCTTCGCGCTCAACCGCCTGCTGATCCGCCCGATCCGCCGCATGACCGCGAATATCCAGGAATTCGCCGCCGACCCGTCGAACCCGGCGCGCGTGCTGGAGCCGTCCGGCGGGCGCGACGAGATCGCCGTCGCCGGCATCCATCTCGCCGCCATGCAGCAGACGCTGCAACGCACGCTGAAGGAGCAGAAGAACCTCGCCGATCTCGGACTTGCCGTGTCGAAGATCAACCACGACATGCGCAACATCCTCTCCTCGGCCCAGCTGATGTCCGACCGCCTGTCCGACGTCGACGACCCCGTGGTCAAGCGTGTCGCGCCGAAGCTCCTGCGCAGCATCGACCGGGCGGTGGGCTATACCAACGAGGTGCTCTCCTACGGCCGGATGCGCGAGCCGGAGCCGCGCCGCCGCTTCGTCGCGCTGCGCCCGCTGGTTCAGGAGGTTTCCGAGGTGCTGGCGCTCGATTCGCGCAGCGACATCGATTTCGTCGCGCAGGTCGAGCCGGGCCTGCAGGTCGATGCCGACAGCGAGCAGCTCTTCCGCGTCATCCACAATCTGTGCCGCAACGCCGTCGAGGCGCTGTCGCAGGACAGCGGCGCGGAGCGGCGCACCGTGCTCGTCACGGGGCTTCGCACCGGCAGCGTCGTGTCCATCGCCATCGACGACAACGGCCCCGGCATGCCCGCAAAGGCGCGCGAAAACCTCTTTGCCGCCTTCCGCGGCTCCGTCCGCTCGGGCGGCACGGGCCTTGGCCTTGCGATCGCCCGCGAGCTCGTGCTCGCCCATGGCGGCACCATCGCGCTGGTGGAAAAGCCGACGCCGGGCACGCTGTTCCGCATCGAGCTGCCGGACCGCCCCGTCCCCCTCGACGCCTTCCGCCACCGCGCCTCGTAATCCGGGCCTCTGCCGCTCCCCGTGTGACGGCCCGATGAAAAAAGTACATTATTTCTGCGAAAGACGCTTGCAATAGACCGGAGGACCCTTTAGAGAACCGCCTCGCAGCCGGGCAACAGACCCGCCACTGCCAGCGCACCCGTAGCTCAGCTGGATAGAGCACCAGACTACGAATCTGGGGGTCAGGAGTTCGAATCTCTTCGGGTGCGCCATTCTTTCCAATCCATAAAGACGATCTGCCGGCCGCTCCGCGGTCGAACCTGGCCGTCCTCGGCTCTCTCCCGGCATTGCTGTTCGCGTGACCGATATGCCACGCGAGGCGCTCCGTGGCGGTCCTTGCCTTCGGGCTCTCTTCAAAACCGCCCGCCGCTCGGCTAAGCAGGGATGAACGGTGCGAGGCATGCACCGGCGAAACCTTGAAAGCGGAAGGAAGCGGGGCATGATGAACCGCGAAATGCCGCGCGTATTGCGTCGCGTGATCTTCGCCGGACTGCTTGCCCTTGCAGGTTGCGCCGGCCGGCCGGAGGGCGTGCTCGTGCCGAGCGGCGAAACGCCGGCGGGCGTCTCCACGGTCGACCTCCTGGTCGCCACCACCCGCGCGCCCTCGCAACAGCCGGGCGTGCTGTTTTCCGGCGAGCGCGGCTCCGAGCTCGTCATGCGCGACATCACCGTCTCCATTCCGCCGGACGGCAAGCGCAAGGTGGGGCAGGTGCAATGGCCGGAAAAGCTGCCGGCCGATCCGATGAAGGATTTCTCCACCGTCAGCGTGACGCCGATCGACAGCGCGAAGGCCGGCCGCGCCTGGCTCGACGGGCACCTGCCGAAAAGCCGTCGCGTGCTCGTCTTCGTGCACGGCTTCAACAACCGCTATGAGGATGCCGTCTACCGCTTCGCGCAGATCGTGCACGATTCGAAGACCGACGCCGCGCCCGTCATCTTCACCTGGCCCTCGCGCGCCAGCATCTTCGATTATTCCTACGACAAGGAAAGCACGAACTATTCGCGCGATGCGCTGGAGGAGCTGCTGCGGGCGGCGGTCGACACGCCGGAGGTCGGCGAGATCACCATCATGGCCCATTCCATGGGCACCTGGCTTGCGGTGGAGACGCTGCGCCAGATGGCGATCCGCGACGGGCGCGTGCCGAAGAAGATCCAGCAGGTCATCCTCGCCTCGCCCGACCTCGACGTGGACGTCTTCGGCCAGCAGCTGCGCGCCATCGGCGCGGAGCGCCCGCAATTCACGCTCTTCGTTTCGCGTGACGACCGGGCGCTGACGCTCTCGCGGCGCATTTCCGGCAATGTCGACCGGCTCGGCCAGATCGACCCGTCCCAGGAACCCTATCGCAGCATGCTGGAGAAGCAGGGCATCATCGTGCTGGACCTGACGGCGCTGAAATCCGGCGACAGCCTGAACCACGGGAAGTTCGCTGAAAGTCCGGAGGTCGTCCGGCTCATCGGCAACCGGCTGATCGCCGGCCAGACCGTCACCGATTCCGAGGTCGGCCTCGGCGACCGGCTCGGTGCGGTGGCGCTCGGCACGGCGCAGACGGTGGGCAGCGTCGCCAGCATCGCGGTCTCCACGCCCATCGCCGTCTTCGATCCGGTGACACGCAAGAACTACGACGACCAGTGGCTGCGGTTCGGCCGCTCGGTCGAGGATACCGCGGTGACGGCGACCGGACAGTAAAAAGGCGGCCCCCGCAGGGGCCGCCCTTCCTCGATGATCCCGCGGGGTCAGCGGACCCAGATCACCTCGCGGGTGCTGCGGTCGACGAGAACGGGACGTTCGTCGACATAGATGTAGCCATAGGTCGGGCTTTCCGGCACTTCGACGATCTGGACGGTGTCCGGGACCACGACGCCGGCCTCGACCGGGCCTTCCAGCACGACGGGCTCCAGCGGGTGGCGCTCGACATAGGTGATGGTCGTCTCCGGGATGTCAGGCGAGATGCTGGCGGTCGTCTCGATCTCGGGCGCATAGACGACCTGGCGGCTGTCCGTGCGCACGATCACCGGGCGGTTGTCGACATAGACATAGGCGAGGTCCGGATGATCGGGGATCGGCGTCAGCGTAACGGTGTCGTCGAAGCGCGTGTCGGCGGTCAGTTGTCCGTCCAGGACGACCGGCGGCGTCGGGTTTTCCATCACATAGACGCGGGCATCGTCCGGAACGGCGGCTTCCGCGCCGATCGCCACGCCGACGACGCCCCCGACGATGGCGCCGACCGGGCCGCCGACCACGGCGCCCGCAGCGGCACCGGCGGCACCGCCCGCAGCGCCGCCGAGAACTTCCTTGTCGCCATCGTCCGCATGGGCGACCGTGGCGCCGATGAGTGCCAGCGCGGCACCGGCCATGAGAATCTTGCGCATGTCTTTCTCCTTCGAAAGTTGGGTTTCCCACCCCTTCGGCGGAGACAACGTGGGATGCCCTGCCCGGTTCCCGCAGAACGCGGATCGGGCATCACGATGTGTAACGCGCGTTAACCGGCCTCTTCAGGCGATCTCGGAATCGCGCCGCGCGATTTCGTAGTCCTCGTGGTGCACCTGCAGGCCCTCGCCCGTCACCACGACGATGCCGTAGGCGGCAGGCTCGTCCACCGAGAGCGAGGCGTTCGGCGTGTCGAAGGGCATCGGCTGCTGGTGGACGGGGCTCTTGAAGATAGAGAAGGGAATGCCGCGATGCGAGCCGCCGATCGTGCGGTGCACATGGCCGGCGAAGATGTGGCGCACATTGCCGTGTTTCAGCACGAGGTCGTAGAAGGCGTCCTCGTTGCCGAGCCTGATCGCGTCCATGCCGGTAAAACCCGTCTTGTGCGGCGGGTGGTGCATGAAGAGGAGGACCGGAAGGCCGTTCGCGCCCGCCAGCATCCGGTCGAGCCAAGCGAGGCGTCGTTCGCACAGGTAGCCGGCATGGCTGCGCGGATAGTCGTAGGGTGGAGCGAAGAGCGTGTCCAGCAGCACCACGCGGCAGTCGTCGAAGTCGACCACCTGTTGCACGAAGCCGTTCTCGTCGGGCGCCACATGGGCGAAGGTCTCAAGGAAACGCTCGCGATAGTCGTGGTTGCCGATGGTGATGGCGGCAGGCGGCACGAGCAGCGACAGCAGGTCGCGCAGGCGCTGGTAGGACATCGTGTCGGCACGGTGCGTCAGGTCGCCGGTGAAGATGACCCGGTCGGCGTCGGCATGGTGACGGTTGACATGCTCGATGCCGGCAAGCAGGCGCTGATAGGGATCGAGGCCGATGATCTTCGTGCCCTCGGGCACCATGTGCAGATCGGTGAAGACAATGAGCTTGGTCATGAAAGGGCCTCGTGGCGAACGGATTGTCCGGGATGGGCAATCTCCTCCCGGGTGCTTTTCGTAGCGTGCAAACCCGTCGCATGAAAAGCAGTTGGAACGAGCAGCAATCTGATATATCAGAAGAATGAAACAACTGTTCCCCGCCCATGGCCCCGGGGATGGAAACCGCCGCCGGACCGGCACAGACGGAGCATATCGACATGAGATGGAAGCGTACGATCCAGCTGCTGGACGTTCATTGCGAAGGCGAGATCGGCAAGGTGGCGATCGGCGGCGTGCCGAAGATCCCCGGCAACACGATCGCCGAGCAGCTCCACCACATCAACACGGTGGATGACAGCCTGCGCCGCTTCCTGTGCCTGGAGCCGCGCGCGGCCGCAACCGGTTCGGTGAACCTTCTGGTTCCCGCCAAGCGGCCGGAAGCCGATGCCGGCTTCATCATCCTGCAGGCCGACCAGGCGCACGCCTCCTCCGGTTCCAATTCGATCTGCGTCACCACGGCGCTCTTGGAATCCGGCATCGTCGAGATGAAGGAGCCGGAAACGGTGGTGGTGCTCGACACGGCCGCCGGCCTCGTCAAGGCGACGGCGACCTGCCGCGACGGGCGCTGCGAGAAGGTCAGGCTCACCATGGTGCCGTCCTTCGTGCAGGAGCTCGACGTGGAAATCGACACGCCGCACTGGGGCCGCGTGCGCTTCGACATCTCCTATGGCGGCATTTTCTATGCGCTCGTCGATGTCGACCAGATCGGCACGAAGATCGAGAAGGCCAATGCCCGTGCGCTTGTCGACGCCGGCATGGCGCTGAAGGACCTGATCAACACGTCGATGAAGGTGGTGCACCCGGAAATCCCGGAGATCAGTGGCGTCGCCTATGTCATGTTCCGTGATCGCGACCCGGATGGCCTGGTGCGGACCGCCACCACCATGTGGCCCGGCCGCGTCGACCGCTCGCCCTGCGGCACCGGCAACTCGGCCAACCTCGCAACGCTGCATGCCCGCGGCCTTGCCAAGGTGGGCGATACGTTCCGCTCGCGCTCGATCATCGGGTCCGAATTCGAGGTGGGGCTCGAGGCCGAAACGGTCGTTGCCGGCCGCAAGGCCATCATCCCGACCATCACCGGCCGCGGCTGGACATTCGGCCTCCACCAGATCGCGCTCGACCCGACCGATCCGCTGGCGAACGGCTTTGCGATGACGGACACCTGGGGACCGCAGGCGGGCGAGATTCGCTGATCCCTCCCCAAGGAAAGGCTTAGTTTCCGGCGTAGTGCTTCTCGATGGCGCCGAGGGTGATCGGGTCGATCTCCGCATTCTCGGCGCCGGCAATCAGCTTGCGTCCGGCAAGCACCTGCTTGATGGCAAGGCGGGCGTCGGCGCTGAGCTTTTCCGGCGTGTCGCGTAGGATGACCTCGAGATCGACATCGCGCATCTCGAAGGCCGCGACGAGGCTGGTCACCGCCTGCTCGACATTCTTCACGATGCCGGTGCCGCTCTGCTGCATCAGGCCGAATTTCAGCTTGCCGTAGCTGTCGCCGCGGTCGGCGGCCTGCTTGAAGTAGCCGGCGGCCGCGGCAAGGTCCTGCGAGATGCCTTCCCCGGCTTCCAGCATGAGGCCGAGATTGATCATCGCATCGACGCTGCCGCCTTCGGCGGCGAGGCGGTAGAAGGCCGCCGCCCGTGCATTGTCCTCCTCGATCAGGCTGCCGTCGTCGAGCAGCACGCCGAGATTGAAGGCGGCGGTCTCGTCGCCGGCGGCGGCTGCCTTGTCGAACCAGCGGGCCGCCGCCGCGCCGTCGATCTTCGTGCCGATACCGTCGCGATAGGCGACGGCGAGATTGTAGGCGCCGAGCAGGTCGCCCAGTTCGGCAGCCTTCTTGTAATGGCTGAATTCCGCGGCGGCATCGCCGCGTTTGCCGAGCATGGCGCCGTAGTTCACCATCGCCACCGTATGCCCGAGCGCGGCCGCCTCCGCATAGAGCTTCATGGCCTCGAGGTCCTGGCCGGCGCGCTCCAGCGCCCGGGCAAGCTGGAAGGCCATGCGCGCCCCGCCGCCGGCATTGTAGGCTTCGCGGCAGGCCGAAAGCGCCGGGCCGATCTCGATGTCGTCGAGCGCGACCGGCGCGAAGGTTGTGTTGCGCGTCATGTCGTAGCGGCTGCCGGCGCTGGCGTCGCACCGGTTTTCGATGGAAAGCACATCGGCCCTGGCGCCGCCTGCGGCGCCTGCAAGAAGGACCGCGAAGAAAAGGGCGCGGCCAGCCGTCTTCATTCCTGTGGATCGCTTGATCATGATCCGTCTCCCTTCGTTGGATGACCGCACCTTAGAGGACGGGCGAAAGACGGCTGTTTCCGCGGGAACAGAAGGAGCGGGCAGGGCGGCGCATAAGGGGTGCAGGGCAGGCGGTGCGCGGTTGACGGCACGGTCTGCATCGGTTCAATTCCATTCCGTCGGGTTTGTTCTCGCGCGAAAGGCATGTCATGCGAACGCTCAACGCTTTCAGTCCGGTCTCCTTCAGCCGCAGGCTCTTCATAGCGGGCGGCGCGCTGGCCCTGACGGGCATCGGCATCCGCGCCACCCAGGCCAATGCCGTGATCGGCAAGGCCGTCGAGATCACCGGCGACGTCACCCGCAAGCAGGCGAACCATCTCGAGGGCCTGAAGGCCGGCGCGAGCCTGATGGACCATGATTTCCTCAAGACCGGCAAGGAAAGCTTCGCCTCGCTGGAGCTCGGCGATGACACCAGCCTGCTGCTCGGCAGTGAGACGGAACTCTTGATCGACACCTTTATCGCCGGCCAAGGCGGCGTCATCGAGCTCGGCACGGGGCAAATGGTCTTCGACCGGCCCGAAGGCCTTGCGAAGATCGACCTCACCATGCGCACCGCCTTCGGCATGATCGGCGTGCGCGGCACCAAGTTCTTCGCCGGTCCGAGCCGCGGCGTCTTCGCCGTCTTCGTCGAGCACGGTCTCGTCGAGGTCTCGGGCGGCGGCGTCACGCGTCCGGTCGGCCGCGGCGAGGGCGTCGAGATCGCGTCGGCGGGCGCCGCGCCGGGCGAGATCACCCGATGGGGCGAGGCCCGCATCCGCGAGGCCTATGCGAGCGTCGGGATCCGCTGACGCGGCTGTAAAATTGGGGGAAGGGCGGGTATGCGCCCGCGCCGGCCCGGGCGTCAATCGAGCGTGAACAGCTCCATCGTGCCGAAGCCGCGGATTTCGTGGTTGCCGATGGCGCGCAGCGGGCGGCTGGTTTCGCCGGCCGCGCGCGGCCCCACGCAGATCTGGGTCCCCAGGAACTTGTTGGCATCCTGCAGCCGGGCGGCAAGGTTCACGGCGTCGCCATGGGCGGTATAGTCGAGCTTGCCGCCGGTCCCCACCTCCCCAAGCACCGCCATGCCCGTCTCGACGCCGATGCGCGTGCGCCCGAACGCCTTTTCGAGGAAGGCGGGGCGGCGGCGCATCTCTTCCGTCAGCGCACGGATCTCGTCTGCGCAGGCAAGCGCCTTGTCGACATGGCGCTCCAGATCGTCGGGCGCGTTGAAGAGCGCGTGCACGGCGTCGCCCACCACCTTGTCCACCATGCCGCCATGCCGCGCAACGAGGGCATTGACCTCGGAAAAGTAGATGTCGAGCAGCTTGACGAGATCATGCGGCCCGATCTTCTGGGCAAGCGCGGAAAAGCCCTCTATGTCCGTGAACAGGGCCGTCACCTGCCGTTCCTCGCCGGCGACGCGGCCGAGATCCGGGTTGTCGATGTAGCGGGCGACGACGGATTGCGGCAGGTATTGCGCAAAGCGCTGGCGGGCCGTCGCTTCGGCCCGGCGCACATGGGCAAATTGCAGGAGGCCGGTGACGAGCGCCGCGGTGGCGACGATCAGCGAAACGCCGCCCGCATCGGAGAGAAGCGCGGTGCGCGCATAGAGCAGGACCGACGCGCCGAAGACGAGGCCGACGAGCCCGATGCCGGCGAGCGCGGCAAAGAGCGGGCGAAGCCGCGCCGCCGCCAGCGCCGCCGCCGCCCCGGCGAGGAAGGCGAAGCCCGCTTCGACGGGCAGGAGGCCGAGGTCGCGCGTCGGGATATGATCGGTCAGGATGGCGTTCGCCACGTCGGCATGGATTTGCACCGACGGTTCGAGCGGCATGGAGGCACTGGTGCGCAGCCCGCCGAGATTGGGCAGGCTGCTGCCGATCAGCACGACCTTGCCGGCGATCCGGTCCGCCGGCACCGTACCCGCGACGACATCCGCCGCCGAAAGGGTCCGCGCGCCGATCGTGCCGGCGCTGCTTGCCACGAAGCGCAGGCTGCCGTCCTCGTCGAGCCGAAGGATGCGGGAATCATGGCGCAGCCAGGCCGGACGGCCGCCGAGCACCGGCGTGCGCGCACCGGCCGCAAGGCGCGCCGCCTCGACGCCGAGCGCCGGATAGGCGGCATTGCCGACGATCGCATAGGCCTGCACCCGGCGGACCACCGCGTCCTCGTCGCCGACGAGGAAGGCGGCGGCCGCCGCCTTGGCCTTGTCCTGCAGGAAGGAGCACGAGCTTTCCGTGCCGTCGATGAACCAGAGTTCCGGCACGTCGACCGGTTGTTGCAGGGCCAGCGCGGGCACGGGATGCGGCGCTCCGTCGAACGTCTCGCCGATGAGGAAGCCCAAGATGGTCGTCGTCTTGCCGATGGCGCTTGCCAGCGCTGCATTGGCGGGGTCGTCCGCGGCGCAATTGGTGCTGAAGACGAAGTCGAAGGCGATCGCGGCCGGTTTCGCGGCGGCCAGGTGTTCGATCAGCACCGCCGTCTGCGTGCGTGTCCAGTCTCGCTCCGGCGCGCTCTGGAAGGCCTTGCGGTCGATGTCGACGACGACGATCCGGTCGCTCTGGACCGCCGGAACCGCCTGGGTCAGGGCATCGAAATAGAATTCGCGCTGCCGCTCCAGCGCCGTCTCGCCAAGGAAGAACAGCGCCAGCGCGCCGGCAAGGCTCGCCACGAGGCCGGCGGCAAGCGGTCTGTATCTCTTGGCGATCATGACCCTGGGATCCGCGGGCTACGGCAATTCCGGCATGGATTCGTTGCGGCGCCGCGTTTTGGATTGCATCGGAACACTCTAGTCATCGTCCGGCTCGGCGATGGTCCGCAACCGGCCGATATGGCAATGGATGATGCCGTCGTTGCGGCGGATGGCGCCGGCTTCCTGCAGCGCGAGGATCGACCGGTTGATCTTCGGCCGGCTCGCGCCGACGATGCTAGCGATCTCGGTCTGGCTCAGCGAGATCTGGAGATTGGCGCTCTCCGGCAGCTCCTCGCCATGGATGTTGCGCAAGGTGGCGAGGAAGAAGCGCGCCACGCGCGCATCGAGGTCGTAGAGCGCGATGGTCTCGAGCTGTTCCGTCGTCTCGCGCAGCTTGGTGCAGAGATAGTGGATGATCGCTTGCGCGGCCGTCGGGTTGCGGGTGAGGATCTCCAGGAAGTCGCGCTTTGCGATGACATAGCCTTCCGTCGCGACGACGGCGGTGGCATCTGCCGAGCGCGGCTGGCCGTCGAGGATCGCCATTTCGCCGAGGATGGAGCCCGCCTCGAGCTGGCGCAGCGACAGTTCCTTGCCCTGCGGCGTGATGAGCGAGAGCTTGATGCGGCCGGAAACGAGCACGATGAGATAGGTGCCCTCGTCGCCGCGCTGGAAGATCACCGTGCCGGCCGGCCATTTGCGAAAGGTGGCGATGCCGGCGATCTCGCCGATCGTGTCCTTGCCAAACCCCTCGAAAATCGGAAAAGAACGCCAGAACGCGGCACTCTTGTTGATCTCGTTCATACCCGGTTTCCCCCGACCGCCGCGGACGAAACAAACATACGCCGCTCGGTTGAAATCTTCGCCCAGCCGCCGGGCGCTTGCAACAGAAAAGAACGGAGCTTTCCGGGACGGCCTCGTCTCCTATTGGCAGATGCGGACGCGTTTGGTGATGGTCTTGCCATGTGGGTCTTCCGTGCGGATGCGCTTGGTGATGCAGGTCTGCTGGTAATGCCCGTAGTAGCCCTGCGCATAGGGCGTACCGGCATGGCCGGTCGCGATGAAGGTGAAGGAGACGGCGGCAAGGGCAAGGGCGAGGAGAGAATGACGCATGGAGGTTCCGGCAGGAGGGGGGCGGGGTGTCGTGATCTCGTTGTCGCACGGCGGCGACGCCTCTTCTGTTCCGCCGGGAACAGGCGATATCGTTCACAAAAAGAGAACGATCTGTCTTTCGATCGGCCGTCTAGTTTGACGAAAGAAAGCTGATATCTCTTCGTCAACGCAAACGCCGAAGCCTCAGGAGCTTTCCATGCAACAGAACGCCGTCGTCCTCGTCGGACGCATTCTTCTCGCCCTCATGTTCATCACCGCCGGTTATCCGAAGCTCATCGATCCCTCGGGCACGGCCGGCATGATCGCCGGTGCGGGCCTCCCGGCTGCGACCGCGCTTGCCTATCTCGCCGGCATCTTTGAACTCGTCGCCGGCATTTTCGTCCTCGTCGGCTTCCAGACGCGCATCGCCGCCTACCTTCTCGCCGCCTTCAGCGTGTTCACGGCTCTCGTGTTCCACAGCGGCACGATCGCCATCGAAGGCTTCCCGGACGGCGCCAACGGCCTGCTCACCGTCTTCAACGGCCTGATGATGTGGAAGAACATCACGATCGCCGGCGGCTTCCTCGTGCTCGCCGCCTTCGGCCCCGGGACCTTCTCGATCGACGCCCGCCGCTCGGCCGCCTGAAACAGGCGCCGGACCCTGATCCTCCAGAAACCCTTCCCGGCCTCCGGGGAGGGTTTTTCGCCGTCAGGCCTCTGGAAAAGGCCGCTGCCGCTGGAAAGCCGAGGCTCTTGCTGCTATGCGCACGGGCAGACAGTCATGCGGGAGATGCCGATGTTTTCCAATTCCTTTCCGGACCGGGCCGTGATGGCGGAGCTGATGGCCCGCATGCTTTGGGAGATCAAGGCGGTGCATTTCCGCCCCGAGGAGCCCTACAAGCTCGCCTCCGGCATGGCCTCCCCGGTCTACATGGACTGCCGCAAGCTGCTCTCCTATCCGCGCATCCGCTCGGCGATCATGGATTTCGCCGCCGCGACCCTCGTGCGTGAAGCCGGCTTCGAACGTTTCGACGTGATCGCCGGCGGCGAGACGGCCGGCATTCCCTTCGCCGCCCTCCTCGCCGATCGCCTCGCCCTGCCGATGATCTATGTCCGCAAGAAGCCGAAGGGCCACGGTCGCAACGCGCAGATCGAAGGCGTGATGCCGGAAGGTGCGCGCGTGCTCGTCATCGAGGACCTGGTCACCGTCGGCGGCTCCATGTTCACCTTCATCGACGCGATCCGTGCCGCCGGCGGCGTGGTCGACCACGGCATGTCGCTGTTCTACTACGGCATCTTCAAGGAGGCCGAGGCGCGTTATGCCAATGGCGGTGTCAGGCTGCATCACATCGCCACCTGGCGCGACGTGCTGGCCGTGGCGCGGCAGGAGAAGCTGTTCGACGACGTGACGCTCGCCTCCGTCGCCGCCTTTTTCGATGCGCCGCTCGCCTGGTCGGCCGCCCATGGCGGCGTTGCGGAACTGCCGACCTCGTAAAAGCCTCTGGCGCTTTCCATCGAGATCGTTTAAATCGATTGAAATCGGCTCTGCCGGAATTGCCTAGGGAGGAACGGGAATGATCCTGTGTTGTGGTGAAGCGCTGATCGACATGCTGCCGCGGACGACAACGCTCGGCGAGGATGCCTATGCACCCTATGCCGGCGGGGCGATCTTCAACACGGCGATCGCGCTCGGCCGCCTCGGCGTGCCGACCGGCTTCTTCACCGGCCTTTCCGACGACATGATGGGCGACATCCTGCGCAGGACGCTCGGCGAAAGCGGCGTCGACTACAGCTATTGCGCAACGCTTTCGCGCCCGACGACGGTCGCCTTCGTCAAGCTCGTCGACGGCCACGCCAGCTATGCCTTCTATGACGAGGGCACCGCCGGCCGCATGATCACCGAGGCGGAGCTGCCGCTTCTCGGCGATGACTGCGAGGCGCTGCATTTCGGCGCCATCAGCCTCATTCCCGAGCCCTGCGGCTCCACCTACGAGGCGTTGCTGCGGCGCGAGCACGAAAAGCGCGTCATCTCGCTCGATCCCAACATCCGGCCCGGCTTCATCAAGGACAAGGACGCCCATCTCGGCCGCATCCGCCGCATGGCGGCCATGGCCGACATCGTCAAGTTCTCCGACGAGGACCTCGCCTGGTTCGGCCTCGAGGGGGACGAGGAGGCGCTTGCCCGCCACTGGCTGCATCATGGCGCCAAGCTCGTGGTCGTCACGCGCGGCGCGCAAGGCGCCGTCGGCTACAGCGCGAACCACAAGGTCATCGTGCCGAGCGAGCGCGTGAGCGTGGTCGACACGGTCGGTGCCGGCGATACGTTCGATGCAGGCGTGCTCGCCTCGCTGAAGATGCAGAACCTCCTCACCAAGTACCAGGTCGCCCGGCTCGATGAAGACCAGATCGCCAAGGTGCTGGCGCTCGGTGCCAAGGCCGCCGCCGTCACCGTCTCGCGCGCCGGCGCCAACCCGCCCTGGGCCAAGGAAATCGGGCTGGCTTAAGCCGACGGGCGCACCCCGAAAAGGGCGTGCCAGGCCCAAAGTGCGCCTTCATCCGCCTGTCATCGCAGCGTGGTCAAAGGGGCCATGCTCGATCACACCGCTCCAGATTCGCCCGATGCCGCCCGCCCGAACGGCCCGGCGCCCACCATCCTCGTCGTCACGGATGCCTGGCACCCGCAGCTGAACGGCGTGGTCCATACGCTGGAGGAGCTGGCCCGCTCGATGGCGGAGGAGGGTATCGAGGTTGCCTTCCTGACGCCGCAGGGTTTCACCACGGTGCCGCTGCCGTCCTATCCGGAGATCCGGCTCGCCATAGCCTCGAAGCGCCGTGTCCTGGCCGAGATCGAGAAGATCGCGCCGGACTATATCCACATCGCCACCGAAGGCCCGCTCGGCATGGCGGCACGGCGCGCCTGCCTGGAGCGCCGCCTGCCGTTCACGACGGCCTATCATACGCGCTTTCCCGAATTCATCAGCGCGCGCCTGCCCGTCCCGGAAAGCCTTAGCTACTGGTGGCTGCGCCGCTTCCACAATGCCGGCAACGGCATGATGGTGGCGACCAAGTCGCTCGGGGCGGAAATGGCGGCGCGGGGCTTCGTGCGCATCAAGCGCTGGTCGCGGGGCGTCGATACGAAATTGTTCGATCCGGCGCGGCGCCGCGATCTCGGCCTGCCGCGGCCCGTTTTCCTGAATGTCGGGCGCGTGGCGGTGGAAAAGAACCTGCCCGCCTTCCTCGGCCTCGACCTGCCGGGCAGCAAGGTCGTCGTCGGCGACGGGCCGGACCTTGCCGCGCTGCGCCAGCGGTATCCGGACGTGCATTTCCTCGGCCGCAAGACCGGCGAGGAGCTTGCCGCGATCTATGCCGCTGCCGATGTCTTCGTCTTCCCGAGCCGCACGGACACGTTCGGCAATGTCATGCTGGAAGCGCTGGCAAGCGGCGTTCCGGTCGCCGCCTTTCCGGTCACGGCCCCGCGGGACGTTCTGGGCGAGGGCGGCGCCTTGTCGGAGGATCTGCGGGAAGCGGCCCTTGCCGCACTCGACATCCCCAAGGAGGCCGCGCGCGGCCGTGCCATGGCCTATAGCTGGCGCGCCTGCGCCCGCGAGTTCCTGGGCAACCTCGCCCGCGTGCCGCGCGATGCATTCGCGGCACGCCGCCTCAGCCTGCGCTGAGACTACGTCGCCGCCTTCAGCAGCGCGGCCACGAGGCCGGCTGTCGAGGAATCGTGCCCCGCGGCGCTTTCCTTGCCTTCCACGACCGGCAGCAGGCCCGTCGCCAGTTCCTTGCCGAGCTCCACGCCCCATTGGTCGAAGGAGTTGATGTTGAAGAGCGCGCCCTCGACGAAGACACGATGTTCGTAAAGGGCAATCAATCGGCCGAGCGCGAAGGGCGTCAGGCTGTCATAGACCATGGTGATCGACGGGCGGTTGCCGGAGAAGACGCGGTGCGGGGCGATCCTGTCCGCCTTCGCCTCGTCCATGCCCTTCGAGGTGAGCTGCGCCTTGGCCTCGGCCAGCGTGCGGCCCTTCATCAGGGCTTCGGACTGCGCCAGGCAATTGGCGATCAGGAGCTGGTGCTGGTGGCGCAGGTCCTTCTCGTGACCGTTCGCCGCGATCATGAATTCCGCCGGGATGATCGCCGTGCCCTGGTGGATGAGCTGGTAGAAGGCGTGCTGGCCGTTGGTGCCGGGCTCGCCCCAGACGACCGGGCCGGTCTGGCCCTCGACCGGCGTCGAATCCATCGTCACGGACTTGCCGTTCGATTCCATGTCGAGCTGCTGGAGATAGGCCGGGAAGCGCGACAGGCGCTGATCGTAGGGCAGGATGGCGCGTGAGGGATAACCCAGCACGTTGCGATGATAATAGCCGATGAGGCCGAGCAGCATCGGGATGTTTTCCCGGATCGGCGCTTCGCGGAAATGCGTGTCAATCGCGTGGCCGCCGGCGAGGAATGCGGCAAAGTTCTCCTTGCCGATGGCGATCATCAGCGGCAGGCCGATAGCCGACCAGATCGAGTAGCGCCCGCCGACCCAGTCCCAGAAGCCGAAGACGCGGTTTCCCTCGATGCCGAAGGCGGAGACCTTGTCGAGCGCCGTGGAGACCGCACAGAAATGGCTGCCGACCGCCGCCTCGCCGAGTGCATCGGCGATGAACCTGCGCGCCGTCGCGGCATTCGTCATCGTCTCGATCGTCGTGAAGGTCTTCGACGCGACGATGAAGAGCGTGGTTTCGGCCGAAAGAAGTTTCAGCGTGTCGGCGATATGCGCGCCGTCGATGTTCGAGACGAAATGCAGGCGGGGACCGTCATGATAGGGGGCGAGCGCCAGCGTCGCCATGACGGGGCCGAGATCCGAGCCGCCGATGCCGATGTTGACGACGTCGGTTATCTTCTTGCCCGTCGCGCCTTTCAGCGCGCCGGAGCGGATGCCGTCGGCAAAGGCGCCCATGGCGTCGAGCACGGCGTTGACATCCGGCATGACGTCCTTGCCCTCGACGAGCACCGGCGTGTTGGCGCGGTTGCGCAGCGCCGTGTGCAGCACCGCGCGCTCCTCCGTGATGTTGATGATGGCGCCGGAGAACATCGCGTCGCGCTTGCCCTCCACGTCCGCGTGCCGGGCGAGTGCTTCCAGCCCGTCGAGCACCGCGTCGTTGACCGCACACTTGGAATAATCGAAGAGGAGGTCGCCGAGCGTGGCGTTGTAGCGGGAGAACCGCTGCGGATCGGCCGCGAAGGCAGCCCTTATGTCTGTGGCGTTGGTATCGCGAACGATGGATTTCAGCTTTTCGACAAGCGCGTTCATCGGCGTCTTCCTTGGCTTGGGACGATGCCGGCTAGCTAGTCGCTTTGGCAGGAGCAAATCAAGACCGCAAATGCCACTTGGCGAAAAAATTAAATCGGTTTAACCGGGGCGCACATCAGCCCCGGAGATCCTTGCGCAATATCTTGCCGACATTGGATTTCGGCAGCTCGTTGCGGAACTCGACGAATTTCGGCCGCTTGTAGTTGGTCAGGTTCGCCGCGCAATGGGCCTTCACGTCCGCTTCGGTCAGCGCGGGGTCCTTGCGCACCACGAAGAGTTTCACCGCCTCGCCGGAATGCTCGTCCGGCACGCCGATCGCCGCGCATTCGAGAATGCCGGGATGCGACATCGCCACTTCCTCAATCTCGTTCGGGAAGACGTTGAAGCCGGAGACGAGGATCATGTCCTTCTTGCGGTCGACGATCTTGATAAGGCCCTCCGGCGTCATGAAGCCGATGTCGCCGGAGCGGAAGAAGCCGTCCGGGGTCATCGCCTTGGCCGTCTCGTCCGGCCGCTGCCAGTAGCCGGCCATGACCTGCGGGCCGCGGATGCAGATCTCGCCCACCTCGCCGAGCGCCAGCGTCCTGCCGTCGTCATCGCGGATCTCGATGTCCGTCGAGGGCAGCGGCAGGCCGATCGTGCCGGTGAATTCCGGCTTGTCGAAGCGGTTGGCGGTCGCCACCGGCGAGGTCTCCGAAAGGCCGTAGCCCTCGGTGATGGCGCAGCCCGTCATCTTCTGCCAGCGCTCGGCGACCGGCCGCTGCACCGCCATGCCGCCGCCGAGCGTCAGCACGAGGCCGGAAAGGTCCAGCTTGGCGAAGTCCGGATTGTTCATCAGCGCGTTGAACAGCGTGTTGAGCCCGGGGAAGATATGCACCCGGTATTTCGCCAGCTCCTTGACGAAGGCCGGGATGTCGCGCGGATTGGCGATCAGCACATTGTGACCGCCGAGCGCGATGCCCATCAGCCCGTTCACCGTCAAGGCGAAGATATGGTAGAGCGGCAGCGCGCAGATGAAGACGAGCTGGTCCGGCCGCTTCTTGATATGGAAGGTCGGCTCGATCCACAGCTTGATCTGCTCCATATTGGAGAGCAGGTTGGCATGGGTCAGCGTCGCGCCTTTCGAAACGCCCGTCGTGCCGCCGGTATATTGCAGGAAGGCGGTGTCGTCCGGCGCAATGTCGACGGGTTTCAGCGTGCCGCGCGCGCCTTCCGCCGTCACCTGGGTGAACGGCACATGGCCCGGCAGCGACCAGGCCGGCACGAGCTTCTTCACCTTGCGCACGACGAGGTTGACGATGAGGCCCTTGAGCCCGAGCATGTCGCCCATCGTGGCGACGACGACATGCCTGACGGCCGTGCGTGAGACGACCTGCGCCACGGTGCTCGCGAAATTCTCCAGCACGAACAGTGCCTTGGCGCCGGCATCCTTCAGCTGGTGTTCGAGCTCGCGCGGCGTGTAAAGCGGGTTGACGTTCACCACGACGAACCCGGCGCGCAGGATACCGAAGATGATCACCGGGTTCTGCAGGATGTTCGGCATCATGACGGCGACACGGTCGCCCTTTTCGAGGCCCCTTGCCTGCAGCCAGGCGCCGATCCGGGCCGAGGCCGCCTCGAAATCGCGGAATGTCAGCGTCTTGCCCATGCTGGTGAAGGCCGGGCGATCGGCATAGCGCGCGCAGCAGCTCTCGACGAGGGCGCCGATCGAGGCATGTTCGAGCGGGGCGATCGCCTCCGCCATGCCTTCCGGGTAGGAGGCAAGCCAGAAACGGCCGGTCGGTTGCGGGGAAGTGTCCTGGATCGTGGCCGACATGATGTTCCTCCTCTTGCGCGCGGTCCCGCCGGCACCGAAGGGTCCTCCAACCATCCGATGCACACAGGATGAAGCTTTTGGCAAGCGTCATCAAGGGTCATCGGTAACTTACATTGACGTAAACGTCAACAATCCACCTGCGGCCTGCCGTTCCATCTTTCGTGAACGGGCGATCGCGCCCGTCTGCGACCTCTCGGCGCGCCCCGCCAAAAAAACCACGTATATGTTTAACATTCTTGGGATACACCTTATCTAGACAGTCGGCCGGAGCCCGGCCCCAAGGGAGTGGACGAGTTTGCTGCATTCGGAACATCGCAGAAGTGAGCCCCGGTTTCTCGGCGCGGCGCGCCCGAGCAGCGTCGCGCTCATATCGCCCATCTCGGCGGCGCGCTGGCTCCTCGTCCTCATCGTGTTCGCCGGCATCTACTTCTTCCACGGCTTCGTCGTGCCGGTGCTTGCCGCGCTCGTCATCGCCTTTGCCAGCTGGCCGCTCTATTCGCGCCTGCTCGCCCAGGTGAACGGCAATCGCACGCTCGCCGCCTCCATCGCCATCCTTCTGATCCTCGCCTTCATCGTCGGGCCGATCATGATCGCCTCGACCTATGCCTTCCACGAGATCCGCGACTGGATCGGCTGGGCCGTCGAGACGAACCGCACCGGCGCGCCGACGCCGGACTGGATCGGCGCGCTGCCGGTGATCGGCGGCTGGCTCGACATGCAATGGACGCGCTTCCTCGATCACCCGGGGGCCATCGGCGAGCTGACGCAGATCGTCAGCGGCGCCAATATCGGCAATATCTACCGGGTTGCGCTGGCGGCCGGCGGCAAGGCCTTCGGCCTGCTGCTCGCCATGCTGTTCATGCTGATCGCTCTCTTCTTCATCTATCGCGACGGCCAGTCCTTCGCCGGCCAGGTGGATCGGCTGGGCGAGCGCATCCTGCCGATGCGCTGGGAGCGCATCTCGCGCATCGTGCCGGCGACGATCAGCTCCACCGTCACCGGCATGACGCTGATCGCCATCGGCGAAGGCATCGTGCTCGGCATCGCCTACTGGATCGCCGGCGTGCCGTCGGCCGTCACGCTCGGTGTCCTGACCGGCATCATGGCGCTCTTCCCCGGCGGTGCGCCGCTCTCCTTCACGCTCGTCTCCATCTATCTCGTCTCCAGCGGCTCGCCCGTCGCGGGCCTCGCCCTCTTCGTCTGGGGATCGGTCGAGCTCTTCATCGTCGACAAGACGCTGCGGCCCCGCCTCGTCGGCGGTCCGATCAAGCTGCCGTTCCTGCCCACCTTCTTCGGCCTCATCGGCGGCGTGAAGACCATGGGGTTCCTCGGCCTCTTCATCGGTCCCGTCCTCATGGCCCTCCTCGTCGCCATCTGGCGCGAATGGATCCGTGAGGTGGATGCCACCGAAGCGCCGTCGCCGATCATCATCGAGCCGCCGTCCGACACCGGCTCGAGGCTCGATCCGGAACACAAGGTCGGCTGACCGGGCTGGCAGCCCTCAGCGCATGCGCCGGCCGCACGATGGAGGAAACCGCCTGCATCCCGCAAGCCCGCCGGTTCCGGCGGGCCTTCCTGCCTCGCGCGGTCGAAGGCCGGTGTGCTTCGCCCCAGGCGCCTGTGTTCCAGGCACGTTGCCGGCGACAGGCGGTTCTCCGCTCCTGGCCGAACCACCGTCGTCTGCCCCGCGCCGATATGGTAGCCTTGCGGCATGAACGAGCTTTCCAGCGAAACATTCTTCAGCGCGCTTCCCGTCTTCGTCGATTTCGCCGGCGTTGCGGACAGCCACAACTATCATGCGCTGCCGGCCGGCTGGGCGCTGGCGACGGCGGATATCGTCGATTCCTCCGGCGCGATCGAGGCCGGCCGCTACAAGGCGGTCAACATGGCCGGCGCCAGCGTCATCTCGGCGGTCCTGAATGCGCTCGGCAACAACGATCTTCCCTTCGTCTTCGGCGGTGACGGCGCCATCGTCGCCGTGCCGCCGTCCGGTGCCGAAAGGGCGCGCAGTGCCCTTTCGGCGGTGCAGAACTGGGTCGGCAAGGAACTCGGGCTGACGCTGCGCGTCGCGCTCGTTCCCGTCGCCGAGATCATCGCCGCCGGGCGCGAAGTGCGCGTCGCACGGTTCCAGGTCACCCCGGACGTTTCCTACGCGATGTTTGCCGGCGGCGGGTCGAGCTGGGCCGAAGCGTGCATGAAGGAGGGACGCTTTGCCGTGCCGCCGGCACCGCCGGAGACCCATCCGGACCTTACCGGCCTCTCCTGTCGATGGAACCCGATCCGCTCCCGCCGCGGCGACATCGTCTCGATCATCGCGCTTCCCGCCGGACAGGGCAACGCGCAGGCCTTCGAAGCCCTGGTCCTGGAGATCGTCGCATTGGCCGGCGGCGAGGAGCGGGAGGGCCATCCGATCGCGCCGGAGGGCCCGCAGATCGGCCTGTCCGGCGCCGGTTTGTCGGTGGAAACGAAGGCGGCCCCGAAGGGAGGGCGCATCCGGCACTGGTTCGTCATCCTCGGGCAGCATCTCCTGACCGCCGGCCTTTACCGCCTCGGCCTGACGCTCGGCCGCTTCGACCCCAAGGCGTACCGCCGGGATGTGGCCCGGAACGCGGATTTCCGCAAGTTCGACGATGGCTTGAAGATGACCATCGACATCGACCCGGCACGGTTTCGACAGATCGAGGCCCGGCTGGAGCAGGCCGCAGGCGCCGGCATTTGCCATTTCGGCCTGCACCGGCAGGATTCGGCGCTGATGACCTGTATCGTGCCGACGGCGCTCCGGCGCGACCACATGCATTTCATCGACGGCGCCGCCGGCGGCTACGCCATGGCCGCCACCCGCCTGAAAAAACAGATATCCGACGCGCCGACCGCGTCGTGAACAGGCATTTTACGGGTTTGGAAGTGAGTGGTGCCGCTTACGTGACTCGAACACGTGACCCCATCATTACGAATGATGTGCTCTACCGACTGAGCTAAAGCGGCCCTTGCCGGGTCCCGAAGCGTGTCGGGACCGGAATGGGTGCGCTGATAACCGCAATGGGAGGAGATTTCAAGCGGGGAGTTTCAACTTCCGCATTTTTCCTGTGCGGTGCAGCGGATCGGGGCGGGTCATGCGGCGCAGAGACGGCCCCTGGCCGCGTGATATTCGCGGTCCAGTCGGGCGACGAGGTCCTCGACGGGGGCGACGGCCTTGATCGCGCCGATGCCCTGGCCGCAGCCCCAGATGTCCTTCCAGGCCTTCGCCCCGGTGGTGGCCTTGTCGAAGTCCATCTTGGAAGGGTCGGCTTCCGGCAGATGGTCGGGATCCAGGCCGGCGGCAGCGATGGAAGGTTTCAGGTAGTTGCCGTGGATGCCGGTGAAATAGTTGGAATAGACGATGTCGGCACTCGCGCTGTCGACGATCGTCTGCTTGTAGGCCTCGCTCGCGCGCGCCTCGTTCGTCGCGATGAAGGGCGAGCCGATATAGGCCATGTCGGCGCCCATCGCCTCCGCCGCGAGAATGGCGCCGCCGGTCGCGATCGCGCCGGAAAGGAGGAGGGGGCCGTCGAACCATTCGCGGATCTCCTGGACCAGCGCGAAGGGCGAGAGGGTGCCGGCATGTCCGCCAGCGCCGGCGGCCACCGCGATCAGGCCGTCAGCCCCCTTGCGGATCGCCGAATTGGCGTGGCGGTTGTTGATGACGTCGTGCAGCACGATGCCGCCATAGGAGTGGATCGCCGCATTCACCTCCGGCACCGCGCCGAGCGAGGAGATGACCACCGGCACCTTGTATTTCACGCACATCATGAGGTCGTGCTCCAGCCTCTTGTTGGAGCGGTGGACGATCTGGTTGACGGCGAAGGGGGCGGCGGGGTGGCCGGGGTTCTTCGCATCGTGTGCGGCAAGGCCCTCGGTGATCTCCGCCAGCCATTCGTCGAGCTGGGATTCCGGGCGCGCATTCAGCGCCGGGAAGGCGCCGATGACACCGGCCTTGCATTGTGCAAGGGTCAGCGCGGGATGCGAGACGATGAAGAGCGGCGCGCCGATGACGGGCAGGCGCAGCTTGTCCTTGAGGATCGCGGGCAGGGCCATGAGGGATGTCCTGTATGGTTTTGACGTTTTCGTAAACGTCAAAACCATAGCAGCGAGCACTCCCGCTGAAAAGGGGCGGTGGGACGGCGGTTGCGGCGGGGCTTCGAGAGCATGTGCGCCAGAAGCGCGAAACGGGCTTGCGCCCGCAATCCCAGGGAAACCTATCCCTCGCGATACCGGGCATCGCATCGGAGCCGCAATCTCTTCCTGCAAGGAGCAGGGCGATCGCATATGGGGCTGAGGCGCCTCTCCCTTCTCCCTGCGGAGCGGAAGGGGAGAACGGTAACGTCGAACTCCATGGGCGATTGCCTTCTGCAAGGAGGGACACGCCCCGCGGCATTGTCCGCACCAGGAACGCACCAGGCGTGCCTCCCCTGACGGCGGAGCGGAGGTGAGTGCGGGCACATGAATGAAGTGTCTGTCCGCGACAAATGGCGGGCGTCTGCGCAGGGGGCGAGGATTGCCGTGACCTGCGCCAGCGGGCCCGCCGCACGCGATCCATCGCCCCGTCGCGGCGCTTATCCCCGGCCAAGCAGGGGCAGTTTCGGCTGGAAGGCTTGCGCAAATTCCCGGCAAACGTTACGCAAATGCTAACGAAAGCCGGAAAGTGGAGCTCGTTCCACAGTGTATCATGGCCGCGGTCTCGCGCGGCTCCCGCAGAAGGGTCGGATGTGAGCGGACTGGAGACGGCAATCAGAAACGCGCTGGCGCGCTCGGAACGCGCCAATGCCGAAGTTCGGGCGCGGATCTACCAGTCGGCGCGCAACGCGCTGGAGGCGGGCCTGCGCAAGCAGGAGATCAACGACCCCGAGACGATCGCCGGCCAGCGCCACCGGCTGGAAGCCACCATTCACCAGATCGAGGCGGAAGAGCGCGCGCAGCTTTCGGCGGCGCCGGCCCGCGAGGTTCGCGTCGAGCCGGCGGTCGAGGCACGGCCGGAACCGGTGCTGCGCGCCGAGCGGGAGGATCGCCCCGAGCCGCGCCTGGAGGCGGATCGGCCGTCGGCGGCAAGCGATATCGGTGCCCTCCGCCCCGAACGCGAGGACGGCTTTGCCAAGAGCACGCCGAATACGGCCTCCGCTGCCGCTGCCGCCAGCGAGGCATCGGATTTTCGTCCCGAGCGGGTCGCCAAGGCGCGCAAGCGGCGCGGCCGGCTGTTCTCCTTCCTGCTCGTCGTGGCGACGCTGATTGCCGCCGGCGGTGCGCTTGCCTGGTGGGTGCAGACGAGCGGCCTGCTCCAGGAACTGCGCAGCGGCGCGGACGGCTCGACGCCGCCGGCCACCGTTTCCGGCGAGGACTTTTCCGGCGAGGACCCCATCAAGAAGGCGCTCGACACACAGAGCCGCTTCTCCTCCGACTGGCGGGCCGTGTTCTCGCCGGGCGATGCGGCACGGCTGTCCGCCGGCACGTCGGGCCGTTTCGAGGCGGTGAGCACCAATGAGGGGCCTGCCGTGCGCGTAACCTCCACCAATCCGGAGCGCGAGGGCGCGGTGCTGATCGAGGTTTCGCCCGAAATCCTCGGCGAGATGGGCGGCAAGACCTCGACGATCGCCATGACCGTGCAGTCGGTCAACGGCAAGCCGGTGCAGGTCGCGGTCGAATGCGATTTCTCCACCATGGGCGGCTGCGGCCGCCATCGCTTCACCGTGTCGGAGCGGACCGACATCCTGTTCCAGGTGGAATTCGACCGCTCGCTCTCGCCGAGCGAGCCGGGCCATCTCGTGCTGAACAGCGACATCACCGGCGGGGATGCGAGCGTGAACCTCTACGCCGTCCGCATCCTGCCGGGCGAATGAGCCGCCTGCCGCCTACTTGAGGAAGCCCGGCCCCGCGCCGACGATCTTTTTGTCGATCTCGCCAATCGCCTTCTCGTCCTTGCCCTCGTAGTCGAGCGTCCCGAGGATGTGGCGGATCAGGTTGATGCGGGCGCGGCGCTTGTCATTGGCGCGGATCACGGTCCAGGGGGCGTGGTCCGTATGGGTTTCCTTCAGCATGCGATCGCGCTTGTCCGTGTAGTCGCCCCACTTGTTGAGCGCGGCGATGTCCATCGGTGAGAGCTTCCAGACCTTGAGCGGATCGTGCCGGCGGTCGTGGAAGCGCTTCAGCTGCATTTCCCGGCCGATGTTGAGCCAGAACTTGAAGAGCTGGATGTCTTCCGCGACGATCATCTTTTCGAAGCGCGGCGTCTCCTTCAGGAATTTTTCGTATTGCTCCGGCGTGCAGAAGCCCATCACCGGCTCGACGCCGGCGCGGTTGTACCAGGAGCGGTCGAACAGCACGAATTCGCCCGATGTCGGAAAGGTCGCGACATAGCGCTGGAAATACCATTGGCCGCGCTCGGTCTCGGTCGGCTTCGTCAGCGCCACGATGCGCGCGGAGCGCGGGTTCATGTAGGACATGGTGGCGTGGATCGCACCGCCCTTGCCGGCCGCGTCCCGCCCCTCGAATACCGCCATCACGCGCTTGCCGGTCTTCTGCTGCCAGAACTGCACCTTGACCAGCTCGATCTGCAGCAGCTTCAGGGTCCTTTCGTAGTCCTTGTTGTCGAGTTTCTTGTCGTAGGGATAGTCGTCGGAGCCGAAGGCCTTGTCTTCGATCCAGTCGGGCAGCTTCGGATCGTCGATATCGAACACCCGCTTCTTGCCGCCGATGTCCAGTTCAACGACCCGGTTTTCGACCTTTTCCGCCATCGTCCACTCCTTGAAATCACGGGGCGCGGCTGATGCCGCATCGCCGCAGGTGGCCACAACCGGATTGCGAATTCAAGCGCGCCGTGAAAAACATGTCATGAAGCCGCGCTATCCATGGAGAATCGATGGAGGCCGCGGAGGACGGGATGCTTGCGAGGGAATGGGTGGCGGTGACGGATCAGCGGACGGGTCTCGGCTGGCTGGCGGCGCAACTGTGGGGCGAGCGGGTGCTCATTGCCTCGGCCGTTTTCGTCGGCTTCATGATGTGGCTCGCGGGCTTGCATCTCGGCTGGGTGTCCTTCGCCGTCCTCCTGCTCGTCATTGCCGGCCTCTTGCGCACGGAACGGCGCCTGGTGGAGGCCGGCGGCAGGACCATGGCGGCCTCCGCCAGTCCGGTGCCGGAGGTTCAGGCCGCCGTCCCGCCTGCCGATGACCTTTCCGCCATTGCCGCGGTTCTCGGCGCGCTCGATGCGCCCGCCCTGCTGCTCTCGGGCCGCGAGACGGTCAAATTGCAGAACCGCGCGGCCGAGGCGATCTTCGGCGTGATCCCGCGCGGCAGCGACCTGGCCGGCCGCATCCGCGCGCCCGGTATCCTCGACATGGTGCGCGACGCGATCGCCAGCGGCCAGACGCGGGAGACCGAGCATGCCGAGCGTCTGCCGTCGGAAACGGTCTATGTCGTGCGCATCGCGCCGCTCGCCGAGCGGGCGGGCGAGCCCCTGTGGCTGCTGACCTTCCGCGACGTCTCGCAGGCCCGCCGTATCGATCGCATGCGGTCCGATTTCGTCGCCAATGCCAGCCACGAGCTGCGCACCCCGCTCGCCTCGCTGCGCGGCTTCATCGAGACGCTGCAGGGCCCGGCGAAGAACGATGCGAAGGCGCACGAACGTTTCCTTGGCATCATGCACGAGCAGGCGACGCGCATGAGCCGCCTCGTCGACGACCTGCTCTCGCTCTCCCGCCTTGAGCTGCGTTCGAACCTGACGCTGGACCAGACCGTCGATCTCGTGCCGCTGCTCGGCCATGTGCGCGACAGCCTGCAGCCGCTCGCCTCCGATCTCGGGGTGGAGG
Organism: Shinella sp. WSD5-1; assembly: GCF_963942435.1. Taxonomy (GTDB): domain Bacteria; phylum Pseudomonadota; class Alphaproteobacteria; order Rhizobiales; family Rhizobiaceae; genus Shinella; species Shinella yambaruensis. The sequence goes on from NZ_OZ012596.1 coordinate 1,000,836, forward strand.
TTGCGCTCGACCTGCCGAAGCACCCGGTCACCGTTCCCGGCGACCGCGACGAACTGGTCGAGGTCTTCGAGAACCTGATCGAAAACGCCTGCAAATACGGCCAGGAGGGCAAGCGGGTGGATGTCGTGCTTTCCGGCGGCGGCGACGTTCCCGTCGAATTCTCCGTCACCGATTACGGCCCCGGCATTCCCCCGGAGCATGTGCCGCGCATCACCGAACGTTTCTATCGGGTTAACGTGGAAGCGAGCCGGTCCAAGAAGGGCACAGGCCTCGGCCTTGCCATCGTCAAGCACATCCTCACCCGCCACCGGGCGCGCCTCGTGGTGAAGTCCGAGGTGGGCAAGGGCACGGTCTTCACCGTCAAATTCTGACACAAAGGATGGCGCTCCTGTCGTCCCGATGAAAATAGCGCAGCAATTTCAGATATTTGTTGTGTCACAAATGTTTCGTCAAACTGACATAAAAGGGAGGGCGATCGGGGTTTAGAGAAGGGCCGCCGGTCAACGGCAGAGAGCGCAGAACAGCGCACCACACACGTCCTCTTCGGGAGAACCCAGATGAAATCTCTTAAGCTCACTGTTGCGGCGCTCGTTGCCTCCGCCGCATTCGCAGGCGTTGCCGTTGCGCGCGACCAGGTCCAGATCGCCGGCTCGTCCACCGTTCTTCCCTACGCCAAGATCGTCGCCGAGACGTTCGGCGAGACCTTCCCCGACTTCAAGACGCCGATCGTCGAGTCCGGTGGTTCTTCCGGCGGCCTGAAGGAATTCTGCAAGGGCGTCGGCCCGAACACCATCGACATCGCCAACTCCTCGCGCCCGATCAAGGACAGCGAAGTGGAGGCCTGCAAGGCAGCCGGCGTGACCGAGATCCAGGAAGTCAAGATCGGCTATGACGGCATCGTGTTCGCCACCGACGCCGGCAATGCCGACCTGAAGCTCGAGCCGAAGGATCTCTACCAGGCGCTCGCCGCCGAAGTCGTCGTCGACGGCAAGCTCGTCGCCAACCCCTACAAGAAGTGGTCGGAAGTCAACAAGGACCTGCCGGACGTCGAGATCGCCGCCTATATCCCCGGCGAAAAGCACGGCACGCGCGAAGTCTTCGAAGAGAAGATCCTCGCTCACGGCTGCAAGGACTCGGGCGCCCAGGACGTCATCAAGGCGGCCGTCGCTGACGAGAAGGAACAGCTCTCCAAGTGCGTAGCCGTCCGCAAGGATGGCCTGGCCGTTGACATCGACGGCGACTACACCGAGACGCTCGCCCGCATCGCTGCCAACAAGTCCGGCATCGGCGTGTTCGGCCTCTCCTTCTATGAGAACAACGCCGACAAGCTGAAGGTCGCCACCGTCAACGGCATCGTTCCGTCGACCGAGACGATCGCTTCGGGCGAATACCCGGTTTCCCGCCCGCTGTTCTTCTACGTCAAGAAGGCACATCTCGGCGTCATCCCGGGCCTGAAGGAATATGTCGAGTTCTTCACGAGCGACGACATGATCGGCCCTGACTCCCCGCTGGCTGAATACGGCCTCGTCGCCGCTCCGGATGCCGAGCGCGAAGAGATCCGCAAGACCTTCGCCGACGGCAAGATCATGTAATGAACGTCGGCCGGCACGGTATTTCGCAAGAATGCCGCGCCGGCCGCTCCCTTTGGGCGGTTTCGCCCACGTCATGTTCTTCGACCGGGAATGGGGCGCCTTGTCGAACGGTCGGGGCGGGCACTCGGCACGCTCAGGGCGGATGATCTCGCCGGGAGAATTTTCTCAATGAGTATTTCCCTTCTACTGCTTATCGTCGCCGTCATCGGCGTGGTGGGCTATCTTATCGGCAGCTGGCGCGCCAACGCGCTTGCCGGCGGCAAGCTTTCCAGTCTGCATTCCCGGCCGGGCTACTACGGCTCCTTCGTCGCCATCTGGTCCATGCTGCCGGCCATCGCCATCCTGCTGGTCTGGATCATCGCGAGCCCGATCTATATCGGTTCGGCGGTGCGCGGCGGCTTCCCCGACGAGGTGAAGGCCGAGCCGCAGGCGACGCAGAACCTCAACTACAACATGATCGGCGCCATTGCCCGCGGCTTCAAGCTGCTCTCGGCGGAAGAGCGCGATGCGCTGTTCAAGGACGGCACCGCCGCCCGCGAGGTGTTGGGCAGCAAGGGCGTGCCGCTCGCGGCCGACCCGGCGCCCTACATGCTGACGGCCGCCGACGACCTCAACCGTATGACGACGGCAAGCAGCACGTTCCTGTCGATCCTCGTCGTGATCGCCGCGCTTGCCGGCGGTGCCTTCGCCTACCGCGCGATCGCGCCGAAATTCCGCGCCCGCAACCGCGTCGAGGGCGTCATGCTGGTCGGCCTCATCGTCGCCTCGTCCATCGCGATCCTGACGACCGTCGGCATCGTCGCGTCGATGGCGACGGAAGCGATCAGCTTCTTCAACATGGTCCCGGCCTGGGAGTTCTTCTTCGGCACGACCTGGGACCCGCGCTTCGCCGCCGCCGGCGCCACGGATTCCTCCGGCCAGTTCGGCCTGATCCCGCTGCTCGCCGGCACCCTCTATATCGGCTTCGTCGCCATGCTCGTCGCCGTGCCGGTCGGCCTCTTCGCCGCCATCTACATGTCGGAATATGCCTCGCGCCACGTCCGCTCGGTGGCCAAGCCGCTGCTCGAAGTGCTCGCCGGCATCCCGACCATCGTCTACGGCTTCTTCGCCCTGGTGACCGTCGGCCCGTTCCTGCGCGACATCTCCGCCCAGCTGAGCGGCCTCGTCACCGGCAACTATGCCAGCTTCATCCAGGCGCAGAGCGTTCTGACGGCCGGTTTCGTCATGGGCATCATGCTGATCCCCTACGTCTCCTCGCTGTCCGACGACATCATCACCGCCGTGCCGCGGGCGCTGCGTGACGGTTCGCTCGGCCTCGGCGCCACCCGCTCGGAAACGATCAAGCGCGTTATCCTGCCCGCCGCTCTTCCTGGCATCGTCGGCGCGCTTCTGATGACCGCGTCCCGCGCCGTCGGCGAAACCATGATCGTGGTGCTGGCCGCCGGCGTTGCCGCCCGCATGCAGCTCAACCCCTTCGAGCCGATGACGACCGTGACGGTCAAGATCGTCAACCAGCTGACGGGCGACCTCGAATTCACCTCGCCGCAGACGCTGGTGGCCTTCGCGCTCGGCATCACGCTCTTCGTCATCACGCTTTGCCTCAACATCTACGCCCTCTACATCGTGCGCAAATACCGGGAGCAGTACGAATGAGCCAGGTCTCCACGAGCCCCTCGATGACCGCCCTCGGCGTCACCGCAAAACCCGAACGCCGCGATATCGGCCTCGGTCGCCGCTACGCCGCAGAGCGCCGCTTCCGCCTCTACGGCATGGCAGCGATCGCCTTCGGTCTCCTCTTCCTGTTCCTCCTGCTCTTCTCGGTCGTCTCCAAGGGCTACACCGCGTTCCAGCAGACGATGATCACCATCCCGGTCGAGTTCTCCGCCGAGATCATCGACAAGGACAACGAGCGCGCCACCAACCCACAGAAGCTGGTTTCGGCCAACTATCCGGTCGTTGCGCGCAATGCGCTCGCCAAGGTGCTGGGCGTCGGCGAAGACGACCGTGCCGGCCTGAGGGCGGTCAACGGCATGATCTCGGACAGCGTCCGCGTGCAGTTCCGTAATCTCGTCACCACCGATCCGTCGATCATCGGCACGACCCGGACCGTGACCTTCCTCGCGCACGGCGACCTCGATTCCGCCTTCAAGGGCCAGATCGACCTCGCCGTGCCGGAAAACAACCGCAAGGTCTCCGACAAGCAGGTCGGCTGGATGAACACGCTCGCCGAAAGCGGCGCGCTCGCCAAGCACTTCAACACCGGCCTCTTCACCAATGGCGCATCCAGCCGTCCTGAAGCCGCCGGCGTCGGCGTCGCGGCCATCGGCTCGCTCTACATGATGCTGATCGTGCTCGTGCTCTCGCTGCCGATCGGCGTCGCCGCCTCGATCTATCTCGAAGAGTTCGCCCCGAAGAACCGCTTCACCGACCTTATCGAGGTGAACATCAACAACCTCGCCGCCGTGCCCTCCATCGTCTACGGTCTTCTCGGCCTTGCCGTCTTCGTCAACTTCGCGGGCTTCCCGCGCTCGGCGGCCCTCGTTGGCGGCCTGGTGCTGACCCTCATGACGCTGCCGACGATCATCATCGCGACCCGCGCCGCGCTGAAGGCCGTACCGCCGTCGATCCGCTCGGCGGCCCTCGGCCTCGGCGCCTCGAAGATGCAGACCGTGTTCCACCATGTGCTGCCGCTCGCCATGCCGGGCATCCTGACGGGCACGATCATCGGCCTTGCCCACGCGCTCGGCGAAACCGCACCGCTGCTGCTCATCGGCATGGTCGCCTTCGTCGCCGATGTGCCGGCAACGCCGATGGATCCGGCGACGGCCCTTCCGGTGCAGATCTACATGTGGGCAAACGAGGCGGAGCGCGCCTTCGTGGAGCGCACGTCCGGGGCCATCATCGTGCTCCTCATCTTCCTCATCCTCATGAATGTTGGCGCTATCCTGTTGCGCCGCCGTTTCGAACGGCGCTGGTAGAAGGACCGGTCTTATGAACATGATGTCAGAAGCAGCAGTCGAGAAAGCGCTGGACAAGAAAATGAACGACATTTCCTACAAGATGATCGGCAAGGACGTCTCGGTCTATTACGGCGACAAGCGCGCCCTCTACGACGTCAACCTGAACGTCCGCGAGTATACCGTGACCGCCCTCATCGGCCCGTCGGGCTGCGGCAAGTCGACCTTCCTGCGCACGCTGAACCGCATGAACGACACGATCGACGGCTGCCGCGTCACCGGCCGCATCACGCTCGACACGGACGATATCTACGATCCGGCGATCGACGTCGTGGAACTGCGCGCCCGCGTCGGCATGGTCTTCCAGAAGCCGAATCCCTTCCCGAAGTCGATCTACGAGAACGTCGCCTACGGGCCGCGCATCCATGGCCTTGCCAAGTCGAAGGCAGACCTCGACGCCATCGTCGAGCGGAGCCTGCAGAAGGCTGGCCTGTGGAACGAGGTGAAGGACCGCCTGCAAGAGGGCGGCACCGGCCTCTCCGGCGGCCAGCAGCAGCGCCTGTGCATCGCCAGAGCCGTCGCCGTCAGCCCCGAAGTCATCCTGATGGACGAGCCCTGCTCGGCGCTCGATCCGATCGCGACCGCCAAGGTCGAGGAGCTGATCCACGAGCTGCGCGCCAACTTCACCATCGTCATCGTGACGCACTCGATGCAGCAGGCGGCCCGCGTCTCGCAGCGCACCGCCATGTTCCACCTCGGCAACCTCGTCGAGGAGAACGACACCGACAAGATGTTCACCAATCCGGATGACCAGCGCACGCAGGACTACATCATGGGCCGCTTCGGCTGACGGCTGACGCTGAACCCCTGAACCCCGAGTGCATTAAGGACAAAGCCATGTCATCGAGCCATATCGTCTCCATCTACGACGAAGAACTGAAATACCTTTCCCGCCGCATCTCCGAAATGGGCGGCACGGCCGAGCAGATGGTGGCCGATTCCGTCCGAGCGCTCGTCACGACGGATGCCGCGCTGGCCCAGAAGGTCATCTCCGAGGACGTCATCCTCGACACCGCCGAACGCCAGATCAACGACAAGGCGATCGTCACCATCGCCAAGCGCCAGCCGATGGCGGCGGACCTGCGCGAGATCATGGGGGCGATCCGCATCGCCGCCGAGCTGGAGCGCGTCGGCGACCTCGGCAAGAACACCGCCAAGCGCGTCATCGCCGTCCAGAGCTCCGGCATGCCGCGCAAGCTGGCCCGCGGCCTCGAGCACCTCGCCGAGCTCGCGCTGATGCAGCTCAAGGAAGTGCTCGACGTCTACGCCACCCGCTCGATCGAGAAGGCCAAGGCCATCCGCGAGCGCGACGACGAGATCGATGCGATCTATACCTCGTTGTTCCGCGAGCTCCTCACCTACATGATGGAAGACCCGCGCAACATCACGCCCTGCACGCATCTCCTGTTCTGCGCCAAGAACATCGAGCGCATCGGCGACCATGCGACCAACATCGCCGAAACCATCTACTACATGGCGACCGGCTCGCAGCCGGAGGGCGAGCGTCCTAAGGACGATACCTCGACCTCCGTCGTCGCGGCCGGCGTCGCCGACGCGTCCGAGTAAAGAGAGCAGGATTCGCTTCATGGTGCCCAGAATTGCCGTCGTGGAAGACGAGGAGGCTCTCAGCGTCCTCCTGCGTTACAATCTGGAAGCGGAAGGTTTCGAGGTCGATACGATCCTCTCCGGTGACGAGGCCGAGATGCGCTTGCAGGAGCGCATGCCGGACCTCCTCATCCTCGACTGGATGCTGCCCGGCGTCTCCGGCATCGAACTGTGCCGGCGCCTGCGCCAGCGTCCGGAAACCGAGCGCCTGCCGATCATCATGCTGACGGCGCGCGGCGAGGAGAGCGAGCGCGTGCGCGGCCTTGCCACCGGCGCGGACGACTATGTGGTCAAGCCCTTCTCGACGCCGGAACTCGTCGCCCGCGTGCGGGCGATGCTGCGCCGGGCCAAGCCCGAGGTTGTCTCGACGGTGCTGCGTTGCGGCGACATCGAGCTCGACCGCGAGACACACCGCGTCCACCGCCGCACCCGCGAGGTCCGCCTCGGCCCGACGGAGTTCCGTCTCCTGGAATTCCTGATGACCTCGCCCGGCCGCGTCTTCTCGCGCTCGCAGCTTCTCGATGGCGTCTGGGGCCACGACATCTATGTCGACGAACGCACCGTCGACGTGCATGTGGGGCGCCTGCGCAAGGCGCTCAACTTCGCCAACATGCAGGACGTCATCCGCACCGTGCGCGGCGCGGGCTATTCGCTGGAGGCCTGAGCGAACGGGATTCCTCCCAAGGACGGAAATGGGCCCTCAGGGGCCTGTTTGCGTTTGTGCGGGGCCGGCGGATGAGGGGCTATCCTGCGCCGCAAACGAAAACGGACCCTTTCGGGCCCGCATCGCATGTCCTGCCGTGGGAAACGTTACCGCATCCGCCGGCGCTCGGCCGAGGGCTGGTAGGCGAGGCGCTGGTGGTAGGTGCAGTAGGGCGAGTTGTCCGGGGACTCGTTGCCGCAGAAGTGGAAGTCGTCGTTGAGCGGGTCGCCGATCGGCCATTTGCAGGTGCGTTCGGTGAGCTGGGTCAGCTCCAGCCGGCGCGACATCGGCACGACCACGTTGTTGCCGTTGGCCGGAACCGGGAGCTGCTCGGCCTGCGTCTCGAAATCGATCTCTTCCTTGGGGATGGTGTTGCCGGCCGGGCGGGCGACGGCACGGGTGGTGACCGGACGGGCCGCGAAGTTCGACGGGCGCGGCGTCGCCGGGGCCGGGCGCTTCGGGCGTGCCGCGGCCTGCGTGCCGCCGGCCTTGGCGCGGCCGGGCAGGTTCAGCCGGTGCACCTTGCCGATGACTGCGTTGCGGCTGACGCCGCCGAGCTGCGCCGCGATCTGGCTCGCGCTCAAGCCCTCGCTCCAGAGTTTCTTGAGTTTCTCGACGCGCTCGTCTGTCCAGTTCATGTTTTCGTCTCCGCTCGGCGCCCAGGATGCGGGAATCCCTCGTCGTGTTCCGGACGGGTCCGGAACCTGAACGCCCTAACTCTTTTGGTGACTAGTTCCGCCGCATGCAGTCTAGTAATTGGTCTTTAACCTAGAGACCGGTGGACTCTGTGACAAGAGTCGCCGGAATCCGGGCGAATCGATTTCGGAGTTTTCCCCAACTTGCTGGTCGGGTGTGACTCGATAGAGACACCTTCCGTGCGTGCCGCGAATCCTCACCTTGCGGGATGTTCAGCGCCATTTCGGGCGCGATTTTGTTGACATCCCAATGGGAAATGCCGATAGTGCGGCATGCCGCCGAAAGGCGGCTTTTGGTTTTTCTGAAGCCCGGAAAAGTCAAGCCGCATTCCTGTTTTTCCGCATCTCTTTTCGGAGGATCCGTGCATGGCCGATGTCGCGCCGCTCTATGAAACCTATATGCGTGCGCCGCTCAGGTTCACGCGCGGGGAGGGCGTGTGGCTGATCACCGAGGATGGCGAGCGATATCTCGATTTTGCCGCCGGCGTCGCCGTCAATTCGCTGGGCCATGCACATCCCCATCTCGTCGCCGCGCTGAAGGACCAGGCCGACAAGGTCTGGCACCTGTCGAACCTCTACGAGGTTCCGGGCCAGGAAAGCCTTGGCCGCCGGCTGACGGAGGCAACCTTCGCCGACAAGGTGTTCTTCACCAATTCGGGCGCCGAGGCGCTGGAATGTGCGATCAAGACGGCGCGGCGCTACCATTTCGCCAAGGGCCATGCCGGCAAGTACCACATCATCACCTTCGAAGGCGCCTTCCACGGCCGCACGATCGCGACGATCGCCGCCGGCGGTCAGGAGAAGTATATCGAGGGCTTCGGCCCCAAGGCGCCGGGCTTCCTCAAGGTTCCCTTCGGCGATATCGCGGCCGTCAAGGATGCGATCACCGAGGAAACGGCGGGCATCCTGATCGAGCCGGTGCAGGGCGAGGGCGGGCTGCGCCCGGTGTCGAAGGAGTTCATGCAGGAGCTGCGCCAGCTCTGCGATGAATACGGCCTGCTGCTCATCCTGGATGAGGTGCAGACCGGTGTCGGCCGCACGGGGCGCCTCTTCGCCCATGAATGGGCAGGGGTGACGCCCGACATCATGGCGATCGCCAAGGGCATCGGCGGCGGCTTCCCGCTCGGCGCCTGCCTTGCCACGAACGAGGCGGCGGCCGGCATGGTCGCCGGCACGCACGGCTCCACCTATGGCGGCAACCCGCTCGCGATGGCCGTCGGCAATGCCGTGCTCGACGTGGTGCTGGAAGACGGTTTCCTCGAGCATGTGCGCGACGTCGCGCTCGTCTTCCGCCAGGGGCTGGCCGCGCTGAAGGACCGTTTCCCCGACGTCATCGAGGACATTCGCGGCGAGGGCCTGATGCTCGGCATCAAGGCGAAGATCCCGGTCGCCGACCTGCTGAAGGGCGTGCGGGCGGAAAACCTGCTGGCCGTGCCGGCGGGCGACAACGTGCTGCGGCTGCTGCCGCCATTGACCGTGACCGCCGAAGAGGCGCGCGAGGGGCTTGCCCGCATCGAGCGGGCGGCGGAAAAGCTGACGGCCGCCAAGGCCGCGTAAGCAGCGAACGGACAGACAGGACATATCATGGCCAAGCATTTTCTCGACCTTTCCGCCGTTTCGGAAAGCGATCTCCGCGTCATCATGGACGATGCGCACACGCGCAAGGCCGCCAGCAAGGCCGGCACCGAAGCCAAGCCGCTCGCCGGCAAGATGCTCGCGATGATCTTCGAGAAGCCCTCCACCCGCACGCGCGTCTCCTTCGACGTCGGCATGCGCCAGCTCGGCGGCGAGACGCTGTTCCTGTCGGGCACGGAGATGCAGCTCGGCCGCGCCGAGACGATCGGCGACACGGCCAAGGTCCTCTCGCGCTATGTCGATGCCATCATGATCCGCACGACGGACCATGCCCGCCTGCTGGAGCTTGCCGAGCACGCCACCGTGCCCGTCATCAACGCGCTGACCGACCTGACGCATCCCTGCCAGATCATGGCCGACATCATGACCTTCGAGGAGCATCGCGGTTCCACCAGGGGCAAGACCTTCGCCTGGACGGGCGACGGCAACAACGTGCTGCATTCCTTCGTCGAGGGGTCCGCCCGCTTCGGCTACAAGATGAAGATGGCCGTGCCGATGGGCTCGGAGCCCGACGACAAGATCCTGAACTGGGCGCGCGACAACGGCGGCGACATCTTGCTCGGGCATGATCCGGAGGCGATCGTCGACGGTGTCGATCTCATCGTCACGGACTGCTGGGTCTCGATGAACCAGGAGCACCGCGCCCGCGGCCACAACATCTTCCAGCCCTACCAGGTCAACGAGCAGCTGATGGCGCGCGCTAACAAGGATGCGCTCTTCATGCACTGCCTGCCCGCCCACCGCGGCGAGGAAGTGACCGACGAGGTGATCGACGGCCCGCAATCCGTGGTCTTCGACGAGGCGGAGAACCGTCTCCACGCGCAGAAGTCGATCCTCGCCTGGTGCTTCGGCGTCGTCTGACGCCGACCTTGAAAAGCGCCCCCGGCAACACGATCTAGGGGCCATCACGGAGCGCCGCGAGGCGCCTGGTTTGCTGATAAGCATCGCCCACTCTCTGTCGTCATCCTCGGGCTTGACCCGGGGATCCACACGGCACCCGCGGCCGTGGATGGTCGGGTCAGACCCGACCGTGACGGAGGAGAGGTTTGCGGACGTTATCAGCAGTCCGGGCGCCGCAAGGCGCTTTCTCTGGCGCATGCCCGTCCGGTATGGAATGATCGGGTAGGAGCGAGCGCGGTATCACGGTAGAACGCCTGTCGGAAGCAGGCCGGGCCCATGGCCTCGGCGGCGCCGAAGCGTGCAAGGAGCAGAATGATGATGATGGCGGAAAATGCCCTGAAACTCGGCGAACCCGGCTTTGCCGGCGATGATCATGTCCTGCCGTTCCAGGTGGAGGGTCTCGACGTGCGCGGCCGCGCCGTGCAGCTCGGCCCGATGCTCGACGGCATTCTCGGCCGGCACGACTATCCCGCGCCCGTCGCCCGGCTGCTCGCCGAGGCGATCACGCTGACCGTACTGCTCGGCACCTCGCTGAAGTTCGAGGGCAAGCTGATCGTCCAGACCAAGGGCGACGGCCCCGTCGATCTGCTGGTGGCCGATTTCGCCGCGCCGGAGAACGTGCGCGCCTATGCCCGCTTCGACCAGGCCGCGCTCGACGCCGCGATTGCGGCCGGCGCGACGGAGCCGCACGAGCTTCTGGGCAAGGGCATCCTCGCCTTCACCATCGACCAGGGCGCCCATACCCAGCGCTACCAGGGCATCGTGCCGCTCGACGGTCATACGCTGGAAGAGATCGCCGGCGTCTATTTCCGCCAGTCGGAGCAGATCCCGACCAAGGTGCGCCTCGGCGTCGCCGAACTCTACGACCGCGATGCCGCCGGCAAGGCGCGCCATCGCTGGCGTGCGGGCGGCATGGTCGCGCAGTTCCTGCCGCAGGCGCCGGAACGCATGCGCCAAGCGGACCTTCCGGGCGGCGACGGCGAGGAAGCCGGCCACAAGATCGCCGATGACGACAATTGGGCCGAAGCCAAAGCCATGGTCGAGACGATCGACGCCGACGAGCTGACGGATCCCAATGTCGGCACCGAACGGCTCCTGTTCCGCCTCTTCCACGAGCGGGGCGTGCGCGTCTACCAGCCGCAGCAGGTCTTCGACCGCTGCTCCTGTTCGCGCGAGAAGCTGAAGGGCGTTCTTTCCGGTCTCAGCGCGGAGGAGATCGCGCACACGGCGGACGACAAGGGCGAGATCGCGGTCACCTGCGAGTTCTGCTCGACGACCTACCGCTTCGAGGCGGCGGAAGTCCTGCCGCAGTAGGGACGCTCGCCCCTCATCCGGCTGCCGCCACCTTCTCCCCGCAAGCGGGGAGAAGGGAAGGATGCGAAGTTTCATCCTTTATTCACAGTCGTGATTTCAGGAAAACAAAGCGGCTTGGTCCCTTCTCCCCGCCTGCGGGGAGAAGGTGGCCGGCAGGCCGGATGAGGGGCGATCTTCTCCGCGCCTAGTTCAGCGTGCGCGCCTGCCCCGGCGTATCCAGCGAAAAGGCCGGTATCGCCACATCGAACGCCTCGCCGTTTTCCGCTTCCATGCGATAGCGGCCGAACATGATGCCCGAGGGTGTTTCGAGCGGGCAGCCGGAGGAATATTCGTAGGTGTCGCCGGGACGCAGCACCGGCTGTTCGCCGATCACGCCATGGCCGTTCACCTCGTCGACCTGGCCGTTCTGGTCGGTAATGTGCCAGTAGCGTGTCATCAGCCGCACGGCGACGTCGGAATGGTTCGCGATGACCACCCGGTATCCCCACACATAGCGGCTGTCGTCGGGATCGGACTGGTCGGCCAGATAGTACGGCTCTACGGTCACTTCGATGTCGCGGGTCAGCGCACGATACATGGGCAAGCCTTGAACTGATTAGCTTCTGCTATTCTACACGAATGTGGTTTCGTCAAGGATAAGCAAAGAAAGCACCGGCCTCCTCGGCCGGTGCTTCCGCATTTGTCCAGCGATGGGGCGAAGGGCTCAGGCCTTGATCCTGGAGAGCGCGCGGGCAAAATCCTCGATGAGGTCTTCGCTGTCCTCGATGCCGGCCGAAAAGCGTACGGTGCCGGCCGAAATGCCGAGCTCGGCGCGTGCCTCGTCCGTCAGGTTCTTGTGCGTCGTCGTTGCCGGATGGGTGATGAGGCTCTTGGCATCGCCGAGATTGTTGGAGATCTTCACGACCTCAAGCGCATCCTGCAGCGCAAAAGCCGCATCCTTGCCGCCCTTCAGCTCGAAGCAGACGAGCGTCGAGCCGCCCGACATCTGCTTGGCGATGATATCGGCCTGCGGATGGTCCTTGCGACCCGGATAGATCACGCGGGCGACCTCCGTCCGGTCGGCGAGGAAGTCCGCGATGCGGCTGGCATTCTCCGTCTGCTGCTTGACGCGCAGCGGCAGCGTCTCGATGCCCTTCAGCAGCGTCCAGGCGTTGAATGGCGACATGGCCGGGCCCGTGTGGCGGAAATAGTCGTGCAGGTTCTCGTCGATCCACGCCTTGTCCGACAGCACCACGCCGCCGAGGCAGCGGCCCTGGCCGTCGATATGCTTGGTGGCCGAATAGACGACGACATGCGCGCCGAGCTCCAGCGGCTTCTGGAAGAGCGGCGTCGCGAAGACGTTGTCGACGACGACCTTGGCGCCGATCTGGTTGGCGAGGCGTGCGACGCCGGCGATGTCGACCACTTCCAGCGTCGGGTTTGTCGGGCTTTCGAGGAAGAAGACCTTGGTGTTCTTCCGGATCGCTTTTTCCCAGTTGGAGAGGTCGCGGCCGTCGATCAGCGTGCATTCGATGCCGTATTTCGGCGCGAGCGTCTCGACCACCCAGCGGCAGGAGCCGAAGAGCGCGCGGGCGGCGACGATATGGTCGCCGGCCTTGAGCTGGCAGAGGATCGCGGCGGAGACGGCGGCCATGCCGGATGCGGTGGCGCGCGCATCCTCGGCGCCTTCCAGCATGCACATGCGCTTTTCGAACATGTCGTTGGTCGGGCTGCCGTAGCGGGCATAGATGAAGCCATCCGTCTCGCCCTTGAAGCGGGCTTCGGCCGCCGCCGAGGTGTCGTAGACGAAGCCTTGCGTCAGGAAGATAGCTTCGGCGGTTTCGCCGTGCTGGGAGCGGGTGGTTCCGCCGTGAACGAGTTGGGTGGCGGGGCGCCAGGACTTGCTCATGTGATCGTCGCCTTCAAACAAAAAAACCGGCCGCAAAAGCAGGCCGGTTTCGAACCCGGCCTTTTTAGCTACTTGTTTTACGTGGCTGCAAGCCGGCCGGCCAAATCACCACGGGATAATCTGCTAATACTGCGCCCCCGCGCTTGCGTCAATTGGCGGCTTTTGGTTTTGTGCGGGCCTTCCGGGTATTGTTCCGAAACGTGGGCATCGGTTTTCGGAAGAAGCGATACGAAAAGCAGACGGCCGGACCATCCGGCCCGCTGCTCTGACGGGACGGTGTGACGATGGGTGGTTCTGCGACACGCAGCACGGGCATTCTGGCGGACAACGCCATTCGCGGCCTGTTCGACAGCGGCAGGCTGGCGAGCGAGACGGTGCTGGATGACGACCAGATCCAGCCGGCGAGCCTCGACCTGCGGCTCGGTGCGAAAGCCTTCCGTGTGCGGGCAAGCTTCCTTCCGGGGCCGTCCCACCTCGTTGCCGACAAGCTCGACCGCCTGCAGCTGCACGTCATCGACCTCACGCAGGGCGCGGTGCTGGAGACGGGCTGCGTCTACATCGTGCCGCTGATGGAGAGCCTGGACCTGCCGGCGGAGCTGGCGGCGTCGGCCAACCCGAAGAGCTCCACCGGCCGCCTGGATATCTTCACCCGCGTCATCACCGATCGTGCGCAGGAGTTCGACAAGATCCCCGCCGGCTATTCCGGCCCGCTCTATCTCGAAATCTCGCCGCGCACCTTCCCGATCGTCGTGCGCCGCGGCTCGCGCCTGTCGCAAATCCGTTTCCGCAAGGGCAATGCCCTGCTCGGCGAAGGCGAACTGCTCGCCCTCCACGGCACGGATACGCTCGTCGCCAGCGAGACGCCGAACGTCTCCGGCGGCGGCATCGCGCTTTCCATCGACCTCAAGGGCACCGGCCCGGACGGGCTGATCGGCTATCGCGGCAAGCACCACACCTCCGTCGTCGATGTCGACCGCAAGAACCAGCACGACATCTTCGATTTCTGGGAGCCGCTGTTCAGCCGCGGCCGCAACGAACTGATCCTCGATCCCGACGAGTTCTATATCCTCGTCTCCCGCGAGGCCGTGCACGTCCCGCCGCTCTATGCCGCCGAGATGACGCCCTTCGATCCGCTCGTCGGCGAGTTCCGCGTGCACTATGCCGGCTTTTTCGATCCCGGCTTCGGCCATGCCCCGGCCGGCGGCTCCGGCAGCCGCGCCGTCCTGGAGGTGCGCAGCCACGAGGTGCCCTTCATCCTCGAGCACGGCCAGATCGTCGGCCGCCTCGTCTACGAGCACATGCTCGCCGCACCCGAGGGTCTCTACGGCTCCGGCCTTGGCTCCAACTATCAGGCACAGGGCCTGAAGCTGTCGAAACATTTCCGCGCCGGATGACACCGCTCCCGCAAGGGCGTGCGGCGGCTGCATCGCGACCGGTTCCCTGTTCATTTTCCGCTTTACAAATGAAGTTAAACGTTTTTATTATGATATAAACGTTTAACAAGGGCTGAGAGCCCGGACGTTTCGCCGACAGGGAGGACGTCGTTGGCATCGATCCGCATCGAGAATCTCCGCAAGGGTTTTGGCGCTCTGGAGGTGCTGAAAGGCATCGACCTCGATATCGCCGATGGTGAATTCGTCTGCTTCCTCGGCCCTTCCGGCTGCGGCAAGAGCACGCTGCTGCGCTCCATCGCCGGCCTGGAGGAACTGGACGGCGGCGCCATCCGCCTCGGCGACCGCGACATCACCCATGTGCCTTCCGCCAGGCGCGACATCGCCATGGTCTTCCAGAACTATGCGCTCTACCCGCACATGAACGTGCGCAAGAACCTCTCCTTCGGCCTGGCGCTGAACGGCATGAAGCGCGACGAGATCGACCGCCGTGTCGAAAGCGCCGCGGACATCCTGCGCATCAAGGAATTGCTTGCCCGCAAGCCGCGCCAGCTCTCGGGCGGCCAGCGCCAGCGCGTCGCCATCGGCCGCGCCATCGTGCGCGAGCCGAAACTCTTCCTGCTCGACGAGCCGCTGTCGAACCTCGACGCGGGCCTGCGCGTCACCATGCGCGTCGAGCTTGCCGCCCTGCACGCCCGCCTCGGCGCGACCATGATCTACGTGACGCACGACCAGGTCGAGGCGATGACGCTCTCCGACCGCGTGGTCGTGCTCGACAAGGGCAAGGTCAGCCAGTTCGGCACTCCGCTGGAGCTGTTCTATCAGCCCGCCAACCTCTTCGTCGCCGGCTTCATCGGTTCGCCGCGCATGAATTTCGTGGAGGCGGAGGTCGCGGCGCAGGAAGGCACCCACATCACGCTGTCGGGCGGTGGCCTGAAACGATCGGTCGTCTTCGAGGCGGAAGCCGCGCCCATGATTGACGGCAAGGTCACCCTCGGCATCCGGCCGGACAGGATCGAGATCGTCCCGCCCGGCGAAGGGGAACTGACAGGCATTGTCCGCCTCGTCGAACGGCTCGGTACGGAAAGCCATGTCCATCTCAGCCTCGAGGATGGCCGCGACATGACGGCGGTGGTGCGCGGCACGCATCCGGTCGCGAATGGCGAGACGGTCCATCTGAGGCTGCCCGCGCCGCATTGCTACCTGTTCGACGCGGAAGGCCGGGCGGTGCGCCGCCGCCTCGATGCGGAGACCGAGGCGCTCATCGTCAACGAGAAGGGCAAGCGGGTCGCCTGACCCGTCAAAGGAGGAAATGGGAATGAGGAAGAACACGACAGTCATCGCCGGTTCGCTGGCCGCCTTCCTGCTGGCGGGCAGCGTCTCGGCGCGCGCCGAAGAAGTGCTGCGCTTTGCCACCTGGGATTCCGACGAGAGCCTCGCCATCCAGCAGGCGATCGCGAAGAAATTCGAGGAGAAGCATCCGGGCGTGAAGGTGCAGGTCGAGCCCTATGCCGACGGCTACGACCAGAAGCTCGTCGCCGCCTTCGGCGCGGGCAGCCCGCCCGATGTCATGTATATGTGGAACTTCCCGCAATACTACACGTCGCTGATGCCGCTCGATGACCTGATCGCCAGGGACGCTGCCGAGATCAAGCCGGATGATATTCCGCAAGGCCTGATGAACACGACGCGCGTCGAGGGCAAGACCTACGGCATGCCGTCGGGCTTCACCACCCAGGTCGTGTTCTACAACAAGGACATGTTCAAGGCCGCGGGTGTGGAGGAGCCGAAGGAGGGCTGGACCTGGGACGACCTGCGTGCCAAGGCCGCGAAATTCCGCGACAAGGACAACAAGGTCTACGGCTTTGCGGTCGATGCCAAGCCGGACCCCTATGATTTCGAGCAGTTCCTCTGGTCGAACGGCACGAAATACATCTCCGACGACGGCAAGACGATCGACGGCTACATGAACAGCGATGCGGCCGCGGAGGTCCTCGACATGTTCGGCGACATGGCCAGGAAGGAAGAGGCCGCCACGCTGCATCTCGGCGATGACACGTCCGGCGATGCGCTCTTCAAGGGCGGCAAGATCGCCATGTTCCAGAGCGCTATGTGGTCGAAGGCGGGCATCGATGCCGCGGGCTTTGGCTACGGCGTCGCGCCGCTGCCGAAGTTCGGCGACAAGCCGGCCCATTCGGCGCTCGGCGTTTCGGCCATGTCGATCGCCAAGGATGCCAAGCAGCCGGACCTTGCCTGGGAATTCGTCAAGTTCTTCTCCTCGCCGGAGGCGGTCGCCATGCGCACCAACGACCTTCCGGTCCGCACCAGCGTTGCGGAGGAGAAGGGCATGACCAGCGACCCGGTCTACAAGCCGTTCTTCGACATCCTCGCGACCTCCGATATCGAGACCCATGCATTCCTGAAGAACCGGAACTGGGGCAAGGTGCAGGACAATCTCGCCCGCGCCATCGAGGCGACGATGATCGACCAGGGCAATGCCAAGGCGCATCTCGACGATGCCGTGAAGCGCTCGCAACGTTTCCTGAAATAGGCGGCCTTGCCGCTGTCCCCCTTCTCCCCGCCGAGGAGGAGGGGCAAGCCACCCTTTTCGTTCCAGGCGAAGTCTTGGGGGAGTGAAACGTGACCATCGCAGCCACCGCGCCCGCGGTCGTGCAGAAACGGCGATCCGCCTTTTCGCGCCACATGACGGCCTATCTCTTCATCTCCCCGTGGATCCTGGGTTTCCTGTTCTTCACCCTCGGCCCGCTGCTCTTCTCGCTCACCATGAGCTTTCATGACTGGCCGGTCGTCGGCGAGCGCACCTTCATCGGCTTCGACAATTACCGCACGATGCTGCTCGAAGATCCGCAGTTCTGGGAAAGCCTCTGGATCACGGTGAAATTCGCCGCGATCTACGTGCCCTTCAACATCGTCATGTCCTTCCTCATCGCGCTGATGCTGCATCACGCGACCTTTGCCAGCGGCTTCTTCCGCACGGCCTTCTATCTGCCGAGCGTCATTTCCGGCGTCGCGCTGGTGACGATCTGGAGCTGGATCTACAGCCGCGAATACGGCCTCCTGAACTTCATGCTGTCGCTCGTCGGCGTGGACGGGCCGAACTGGCTCGGCGATCCCGGCCTTGCCATCGTCGCCATCATCATCGCCAGCCTCTGGGGCTTCGGCGGAACCATGCTGATCCTGCTGACGGGCCTCAAGGCCATCCCGACGGAACTCTACGAGGCGGCGACCGTCTCCGGCGTGCCGGGCTGGGCGCAGATGCTGTTCATCACCCTGCCGATGCTCGGCCCCATGCTGCTCTTCACCTTCATCACCTCGATCATCGCCGCCTTCCAGCAACTGACGATCGCCCTCCTGATGACCAAGGGCGGCCCACTCGGCTCCACCTATTTCTTCGCCATGTACATCTACGACAACGCCTTCAAGTATTTCGACATGGGCTATGCCGCCGCCGGCTCCTGGGTGATGTTCCTCATCGTGCTGATGCTGAGCCTGCTCGTCATGCGCTGGTCCTCCGCCTGGGTCTATTACGAGGGCGAGGTGAAGGGAGGCGACCGCAATGCGTAAGACGCTGCTCTATTCCGCCCTCGTCCTGCTCTCGGCGCTCTTCATCGCGCCCTTCTACTGGACCTTCATGACGGCCATCAAAAGCCAGGCCGACCTCTACCAGTTCCCGCCGGTCTTCTGGCCCTCCGAATGGCACTTCGAAAACTTCGCCATCGCCTGGAACAAGCAGCCCTTCGGCACCTACCTGACAAATTCGCTGATCGTCGTGGTCTTCTCGACCATCGGCCAGCTCATCTCCTCGTCTCTCGTCGCCTACGGCTTCGCCCGCTTCCGCTTTCCCGGCCGCGATCCGCTGTTCATCCTGCTGCTCGCCACCATGATGATCCCGTGGGACGTGAAGATGATTCCGCTCTACATGGAGTTCAACCTGCTCGGCTGGATCAACACGCTGAAGCCGCTCATCGTGCCCGCCTATTTCGCCGACGCCTTCTTCGTCTTCCTGCTGCGCCAGTACATCATGACGGTGCCGGTCGAGATCGACGAGGCCGCGCGCATGGACGGGGCGAACGCCTTCGACATCTACTGGCGCATCCACCTGCCGCTGATGATGCCGGCGCTGGTGCTGGTCGGCACCTTCCATTTCATGAATGCCTGGAACGACTATCTCGGCCCGCTGATCTTCCTCAACGACCAGTCCATGTACACGCTCACCCTCGGCCTCTCCATGTTCAAGGGCCTGCATGAGGTGGACGTAACGTCGATCGCCGCGATCACCGTCGTGCTCTGCCTGCCGCCGCTGGCGCTGTTCTTCCTGGCGCAGCGCTACATCATGGACGGTGCCGTCGGCTCCTCGGTCAAGGGATGATGATGCTGTTCGACATCGACCATGTCCCGTTCAGCAGGCGGGGCCGCTTTCTCACCCTGTCGATGATGACGGTGCCGGGCGGGGAGGGGATACGCGCCCTTTGTCTCCGCTTCGTCGCCGGCGGCGACGAGCGTCCCTCGCTCGGCCGGCTCTGTCGCGTGGAATTTCTCGACGAAGCCGGCAACCGGGCGACACCCGCCTTCGAGCTTGCGCCGGAACAGCTCATCGCCCGCATCGGCAGGGGCGAAATCGCCTTTGCCATCGGCGAGAGCGAGTGCCTCCATCTGCGCGGCCGGGAGGCCGGTGTGCGCTTCCACCTGGAAGGCTCGCGCTACGACTACGTCTACCGCACGCCGCAGGGCGAACAGTGCCTCGTCGCAGCCGTCGAAAACGTCAAGTTCATCCCGCGCACCGTTGCCGGCACGCTCGACGTCACCGGTGCATGGCAGCGGGACCATTCGGAAAAGGTCAGCTTCGCCTTTTCCGGCAAGACCTTCGAGGCCAGCGTCGATTTCTTCCGCACGGTGCCGTCCGCGGTGCATCCGGGCCACTACGCCGATGCGCTGGCGGGCGTATCGGCGGATTTTTCCGCCTGGCACGCGCGCATGCCAAAGGCCCTTGCCGGGCAGGAGGAGGCGCAGCGCCTTGCCAGCTATCTGCTCTGGGCGAATGGCGTTCCGGCCGGCGGCGCGCTGACGCGCCCGGCGATCTACATGTCCAAGAACCACATGATCAACATCTGGAGCTGGGACAATGCCTTTTCCGCCCTCGGTGTCGCCTGCGTCGATGCGGACCTCGCCTTCGACCAGCTCGCCGTCATCTTCGATCACCAGGACGCCTCCGGCCTCTTGCCGGACTATATCAACGACCGCGACGTGCTCTTCGCCTTCACCAAACCGCCGGTGCACGGCTGGGCCGTCTCGCTGATCGAGGCCGATCATCCCGGATTCCTGACGCCCGACCGCAAGACCTATCTCTGCGAAAAAATCGGCAGGCAGGTCGACTACTGGCTCACCCACGCCCGCGCCGATGATAAAACACTGCCGGGCTATTTCCACGGCAACGACAGCGGCTGGGACAACGCCACCTTCTTCGCCGAGGGCGGCCCCGTCGTCTCGCCCGACCTTCCGACCTTCCTGATCCTCGCCTGCGACACGCTCGCCACCCTTCTGGAGGACGATCCTGTCCGTGCCGCCGAATGGCGGGCAAAGGCGGAGGACCTGCAAAACCTGCTGGTCGAACTCCTGTGGACGGGCGAAACGTTTTGTGCCCGGCTTGCCGACGACCCGGCGCGCATATTGCCCGACCGGAACCTCATCCAGTTCATGCCGCTCCTTCTGGGTGACCGCCTGCCGCGCGCCATGGTGCAAAAACTCGTTGCCCGGCTAACGGACGGCGGCTTCATCACCGAATGGGGTCCCGCGACGGAAAGCCCGCAAAGCCCGCTCTACGAGGATGACGGCTATTGGCGCGGGCCGATCTGGGCGCCGACGACACTGCTCCTCTGGGATGGCCTTCGCCGGCAGGGGGAAATGGAGCTTGCCAGGACGATCGCGGAAAAGTTCTGTTCTCTTGCCGCCAAAAACGGTATGGCCGAGAACTTCGATGCCCGGTCGGGGAGGGGCTTGCGGGACCGGGCTTTCGCCTGGACATCCGCCGCCTATATGCTCCTCGCCGCCTCCCTCAGCCAGGACCAGCCGTAGCGAGCCGAGACGCGATGCACAGACCGACGATCAAGACCATCGCGCAGGAAACCGGGCTTTCGATCGCCACCGTATCGAAGGCGCTGAACGACAGCCCGCAGGTGCGCCCGGAAACCCGCGCCATCGTCGTCGCCGCCGCCGAGCGCGTCGGCTACCAGCTCAACATGCATGGCGTGCAGCTGCGCACCGGAAAGACCTACCAGGTCGCCGCCATCATGACCGCGCCCGGCCCCAAGCAGAACGAGTGGGAAGGCGTGGAATACGCCCAGCTTCTCAGCGGCATCTCCTGGGCGCTGGAGGAAAGCCCCTACCGCGTCTCGCTCTATGCCGTGCGCAATTTCGAGGAAAGCCTTGCGACCATCCGGCAGATCGTCTCGCTGAAGAAGGCCGACGGCATCATCGTCTCGGGCACGCGGGCGGACGATCCGCGCGTGCGCATCATGCAGGACGCGGATTTTCCCTTCGTCACCTATGGCACGACGATCCACAATGCCCCCCATGCCTATGTCGATGCCGACAACGAGCAGATGATCCGCCATTCGGTGGCGCGCCTTGCCGAGCGCGGCCACCGCCGCATCGCGCTCATCAATCCGATGGCCCAGCTCAGCTACGCCATCACGCGCCTCGACGCCTACCGCCGCGCCCTCGAAACGGCCGGGCTTGCCTTCGACCCCGCCCTCGTCGCGCATGGCCACCTGACCCCGGCCTTCGGCCGCGAGAACGTGCTCCTCATGTCGGACCTGCCGGACCCGCCGACCGCCTATATCTGCGCCAACGAAGCCTCGGCGCTCGGCGCCTTCTCGGGCTTCCATGCCCGCGGCCTCGTGCACGGGCGAGATGCCGTCATCAACGCGACCGACGACCTCAATGTCAGCCAGTACTTCGCCCCGCCGATCACCACCTATTTCCTGCCTATCCACGAGCCGAGCGAGTTGCTCGGCAGCTACATCCTGCGCCGCATGGAGGGCGAAGCACCCGAGGCGCTGCAGACCCTCATCATGCCCAAGCTGATCGAACGCTCGGACGACCGGCTGGCAAAGGACTGAAGAAAAAGATCGCCCTTCGTGAAGCCGAGGGCGGTCATCGCGCCCTGTCCTGCCATGGCCCGCCGCACCCGGCGCGGATCGCCCCGGGGTGCATCGCCGTCCAGAAGGAAATCGGACGGATTGACGGCGCTTCTCCGCGCCTTCGCTTGACACGCCCGGCGAACTGTTGAATGACTGCGCCGTCGCGCTGCCTTGCGGGTATGATGTAATGGTAGCCTGTCAGCTTCCCAAGCTGAACGCGCGGGTTCGATTCCCGCTACCCGCTCCAGTTCCTGCTCGCTGAGTTTCACCGGGATTTGCAGCTGGAATCCAACGGCTGTGCCGTTTTTCCCATTCCGGTGCCTTCTCCTGAAGGCGGTTGCTGGCAGACGCTGCGCCGCCGTCGCCGGAGCAAGCCTTTGCAAATCCGGTGGCCTGTTCAGACGCGCGCCCACCAAGCCTGGCGCTTGGGGGACACGGTCGATCCGAGCCCGCGCCGCTATCCGCCGTTCGTCTCCTTGTTGGCGGATTGCGCGGCGTGCAGGAGGGCGTCGCGGTCTTCCGGCGCGCGCAACTGGCCGAGGTCCGTGACGGTCGTCATGACGCATACGAGTTCGTTCTGCGCGTCGAAGACCGGTGCTGCCTGCCCCGTCACGCCGGAAAGCAGGTGGCTGGTCAGTTCGGCCCAATTGGCGGCGCGGATGGCGGCCAGCTGTTCCTTTTTCGCCGCCGCGCCCCTGAAATGCGAAGGCTGCAGGTGCCGGGCCTTCCTGATCATTTCCTGAGGAAGGAACGCCTGAAACATCAGCCCGCAGGCGGTGTTGTCGATGGGAAGGACATCGCCCAGCCCGAGCGAGCTGATCGAGAAATCCGCGCTGCGATACCAGCGGACCAGCACCGGGCCGCGATCGGTCCAGATCGCGACCCCGCCGCTGACCGCGTGCTTGCGCGCCAGCTCCTTCATATGGCGCGCGGCGATCTCGACCGGCTCGATCCGCTTCAGGGCGCTGACGCCCATGTTGAGCGCCGTCGAACCGAGATCATAAAGTCCGGTCGCCGGATCCTGCGCGGCAAGTCCTTCCTTGATGAGGCTTTGCATGTAGCGGTGGGCAGTCGACAATCCGGTGCCGGTCTCTCGGGCAAGCAGGCTCAGCGAAAGGGGGCCGGCGGCGCTGGCGAGCGCATTGAGAAAGCGCGCAGCGATGGAGATGGACTGAATGGTTCCCGATCGTTTTCCCGCTGGTGTCCCGTCGGCAGTGCCGGAAGAGGAGCTTTGGGGCAAGTCGTTCCTTTCGGCGCGATAGCTGCGCCAGTCTAGCAGCCGCAGGCTGCGGCTCTCCGTGCGGCCGCACGATAGAGGCCGTTCCCCGTTTCATCAACCACGACAGCGAAGCCGCGGCATGCCGTTGCGCGCGGGCAACAGGGTGGGCCGGTTTCGCGCGGCGTGGATATTGTCGGTGCCCGGCTGTTGAATTGTGGAATTCATTCTGTAATGTGGAACTTGACTTATGTAGTCAAGTTTGGGGTTCGGGGATGAAACTGAGCAGATATTGCAGGCTGATGAACGGCGTGAGCGCGGCTGCGCTTTGCGCGTTGG
This sequence comes from Shinella sp. WSD5-1, assembly GCF_963942435.1. Classification (GTDB taxonomy): domain Bacteria; phylum Pseudomonadota; class Alphaproteobacteria; order Rhizobiales; family Rhizobiaceae; genus Shinella; species Shinella yambaruensis. Next base: position 1,024,291 of record NZ_OZ012596.1, read on the forward strand.
TGGAAACGCAGGCCCTGGCGCAGGATGCCGCGGAAAGTTCCGGCGCGACGGAACTGCAGGCGATCGTCGTGACGGGCGAAAAGGTCACGCGCAGCATTCAGCGCACGGCAAGCTCCGTCGTGGTGATCACGGCGGAAGACATAGAAGAAAAAGTCCAGGCCGCGCATGTGGACGATTTCCTGCGCGACACGCCGAACGTCCTTTATCATGACACGGTCAGTGCGCCGGTCATCCGCGGGATGGACGGACAGGGGTCCAACTTCGGCTCGGGTGCGTTCTTCGGTGGTACGGTGCCGCGTGCGAGGATCAATCTCGATGGTCACAATCTCGGTTTCTGGGAAACCGTGTTTGGAACGACGAGCGTCTGGGATGTCGAGAATATCGAGGTCTTCCGCGGCCCGCAGACGACGACGCAGGGTGCAAACAGCATCGCCGGCGCGATCATCGTGAATACAAAGGATCCGACCTTCACACCCGAAGCCGCCGCGCAGCTTGAATACGGCAGCGGCAACAACAAGCGGGCGTCCGTGGCCGTGTCGGGTCCGATCATCGAGGACGAGCTGGCGGCTCGACTTTCGCTGGATTACAGCGGCCGGGATACCTTCATCGACTATATCAATGCCCTTTACAACAAGGGCGCCACCGATACGGATTTCGAGGCCTTCAGCGGGCGCTTCAAGCTGCTCTGGCAGCCTGCGGAAATCCCGGGGCTCGAATCCAAGCTGACGATAGCGCACATGCGGTCGAACCGGCCGACATCGGAGGCCGCGTCCCTTCCCTATGACGACCTGAACAGCGCGACCCTGTCGATGCCGACCTATGAGGCGCGCACATGGACCGGCATCCATGACCTCAGCTATGATTTCGGGAACGGCATCAAGCTGAGCAATCAGTTCCAGTATTCGGACGGCCATACCAAGCGCGTCGCCGAGCCCTTCGCCAACGGCGGCGCGACGATGGACTACAAGGACGTCTCGAACGAAACGCGGATCAACTTCGGCAGCGAAGACGACGTCATCAGTGGCGTCGCCGGCATCTATTATAATCACGTCACGTCGGAAGACCTGCTTTATACGCGCGGCGTATCCCATTTCGACGACACCAAGGACAGCCTTGGCCTCTTCTCCGAGGCGACATGGCGCTTTGCGGAACAGTGGTCCCTGACCGGCGGCCTGCGCTACCAGTACGACCGGGTCCAGCGATCCGGCACCTCCAGCTTCAGCACCCAGGCCCTCGATTTCGACGAAAGCTTCGATGCCCTGCTGCCGAAGATCTCGCTCGCCTATGACATCACGCCGGATGTCACGGTCGGCGCCCTTGTCAACCGGGGTTACAATCCCGGTGGCGCAGGGCTCAGCTTCGTGACGGGGCAGTATTATGCCTTCAAGCCCGAGACGCTCTGGAACTATGAGCTGTTCACCCGCATCCGCACGCTGGATGACCGCCTGACGGTGAACGCGAACGCCTTCTACACGCGGCACAAGAATTCGCAGCGCGTCGTGCCCGACTATCTCAACGGCGTTCTCTTCGGCAGCATCGTCCTCAATGCGGACAAGGCGGAATCCTATGGTCTGGAAGTCAGCGCGGACTACGAGGCGCTCGACAATCTGCGCATTCGCGCCGGGGTCGGTTTGCTGCACACGGAACTCAGCCGCTTCACGAATCCGGCTGGCACCGCCTTCGAGGGCAACGAGTTCGGTAAGGCGCCGAGCTATACGTTGAGCCTCGGCGTGGACTGGGACGTCACGGAAAACGTCACCTTGAGCGCCGATGTCCGGCATACGGATGGTTATTATTCAACGGATGAGAACTATCCCGCCTATTGGGTGGATTCCTACACGGTCGCCAACGCCCGCCTGACCTACAAGCCGCAGGAGAACTGGCAGCTCTACGCCTATGTCGACAACATATTCGACGAGCGCGCGCCGACCTGGAAGTATGACGATCGCACGGCCGGCGGCATCGTCGCCTCCATGCTGGAGCCGCGTGAATACGGCGTCGGGCTCAGGGTGAAGTTCTGATTGGAAACAGGAACGGGCGAGCCGGAGCCGGCCCGCCCGTTCTCCCGTCGATCTTTCCGTCTACCGCTTGAGCCAGGCTTCCACTGCATCGAGCGTGTGTTCGGCGCTCGCGATGGTCGGCATCGCCACCTTGGCGGAATCGAGATAGAGGACACGTCCTTCCTTCGCCGGAGCCAGGAACCTTTCCCAGCCCGGAACGATGCGCTCCAGCGCGGCCTTTGTCCCCTGTGCGTCGCGCGCGTCGCCCATATAGGTATTCATCAGGACCAGGAGATCGGGATTGAGGCGCCCGAACGCCTCCGCGCCGAGTGGCACGAGCAGCATGGAGCCACCCTGGCCGGCCGGCGCATTTTCCGCAGCCAGCGACAGGCGGGTGTAGCCGAGGTCCTCGAGGGCCTGCACCGCGCCGGACATGTTCCCGAGGGCATTGAGCTGGTCGGTCAGAAACACGGCTAGATAGGTCTTCTGCTTTCCATCGTCCGGCAGGGCCTTGCGAACGGCCGCCAGCCGGGCGGCATAGGCGGATCGGCGCGCGGCGAACGCTTCCTTTCGTCCGACGACGTTCGCGAGTTCTTCCTCCACGCTGAAACCGTGCGCCTTGCCGGTGCTGACATTCTGCAGATAGACCGGAGCCACGGTGGAAAGCTGCTCGACCTTCTCGACATCGAGTTCCATGCCGACGATGAGGTCGGGCGCGAGTGCCCGGAGCTTTTCGAGGTCGATCTGCCCGACGGGCCCGATGCCGCGCGGCTTTACGCGGCCAGGTCCGAAGACCGTGTCCACGAAATCCACCGGGGTGATGAAGCTGCCGTCGTCCTTGCGGCCGTAGCTGCCGACGACGTCGACGCCGAGTTCCATCAGCGGAAGGCCGAGCAGCGGCTCGTGCATGACGACGACGCGGGCAGGCTGCTCGGGAATCGCAACCGAACGTCCCGTATCGTCCGTGACCGTCCGGTCCGCAGCCAGGGCCGAGCTTGCTGCGAGGATTGCGGCGAGGAGGGTGGGAAAGCGCATGGCGAACCTTTCAATGGAGCTGCGATCGGCGAAGCGCCTGAAGGCGCAGCGCGAGGATGAAAAGCGGAACGCCGATCAGCGTGAGGCCGAGGCCGATCGGAAGAGGCAGGTCTCGAACAACCGAGCGAGCGAGCGTGTCGGCCGCAACCACCAGGATCCCCCCGGTGAGCGCCGCGAGGAAGAGCCGGGCGCGCCCGGTCGCAGGGGACAGGAAACCCGCGAGCTGCGGCGCGAGCACGCCAAGGAAGGTGAGCGGCCCGACGGCCGTCACCGCTGACGCCGACAGAAGGACCGCGAAGATCAGGAGAAGCGGACGCGACCGGCGTACCGGTTCGCCAAGGGCCATCGCGAACTCGTTTCCGAGGTCGTAAGCGCTTGTGGCGCGCCCAAGCAGGAAGAGGCCGAGCAAGCTGGCGCAGAACAGCGGGGCAAAGGTCGCGATTGCGTTCCAGTTCGCCTGGAAAAGCGATCCCGCCATCCAGTCGGCAAGGGCAAGCGAGGTCTCCGGCGGGGTATAGAGCAGGAGGAGGGACCCGACCGAGGAAAGAACGGTCTCGACGGCGATGCCCATCAGCAGGATGGCGAGCCCGCTCGCCCGTTCGCCACCCACCAGCCAAAGAAGCAAGAGCGCGACGGCAAGCCCGCCTGCAAGGGCGGCCAGCGCGACGGCAACCTTCGGTGCGGCCGGAACGAAGACCAGCAGCAGCATGATGGTCGTCATCGAGCCCTGGCTGAGGCCGAGGAGACCCGGATCGGCAAGCGGATTGCGGGTGATGGACTGCAGCATGGCGCCGGCGAGCGCCACGGCCCATCCCGCCATGAAACCCATGACGATGCGGGGCAGCCGAACCGTCCAGAGCGCATAGGCCTGATCGGCAGAAGCCGGCTCTCCCGCCAAGATTCGCAGAAACTCGCGGAAGCCCGTCTCCGTTATCCCGGAGCCCAGCGAGACGAGGGCCAGAAGGATCGCCCCGGCAAGCAGGGCCGCGGCGGCGGCGAGATTGCCGACACGGATTTCCAGCCCGCAGGAAAAGCGCAGCACCCGCCTGCCGTCGATGGCCCGCGCGGATCTCATGCCTGGTCTCTCACGGCAGGCGACAGATAGAAGCGCTTGACGATCATCGCAAAGGCGAGCCCGCCAAGAAGGTCCATGACCAGTCCCGTGTGCAGCACATAGGGATGGAAAGCCTCTCGCGCGCCGAAATCGGCAAGAAGGCAGATGCCCGCCCCCGACAGCAGGCAGCAGGGAAGGGCGAGGGCGACATTCGCGCCGGCGAACGGCCGGACAAGATGTGGCACGACGAGGCCGATGAAGCCGATAGGGCCGCAGATCGCGACCGCCGAACCCGCGCCGACGACGGCGGCGGCAAGGGCAAGCGTCGAGACCGGCCTGACATTGACCCCGGCGGATGCGGCCTTTTCCGCGCCGAGCAGGATGAGCGTCAGGGCGCGGGAAAGCGCGCCGAGGATGAGCAGGCAAAGGACGCCGATCCACCAGAAGGCGTATAGCCGGTCGATGTAGACGTGATTGACGTTGCCGCTGACCCAGCTGAGGAAATCGGCGCGCCGCATGGGATCGGACAGCATGAGCGCATTGGTCGTGCCGACCAGAAGCATCGACACGAGCGCGCCCGACAGGATGAGGGACAGGCCGCGCGGGTCGTTGTTTCTGCCCGCCAGCCGCGTGACGGCAAGGCTTGCAAGGAAACCGCCGACGGCACCGACGAGGGCGGCGAATCCCTGCGCCTCAAGACCGAGATCGAGCAGGAAGACCCCGGCGATGACGGCAAGCGCCGCACCGGAATTGATGCCGAGGGTTGATGGAGAGGCAAGCGGATTGCGCACCAGCCCCTGGAGAACGCAGCCGGCAGCTGCCGTCATCGCGCCGGCATAGATCGCGATCAGCGCGCGCGGCAGACGTTGGAAGAGGACGACCGACTGGTCGTAGCTCCCGGCTTCTCCGCGCGACAGCGCCGTCAGCGCCTCGGTGACGGGAGGCGCGTCACGGCCGAGGAAGAGGTGCAATCCCAGCGCAGCCAGGAGCAGCAGCGACAGCACAGCCGGGAGAAGGGCGCGGCGTCTCATGCCGAGGCCGATGCGGAAGGGGCAAGACGGGGCAGGCAGACAAGCCGGCCGTCGTGCGGGAAGATGTCTGCGTCGAGGTCGAAAACCCGGGCGATATTCTCGCTCGTAATGGTCGCGCTGACCGGTCCGGTTGCCAGGATATGACCGGCATTCATCAGAACGATATCGTCGGCGAAGGTCGCGGCGAGGTTGAGATCGTGCAGCACCATGATCACCGTCTTGCCGTGTTGCCGCACCAGTGCACGCACCAGGCCGAGAACGGCGTATTGATACTTGACGTCGAGATGATTGACCGGTTCGTCCATCAGGATGATGTCGGTGTCCTGCGCGAGCACCATGGCGATCCAGGCGCGCTGGCGCTGCCCGCCCGAAAGCGTGTTCACCTGAAGATGGGCCTTGTCCGCCAGGCCGACCGTCTCCAGGGCCTCGCGGAAAAGCTGCCGGTCGCGATCGGACGGGCCGCCGACGAGCGCGTAGCGGGAATAGCCGGCAAGCTCGACAAGTTCCCCCAGCGTCATGTAGTCCGGGCAGAAGCTCTCCTGCGGCAGATAGGCGATGCGTCTTGCCAGCCTGCGCCGGCCGATTTGCCCGATGGGCTGTCCGTCCAGGATGATGTCTCCCTGCATTTTCGGCAGGAAACCCATGACCGCCTTGAGAAGGGTCGATTTGCCGCAACCGTTCGGTCCCGCGAGCACCGTCAGCCGGCCGGGCGCGAATTCCGCGGAAACCCGCATCAGGACAGGCGTTTGCCCATAGGACGCCGTGAGATTGGACAATGTGAGCGATGACATGAAACCGTTCCGAAGCGCTTGTCGCGACGCTAAACTGGAGTAATAGAGGAAGCAATTACAGAATTGGAATAGCTTCCGCAATGCGGGATGGCTCGGGATGGTGGATCATGGACGCCTGCAGGAGAATTCACATCGGCATGTCGCTGGCCCCGACCTGGCTCAGCGGGGACGCCTGGCGCCGTGCCGACAGTGACGTCGAAGGCATCCTCTCAAGCGATTATTATGTCGACGTCGCGCGGCGTTCGGAGGCCGCGCATCTCGATTTCGTCTTCCGCCCCGACACGCTGTTCCTGCCGCCGCACATGCTGGAAAGCGGCCCGGGCTTCACAAGCCTCGACCCGACGGTCCTGCTTGCCGCGCTGGCGCGGGAGACGACGCATGTCGGCCTGCTCTCGACCGTCTCCACGACCTTCCTTCCGCCCTATGTCGTGGCCCGGCAGATCCAGTCGCTGCATTGGCTGAGCAAGGGCCGGGCGGGCTGGAACATCGTCACGGCGCTTGATGGGAACGAGAACTTCGGCCTTGCGGAAATGCCCTCCGCCGAGGAGCGCTACGAACGCGCGGCGGAATTCACCGAGTTGGTGCGCCGTCTCTGGCAGAGCTATCCGGCGGACGCGATAAAGGCCGATCGCGCGAGCGGGGTCTATGCCGATGCCGGACGGGTCAGGCCGATCGAGCATGTCGGCAAGCACCTGAGCGTCAGGGGCCCCCTGACATTGCCGGATTTCGGCAAGGCGCGCATCCCGCTCATCCAGGCCGGCGCATCGGCGGCAGGGCGGAATTTCGCCGCGTCGGTCGCCGACGCCGTCTTCGCTTCGACGCCGGACAAGCAGGCGGCGATCGACCTGCGCCGCGACCTCCGCGACAGGGCGGCGGGCCATGGCCGCAAAGCCGACGATATCCTGCTCATGCCTGGCCTCAGTCTTTATCTCGCCGATAGCCGCGCGGAGGCGCGCGACCTGTTCGCCGCGACGCATGCCCGCGCCGACCGCGCACGAACACTTGCCTCCATCCGCGCGATGATCGGCCTCGATCTCACCGACTGGCCCGACGACAGGAGGATCGCCGCAAAGGACCTGCCGCTCCCGCCGGAGGCGCCACGCAGCCGCACCCACAGCGAGCTTTTGCGCCGTGCGATCATTCAGGGCGAGCCTACGGTCGGCGAGCTTTTGCGCCTGCCGGAGGTCATGGCGTCCGCCCATTGGCAGATCGTCGGCACGGTCGAGGACGCGGTCGCCGAAATCCGGGACTGGACGGCCGATGGGGCGATAGACGGGTTCATCGCCGTGCCGGGCGGTTCCGTCACGTCGATGCGGATGGTCCTGGAAAAGCTTGTGCCGGCACTGGCCGGAGAGGGTCTGTTCAGGCAGCGCTACGAAGCCGGCACGTTCATTGGGCACCTGAAGGAAAGGTAGCTGCCAGTTCCATCGCCTGTGACTCCGGGCGGCGCAATCCGATCCGGGACCTGGAGCATTTCCAGCCGATGCGCGATCGCTTCGGCGTCGGATAATGCGGCAAAAGCAAGAGCCTAGACGTGTTCCACCAGACTGCCGAGGATCGCGGCATCGTCCTCGATGGCAAGGGTTCCAGCGTCACGCGCGGAGGATGCGCCCATGCCCGCCTGAAGCTCCTCGGAAAACTGCCGGGCGGCGTCGCGGACGTCGGCGGCGAGGTCTTCGTCGGATTCGGGATGGGACCGCTTCAGGATGCGCGCCAGGCTGCCGATGACGACGCCTTCGTCATTGAAGATCGGCGCCGCGATGGCGGCGAGGCCGGATTCGAAGGTGCCGACCGTGATGCAATGGCCGGCCTTCCGGATGGCGGTCATCCGCCGGCGGAAATCCGTCCAATTGTCGCCGAGGCCGGCTTCGGCGATGTCCGAACTGCTGCGCAGGAAGAGAGACTTCATCCGCGCCGATGGAAGATTGGCGAGGATCGCAAGCGAGGCGGCACCCTTGTACAGGGAGAAAGGCAGGCCGCGTGCTCTGAGGAGCCGGAGCGGCGCCTCGCCGGACGGGTCGCTGTTTTCCTGGCGCAGGCAGAGCACCCGGTCGCCCCACAAGCCACACAGGATCATGACGCTGTCCGGCACGGCGCGGGCGCGTTCCGGCATGATCCGGTTGCCGACGGAGGTCATCGGGTCACTGATCTGGATCTTGCGTTCGAGCTCGACGATGCGCGGCCCGAGCGAATAGTTGCCGCGGCTCAGCTGAACGAGTAGGCCCGCATTACAAAGCACGCGCAGATAGCGATAGGTCGTGGACCGCGACAGGTCGAGCGTCTCTGCGATCTGCTCGGGCGAGACCGTCGGACTGTTTTCGTCCAGGAGATCGAGGATCTCGAACGCCCGGTCGATGCTGGTTTTTTCCCCTGCCACCTTTTCCATCGTCTGCAATGCCTTCCGCTGTTTGAAGGCACCATACAGAAAATAGAAAATATCGCAACATTCAGAACTTGATGTTTTTCCCAAATAATGGCACAAACTCCAAGTCGGAAATGGGAGCCGATCGCTGAACGGAGGAAAACATGACCACCCGCAGAGCCTTGATTCGTACTTTTGCCCGCCTCGGCCTTGCCGTATTGGCCAGTGGCACGCTTACCGGTGCTGCGCCCGTTGTGGCTGCGGCTGCAGGCTTTCCCGATCGTCCGGTGACGATTGTCGTGCCCTTCCCGCCGGCCGGCCCGCCGGATCTCCTGGCCCGCGCCATCGGCGAACACCTTTCGAAGGCCTGGGGCCGGCCGGTGCTGGTCGAAAACAAGCCCGGGGCCAATGGGGTGGTCGCGACGCAGTTCGTCGCCAATGCGCAGGCGGACGGCTACACGATCCTCGTCGGCAGCGTCGCCACGCACGCCATGAACCGTGCCCTGCGGCCGGATCTGCCCTTCGACACGCTGACGGCGTTCGAGCCCGTCACCCAGCTCGGGTTCACCCCGATGCTCATAACCGCCCATCCTTCGACCGGCATCACGACGATTGCGCAGCTCGTCGAGAAGGCGAAGGCCGAGCCGGAATCCATCACCTATGCCTCGGTCGGGCAGGGCAGCGCGGCGCATCTGGCGGCCGAGCTTTTCCAGGCTGCGGCGGGCATCAGGCTGGTGCACGTGCCCTATGACGGAATCGCCCAGGCGAGCCTCGACCTGATTTCCGGCCAGGTCGATCTCGGCTTCTCGAATGTCGTCAACATGTTGCCCTATGTGAAGGACGGCAAGAGCAACGCCCTGGCCGTGACCGACACGACCCGCGCTGCCATCCTGCCGGATGTGCCGACGCTTGCCGAAGCCTATCCCGGCATCGACGTGCGCCTCTGGTGGGGGATTTTCACGCCGGCGGGAACGCCCTCCGACGTGATCGACAAGCTGTCCGCGGAGATCAACGTTGCACTGAAGGACAAGGCGCTGATCGACAAATGGGCTGAATCGGCAACGACGATCGTCGGCAGCACCCCGGCCGACTTCAAGGCTCTCGTCAATGCCGACGCCGAGAAATGGGGCAAGGTCATCAAGGATGCCAACATCGTCGCCCAATAGGCGACGAGCGGACTGGAGCGGTTCCAGCAGGGGTACGGAGCGGCTTTGCGTCCGCAATTGTGCCGAGACAAGGAGTTGGAAACGCTCCAAGCAAGAGGATATGCCCGTGAGTACCAGTCTTTCGCTCGGCCTTGCCGAGTTTGTGAAGAATGCGGATATCGCCGATGCCGGCGAGGATGCCGTCGAACTTGCCAAGCGCGTCATCGTCGACACGGTCGCGGTGATCCTGTCGGGCGCCGGCAGCGAGGTTGCCGGACCCATGCTCGACTATGTTTCCCGCATGGGGCAGGGCGCCGTGCCGCTGATCGGAACGGATGCGTCCGCCAGCGCACCGGCAGCAGCGCTGGTCGGCGGCACGTTCGGCGCGGCGCTCGATTTCGACGATGTCCTGTCGATGATGCCGGGACATCCCGCCGCCGTCATCATGCCGGCGCTGATTGCCCAGTGCTACGACGCGCCGATCTCCGGCCGCGACTTCGTCGATGCCTATATCGTCGGCCTCGAAGTCGGCTCCAAGCTCTCGCAAGGCGTCGGCATCCGTCACTATCAGCGCGGCTATCACACGACCGGTACGATCGCGCTGTTCTGCGCGGTGGCGGCGCTCGCCCGTCGCTTCGATCTCACCGTGGACGAAACGCGCATGGCGATGAGTCTTGCCGCCTCGACGGCCTCCGGCATCCAGGCTAATTTCGGCACGATGACCAAGCCGCTGCATTCCGGCTGGGCGGCGCAATCGGCGGTCATCGCCGTTGACCTCGTCCGCGCAGGCTTCACCGCCTCGCTCTCGGCGCTGGAGGACAAGGGCGGTTATCTCTCGGCCTATGGCACGGAGGAGAGCGACGCCGGCAAGGTCCTGCCGCTTCTCGGCAACCCGTGGACGATCGTCTCGCCCGGCATCGCGCTGAAGAAGTTCCCGACCTGCTATGCGACGCACCGCGCCATCGATGGTGTGGCGGAAATCGAGCGCGAGGTCGGACCGCTGCTCGGCCAGCTTGAAAAGCTGACCTGCCGCGTCGTTCCCGGAGCACTTCTGCCTTTGCGGTTCAACCGGCCGAGGACCGGTCTCGAAGGCAAGTTCAGCATGCCCTATGGCCTCGCCGTCGCCATGCTCGACCGTCACCTGACCATCGCCTCCTTCGAGGACGCCGCCGTGCTGCGGCCGGAGATCTGGTCGCTCTACGACCGGATCGAGGTCGTCGAGGACGAGGCCTGCGGCGCGGAGGACCCGGACTACAACAGGAAGAGCGCCGGAACGCGCGGTTTTGTCGTCGTCGAGGCACGGCTCACCGACGGTCGTACCGTCATGCGCCGGGTCGACACCGCGCCCGGCCATCCCAAGCGCCCGCTGAGCTGGGCGGACCTCAACACCAAATTCCTCGATTGCGCCAAAAGCTGCGGCGTGGACGCCGGCGTCGCGCAAGCAGCCTTCGAGGCGTTGAAGGACCTCGAAAAGGCCGCGGACGTGGCAGCGCTCCTGCGCCCGCTCGTGCCCTCGGCGAAACGACGCGCGGACGCCGCGCAATAGGACGATCAGGACGCTGGTCCAGGCCGGCGTCCGGGAGGAGAACCCATGAGGACCAGATTTTACGCCACGGCCGATGGCCAGGCAGGATTATTCTTTGCGCTGTTCGGCTTGTTCGTCGCCTGGCAGTCGCTGCGATATCCCCTCGGGCGCGGCGCCCAGATGGGGCCTGGCATGTTTCCCCTGGCGCTGGGCGTGCTTCTTGTCGTCGTCGGGCTGCTCGTGACGGCCAAGGCGGTGCGGGCCGGGCATCCGGCCGCGCCGCCCTTCGAATGGCGGTCCGCCATCGTGGTCACGGCGGCCATTCTCGTGGCGGGGGCGCTGCTGCTGACGGCCGGCCTTTTCGTCGCCATTCCGGCGCTGGTGCTGATCTCGGCGCTCGCGGCGCGCAATAGCCGCCTTCCGGCCGTGCTCGTCTCCGCCGCCGCGCTGACCGTCATGGCCTGGCTCCTGTTCATCGTCGGGCTGGATCTGCGGATCCCTACTTTCTGGATGTGAACGATGGACCTTTTCACCAATCTCCTGGCGGGTTTTGCGACATCCCTCCAGCCGGCGAACCTTCTCTATTGCCTGGTCGGCGTCATCGTCGGCACGGCGATCGGCGTCCTGCCGGGCCTCGGCCCGCTGGCGACGATCTCCATGCTCCTGCCGCTCACCTATGCGCTGGATCCGGTGTCCGCGCTCATCATGCTGGCCGGCATCTACTACGGCGCGCAATATGGCGGCTCGACGACGGCGATCCTCGTCAACCTGCCGGGCGAGGCCTCCTCGGTCGTCACCGCCATCGACGGGCACAAGATGGCCAATGCCGGCCGCGCCGGCGCCGCGCTCGCCATCGCCGCGCTCGCCTCCGTCTTCGCCGGCACCGTCTCGACCTTCTTCGTCGCGGGCTTTTCGCCCGTCCTTGCGAATGTCGCCCTGTCCTTCGGTCCCGCGGAATATTTCTCGCTGATGGTCGTCGGTCTCGTGGCGGCGGTCATCCTGGCGCACGGCTCGCTGCTGAAGGCGGTTGGCATGGTGCTCGTCGGCCTCGTTCTGGGCAGCGTCGGCATCGACAATAACAGCGGCGCCTATCGCTTCACCTTCGGCTCGCTGGAGCTTTCGACCGGCATCGAGTTCGTTTCGGTCGCCATGGGCCTCTTCGCCTTCGCCGACATCATCGCCCATGTCGGCGAGAAGACCAGCAACACGCCGGTCCTTCACCGGATCACGCGGCTGTGGCCGTCGCGGGAGGATTTTCGCGATGCGACGCCGGCGGCGGCGCGCGGCACGCTGCTCGGCTCCGTCCTCGGCATTCTGCCGGGTGGCGGCGCGGCGCTCGCCTCCTTCTCCGCCTATACGCTGGAAAAGAAGGTTTCCCGGCATCCCGAGCGTTTCGGCAATGGCGCGGTCGAAGGCGTCGCCGGTCCGGAGGCCGCCAACAATGCGGCGGCGCAGACCTCCTTCATCCCCATGCTGACGCTCGGTATCCCCTCGAACGGCACCATGGCCCTGATGATGGGCGCCATGATGATCCACAACATCGCGCCCGGTCCGCAGGTCATCACCCAGCAGCCGGTGCTCTTCTGGGGCCTCATCACGTCGATGTTCGTCGGCAATGTCATGCTGGTGCTGCTCAACCTGCCGCTCGTCGGCATCTGGGTGAAGCTGATCTCGGTGCCCTACCGCTACCTCTATCCGGCCATCCTCGTCTTCTGCGTCATCGGGCTCTACAGCATCCAGAACCAGACGTTCGAGATCATGACCGCGGCGGTCTTCGGTTTCGTCGGCTACCTTTTCATGCGCATGAAATGCGAGCCGGCGCCGCTTCTGCTCGGCTTCATTCTCGGGCCCATGCTGGAATCGAACCTGAAGCGCGCCTTGCTTCTCGCTAAGGGCGATGCGACGACCTTCGTGACGCGGCCGGTCTCCGCAGTGCTGCTTCTGGTCGCCGCGCTGCTGTTGGCAACCGTCATCCTTCCCCAGTTCCGAAAGAAGCGCGAGGAGGTCTTCACGGAAGAAGCCTGAGCGGCCGGATGGCGATGCGCCGCCCGCCGGCGCGTCGCGGCCACCCCCGAAAATGCCTTTGTCCGCGCTGCGGACGGCGACCGGAGATTTCCTTCCGGCGCACGGATTCCCGCGTCCGAACGGACGCCCCTTGAAACGACATGCAAAGGAGCAGCAGAGAACGATGACGCAAATCGAATGTGTCGTGAAATCCGGCGACCAGGTCGGCGAAGTGCCGGTCTGGTGTGACCGCACCAATCTCCTCTGGTGGATGGACGTCCGCCGTCCGCGGGTCCAGTCCTTCGACCCGGCGACGGGCGAACACAAGGTCTACCTCACCGGCGGCCGCGCGCTCGGCAGCTATGCGCTGCGGGAAAGCGGCGGCATGATCCTGGCGCAGGACGACGGCCTCTATGCCTTCGACCCCGGTGGCGGCGCGCGCGAAAAGATCTTTCATCCCGAGGAGGATCTGCCGGACAACCGCCTGAACGACGGTCGGTGCGACCGCCGCGGCCGCTTCTGGCTCGGCAGCATGAACGACAAGGTCCGCCAGGACGACGGCAACTTCTGGCGCATCGGAACGGACTTCTCCGCCAAGAGATTCTTCGACGGGATCAACATCCCGAACGGCGTCTGCTTCAGCCCCGACGACAAGACGATGTATTTTGCCGATACGCCGAAGCGCATGATGTGGGCCTTCGATTTCGACATTGACGACGGCGTTATCTCGAACCGCCGCGTTTTCGCCGACCTGACGGCCAATCCCGGCCGCCCCGACGGCTCGACGGTGGACGCGGAGGGTTTCATCTGGAACTGCGAGTTCGCCGGCAAGCGCATCGTTCGCTACGCACCGGACGGTACGGTCGACCGCGTCGTCGCGATGCCCGTCACCAACGTCACCTGCGCGGGTTTTGCCGGCCCCGGCCGCGACGTCCTCTACGTCACCACCGCCTGGCAGGGCCTCAGCGAAGAGCAGCGCGCGGCCGAGCCGGATGCCGGCGGGCTTTTCCGTCTCGATGTCGGCGTCAAGGGCCTGCCCGAGCCGCGGTTCCAGGGTTGACAGGAGAAAAGCGATGAAACTTCTCTATGGCGGGCTTTCGCCCTTCGTCCGCAAGGTCATGATCGTGGCGCACGAGAAGGGGTTGGCCGACAGGCTCGAACGCGTGCCCGCGCCGGTAAACCCGCTCCAGCCGCTCGACCTTGCCATCGCGGTCAATCCGCTGGGGAAGATCCCGGCGCTGACGCTCGACGACGGCACCGTCCTCTACGGCGCGACGGTCGTCGCCGAATATCTCGACGCCCTGGACGGCGCCCCCTGCTTCTTCCCGAGCGGCGCGGCGAAATGGGCGGCGCTGCGCCGCAACGCCCTTGGAGACGGTATCCTGGAAGCCGGCCAGCTTGTCCGCATCGAAGGGCTGCGCCCCGAAGAGAGGCGGTGGGACGACTGGAAGAAGGTGCAGCTTCTGAAGGTCATGAACGGACTGGATGCGGCGGAGAAGGAGGCGGCGGATCTCGCCACCGGGACGCTGACGATCGGCGAAGTGGCGCTTGTCTGCGCGCTCGGCTGGTTCGATGTCCGCCTGCCGGATGCGGCCGGCTGGCGCGAGGGCCGGCCGGCCCTTGCCGCCTGGTTCGAAACGGTGTCGAGGAAGGCGTCCGTCGCTGCGACCGCACCCAGGGTGCCGGCATGAAGGCGGCCATCGAGCGGGCGGTCGCCGCTGGCGTCGGCGTCGGGCAGATCAGCGATGCCATGGACGAGCTCGGCCTGCCGCAGAACGCCGGCGGCGGCTACCGCCTGCTCGGTGGTACCGGAGGCACCGTCTTCGGACGGGCCTTCACAGTGAAGCAAGGCATGGCCGAGCCCGGCCAGCCAGGCGTGGTGCGGCAGGGGGAGGCGGCGCTTTCCCTTGCCAGCCCCGGCGACATCCTCGTCATCGACGCCGACGGGAACACGGATATCGCGACCTGGGGCGAGGGGCATTCGTTGCGTGCGCAGGCCAACGGATTGAACGGGATCGTGCTGCACGGCGCGACACGCGATGCCGAAGCCCTGGCGGCGGGCTCCCTTCCCGTGCTGTGCCGCGGCACATCCCCGCTGCGAAGCAAGGGCCGGTTTCATTCGGTGTCGGTCGGCGCGCCCGTAACGGTGGCGGGAGTGCGCATAGCCCCTGGGGATCTGGTTGCCGTCAGTCTTGACGGTCTCGTGTGTGTTCCCAGGGAGTTTGCCGACCGGGTCCTCGCCAAGGCCGAGGCCATCCAGGGCTTCGAAGAGGAACGCGACGCGATTTTGCGCCAGCAGCGTCCCTCGGCACGCCGCTGACCCGTAAATACCGGGAGCAGCCTCATCCGGAGCCCGGAGAATAAAAACGTTTATATTGTGTCTTGAAAACGTTTATATTCGTTGTTACCACTTCCATCAAGGCTGGAGGAGGTCCGCCTGCGGCAGGAAGATGCCGGGGATGGAGCCGTTGCCGGTGAGGGGATTTGTCGAGGGCCTTCCGCATGGGCGGGCACCGACGGTTGAGGAGGAAGAGATGAAAAAATTCGTTGCAGCACTTGCACTTGCCGTCTTCGCGACAGGGGCCGTGCATGCGGCCGATCTCGGCGGCAAGCTTCTGAAGGTCGGCTCCGACACCACGTCGCCGCCGATGGAAAGCGTGGACCCCGCGAGCGGCCAGATCGTCGGCTTCGATGTCGACGTGGTCAATGCCATCTGCGCCAAGATCAACTGCCAGGCCGAATTCGTGACGACCGGCTGGGACGGCATCTTCGCCGCGCTCGACCAGGGCAGTTTCGACCTCGTGGCCTCGGGCGTCTCGATCACCGACGAGCGCAAGAAGGCAATGGATTTCTCCGATCCCTATATCGTCAACAGCCAGGCGGTGCTGACGCGCGCCGAGGACCAGGGCATCACGCTGGAGACATTCAAGGCCGAAGGCCGGAAGCTCTCCGCCCAGGCCAATACGACGGACGCCCAGGTCGCCGAAGGCGTCGTCGGCAAGGAGAACGTCATCGCCTATGACAGCTTCAGCGCCGCCATCATCGCGCTGAAGAACAAGGACGTCGATGGCGTCGTGATCAACGGCGCCAATGCCGCCGCCTATGAACGGGAATTTGCCGGCGAACTCGTCGCCTCCATCAAGGACCTCGAATCCGATCCGCTCGGCCTCGTCTTCCGCAAGGGCGACGAGAATGTCGCAGCTTTCAACGAGGGCCTGCAGGCGATCAAGGATGACGGCACGCTCGACCAGCTCATCGCCAAGTATTGGGGCCTCAAGTAAGAGGTTCTGCCGGAAGCACCGTGCGGGCGCTTCCGGCATGTCGTGATGCCGGAGGCCGAAATGTCGTTCGTCAGAAGCGTGAGGCCCAGCAATCTGGTGATCCTCGCCGCGTTGCCCTTCATCGTCTACCTGTTCGCCGCGTCGGCGGACTACCAGCGTTCCCTGCGCGCCATCCTGGGCGTGGAATTGGGTTCGGGCGCCTTCGTGCCGGGTTTCCTGCTGCTTACGGCCGCCTTTTCCGCCGGTTTTGCGGTGCTCGTCCTGTCGCGCGGCAAGGTGGTGCGGCCGCGCCTCACGATGGCGGTGGGCCTTGCCGGGCTTCTGGCGACAGCCGCCATTCTTGCGGGTGATCTCGTCCATCCCTTCATCGCCTCGGTCGTCGCGAACGGTGTCGATCCCTTCAAGTCCGATCTCGTCGTCAAGGGCGCGACGCCCCGCCAGCTGACGGATGCGGCGGACCTCATGGTGCGCGGCGTGGAGGCCTGGCTCTGGCCGATCTATGCCGTGCTGCTCGTCGCGGGTCTCGGCCTCACCTTCGCCGGCAGCCGCGCGCCGGTTCCGGCGGAAAGCCGCCTGCGCCGGGCAGGCGCCTGGCTGCTCGGCCTCGTCAATGGCGCCGGTCTTGTCTTCGTCTTCCTCTTCGCCCACCTCGCCTTCGCCTCGGGCCTTGCCACGACCATCCGCGCGGCCATCGCCGCCTATATCCTCGCGGCCATGCTCGGTCTCGTCTGGGTGGGGCTCCTGAAGCTGCGCTATACGCGCCGGAGCCTCTATTTCTTCGCGGCGATGACACTCGCCTTTGCCGCGCTCTCCGCCTGGTTCCTGATGCAGCCGCGGGACAACTACGTGCTGGCCGGCACGCTGGAGGGCAAGGTGGGCATCATCACCGGCACCCCGTCGGGCCTCATCGGCGTCGTGCGCTTCGGCCAGTACGAGGGCGGCCCGACCACCGAGACGCCGGTGCGGACCTTCGTCACGCCCGAGCAGGCGATCGAGGCGATCGGTAGAAAAGAGGATGTCAGCGGCGCGTTGTTGCCTGCCGCGGCCGCGCCCGCCGACTGGCCGCGCCTCTGGCAGGTCGAGGCGCTGAACGATCGCGACCGCGCCGCCGGCATCACCTTCGCCGTCATCGCCATCGTGGCAGGCCTCTTGACCTTCGGCGGTTTCCTGCACCGCCGCCATCCGTTGTCCATCGGCTCGGAATTCATCGTCGATACGATCCGCGGCATTCCGATGCTCGTCATCGTGCTCTATGTCGGCCTGCCGCTTTCCGGTGCCTTGAAGGATGCGACGGCTGGCGTCTTCGATCCGCCGAACCTGATCCGCGGCATCGTCGCCATGGCCATCGCCTATTCCGCCTATCTTGCGGAGATCTTCCGCTCGGGCATCAACGCCATCCCGGCCGGGCAGATCGAGGCGGCGGGCAGCCTCGGCCTCAACCGATGGCAGACGGCGCGGCTCGTCATCCTGCCGCAGGCCTTCCGCATCGTCATCCCGCCGCTCGGCAACGAGCTGATCGCCATCCTGAAGGACACTTCGCTGCTGTCGATCCTGTCGATCCGCGACATCACCCAGCGCATGCGGGAGTTCCAGTCGGCGAGCTTCCTGCCGTTCGCGCCCTATAACTCGGCGGCGATCCTCTACATCCTGCTGACGCTGGCGGCGGCAAGCCTCATCAGCCTCATCGAGAAGAAATATGACACCAAGTACCGCTGACACAGGAACGGTGCTTGTCACCGGTGCCGGGCGGGGCCTCGGCCGGGCGCTGGCCGATCTCTATGCGGCAGCCGGCTTCCGCGTCATCGCCTGCACGCGGCAGGGGACAGGCGATGCCCCGCCCCTCGATGTGTCGGACGCGGTCTCGATCGCCGCGCTCGGGGACCATCTGGCGGGCGTGCCGATCGATATCGTCATCAACAATGCCGCGATCCGCGGCGATACCGGCGGCCTTGCCTCGCTGGAAACGCATGGTTTTCTGGAGGTCATGCGCATCAACGCGCTCGCCCCGCTGCTCGTCGCCCGGGCGCTCAGGCCCAATCTCCTCGCCGGCAGGCGCCGGGTGATCGCCAATATCGGCAGCCGTGCCGGCTCGCTTGCGGAAGGCACGATCGACGACGAGGACGGGGATTATGCCTATCGCTGCTCCAAGGCGGCGCTGAACATGGCGACGGTCAAGCTGGCACAGGATTTCCGCTCCGACGGCATCGCCGTCCTCTCGCTGCATCCCGGCTGGGTGAAGACGGATATGGGCGGCACGGAGGCGGCGGTCGAGGTAGCGGAAAGCGCCCTCGGGCTGAAGCGCCTTATCGACGGCGCGACGATGACAGAGACCGGAAGCTTCAGGGCCTATGACGGCCGGCCGGTGCTCTGGTAGCCGCCCGGCCCGGCGGAATTTTGAACGGTGATATAAACGTTTATATTGCAATCTTGACGAAAGCGGACCGGCCCGGCCGGCGCCGCGGAGAATGAAGGACGATACTGGTGCACAAGCCGCTCACCAAACAGAACCGCTTCGACGCTGCCCGGCCGGACGCCGGCATGCTGGAGCTTGGCGTCTGCTACTATCCGGAGCAGTGGCCGCGGGAGAAATGGGACGAGGACGCCCGCCGCATGGTGGAGCTGGGCCTTGCCTGGGTGCGCATCGGCGAGTTCTCCTGGTCTCAGATCGAGCCGCAGGCCGGCGTCTTCCATTGGGAATGGCTGGACGAGGCGATCGAGGTGCTCGGCTGCGCCGGCCTCAAGGTCATCCTCGGCACGCCGACGGCCGCCCCGCCGAAATGGCTGGTCGACCGTTATCCGGATATCCTGCCGGTCGATGCGCGCGGCGTGGTGCGCAAGTTCGGCGCACGCCGGCACTATTGTTTCTCCAGCCGCCGCTACCGGCTGGAGGCGGCCCGCATCACCGAGGCCATGGCGCGCCGCTATGGCGAAAACCCCTTCGTGCATGCCTGGCAGACGGACAACGAATACGGCGACCATGACACGATCCACAGCTATTCCGACGAGGCGAAGCTGGCCTTCCGGCAATGGCTCGCCGCGCGCTACGGCACGGTCGAGGCGATGAACCGCGCCTGGGGCACGACCTTCTGGAGCATGCACTACAACACGTTCGACGAGGTGGACCTGCCGAACAACCTCGTGGAAGAGCCGACGCCGACCCATCTCGTCGATTATTTCCGCTTCTCTTCTGACCAGGTGAAGACTTTCAACAAGGCACAGGTGGACCTCATCCGGCAGCATTCGCCGGGCCGTCCGGTCACGCACAATTTCATGTCGCAGAACACCGACTTCGACCATTACAAGGTCGGCGAGGATATCGATATCGCCTCCTGGGATGTCTATCCAATGGGCGGGCTGATCAACGGCCGCCTCGGCGCGGAGGAGAAGGCGCGGTATCTGCGCGTCGGCGATCCCGACCAGCCTGCCTTCAACCACGACCTCTACCGCGCCGTCGGCCGCGGCCGGGTCTGGGTGATGGAACAGCAGCCGGGCCCGGTCAACTGGGCGGCGCACAACCAGTCGCCGGCCGATGGCATGGTGCGGCTGTGGACCTGGCTCGCCTATGCGCACGGCGTCGACATGGTTTCCTATTTCCGCTGGCGCCAGGCGCCCTTCGCGCAGGAGCAGTTCCACGCTGGCCTGCTGCTGCCGAACAGCGAGGTGGACCAGGGCTATCTCGAGGTGGCGCAGGTTGCCGAGGAGATGGCGCGGCTGCCGAAGGGCGAGGTGCGGGAAAAGGCCGCCGTCGCGATCCTGCTCGATTACGAATCGCGTTTCGCCACCAGCGCCCTGCCGCAGGGGCGCGGCTACGCCGCCTCGGCCATCGCGCTCGACTGGTATTCCGCCGTCGCGCGCCTTGGCGTGGATGTCGATTTCATCGGCCAGCATTCCGATCTCTCCGGCTACAGCCTCGTGCTGGCGCCCGACCTCGTCATCCCGGATGCCGCCTTCCTTGCCCGGCTGAAGGTGTCGAAGGCCAAGGTCCTGTTCGGCCCGCGCAGCGGCAGCAAGACACGCGACATGCACATCCCCGCCGACCTGCCGCCCGGCCCGCTCGCCGATCTCCTCGATTTCCGCGTGACGCGCGTCGAGTCCCTGCCGGACTACCACAGCGAGCCGGTGCTCTACGGCAATGCGAGCCACCCGGTGACCGGCTGGCGGGAGCTCATCCGCACGAACGAGACGGTGCTGGCCACCTTCGAGGGCGAGCATCGTCCCGGCTCCCCGGCGGTCATCGGCAATGATCGCGCGCGCTATGTCGGCACGCTGCCGCGCGGCGAATTCCTGGCGAAGCTGATGGGCGACACGCTCGGCTGGGCCGGCGTCGGGAGCCTGCCCGATCTCGGCGACGTCAGGCTCGCCCGCCGTGGCCGGCTGCGCTTCGCCTTTAACTATGGCAGCACTCCCGCCGCCGTGCCGGCCGGCGCGGAGGCGACCTTCCTCGTCGGCGACCGGCAGCTTGCGCCCGTCGATGTGGCGATCTGGACGGAAAGCGGCCGCTAGGGCAATCCCGGCAAGAGTGCGAAGCGGTCCCGCGTCCGCAATCGCGCCGAAACGCTCCAGGCCGCCGCGTCGGGGCGTCCCCCTCATCCGGTCCCTCCGTCCCTCCCTGGGGAGAAGGACCGGATGAGGGGTTGCTTTGTTGCGTTTGCTGGTAAGAGCGGAAAAATTATCCGGCTCCCGTTTCCGCCTGGGGCTGCACCGGCCGGTGTGTCGTCTTGTTCCAGAAGAAGGGATTGTGGCGCAGCTCCCCCACGGCGCGCCAGGCGGCGACCGACAGCAGCAGCCAGTAGACGGGCGTCATCATCCAGTGCCTTCCCACCGCGGCCTGCTCCCTGTCCGTCATGCCGCCTCGCCCGAGCGCGATGAAAACCGCGTAGCTGCCGAAGATATTGACGATGTCGATGGCAAAGAGGGTGAATTCGAGCGGTCCCACCATGAAGGCGGATTGGGAGAACAGCGACCAGGTGATGAGGCCGAGATAGGCGAGGATCAGCGGATGGGCGAGCGAGGAGAGGATGAGCCCGCCGATCAGCACCTGGAAGACGACGCTCGGCCAGAGGCCCATCTCCGAAACGAGGCGGGAGGGATGGCGCATCAGCACCAGCCAGGTCTGCAGCCAGCCCTTGAACCAGCGCGTGCGCTGGCCGAGCCAGGCGTCACGCCCTACGGGCGCTTCCTCGTAGGTCGGCCGGGTGAGCGTGCCGCAGCGATAGCCGAGCCTGTAGAGCCGGAGCCCGAGATCGGCATCCTCCGTGACATTGTAGGGGTCCCATCCGCCGGCCTGCTGGAGCACGCGCGTGCGAAAATGGTTGGACGTGCCGCCGAGCGGCATGGGCAGGCGCGCGGCGGCAAGATGTGGCAGCAGCACGCGGAAAAGGCCGGCATATTCGAGCGCGAAGAGCGCGCTGAGCCAGCCTTCCCGTGCATTGGTGACGACGAGCGGCGCCTGGAGGCAGGCGATATCCGGCGGGCCGGCCTCGAAGGTCCGCCAGGCCTCTTCCAGCTGCATGGGATCGACCCGGTCTTCCGCGTCGTAGATCACCAGGTAGTCGCCGCGCGCGGCGCCGAGCGCATAGGTGAGCGCCTTCGGCTTGGTGCGCGGCCGGCCGGGCGGCACTTCGACGATCTCGTACTGCCGGCCGAGGCGGGTGAGGGCGAGCGCATCGAGCGTTTCCTGGTCGTCCGCCTCGCAGATCAGCTTGATATCGAGCCGGGCCGCCGGCCATTCGATCCGGTTCAGGGTGTCGATGAGTTGCGGCACGACGGCCGCTTCCCGGTAGAGCGCGACGAAGATGGAATAGGTCGGGCGCGGCCGGGGCGGCGGGGACGGCACCAGCGCCCGGCGCTCCCGTCGCCATTTGGCGATGAGGGCGATCAGGCGGATCAGGAAGCTGCCCAGGAACAGCAGGCTCAGCACGATGTGCAATGCCAGCGCGGCCAGCACGGGGGCGGCGACGGCCAGCACGAGGAGGAGCGTCACGGCGACGCCGGTATAAAAGCCCTGCCGCCCGCGCAGCGTGATGCGGGCGCTCGCCTCCGGCATGGTCGCGTGGAGGTCGTCCACCGTGTCGCGCAGCCGCCGGTGCCGGCCGGCCTGCCAGAGCGCGGCCCTCAGGGCCGAGGGCGTGGTCGCCGCCATCATGGTGCGCAGGCCAGGCGACTGTGCCAGCCGCTCGCCCAGATAGCCGAGCCGCTCGGCACTCGGCACGATCGCCGTCGTCGGCGGACGGGAAGGATGGCGCAGCCGCACCACGGTCGGATCGACAAGCTGGGTATCGGCATCGGGAAGATCCTCGACCTCGGCCGGATCCAGACGGTCGAGGAAGGGGATGTCCAAGAGTTCGGCCAGCGCCTCGTAATAGATGTCTTCCGAGATCGAACCGCTCGCCAAAAGCTCCGTTTCCAGCGACGTGCCGTGCTGGTTGGCACGCACCAGCATGGTCGAGATGAGGGGTTTGGGCAGGCCGAGGCGCCGGAAGAGCCGGGCTTCCGTCATCAGGCGGGACGGCACGGTGTCGTCGCGGGGTGGCGGCAGCTGTGCCGGCAGGATGCCGATTGCGGTAGCGAAACCGATGTCGTCGGGATATTCTGCCAGTCGCATGCAGCCACCGCAGCCGCGCAGGCGGCTGCACCCCTTTTAAACCCCAAGTTGATTGTAATGCGGCACACCGGAAATTCACCTCTTAAAATTTATGGGCTTTTTGCGCTTTGTCTGTTGATGGCGGCGGCCAAGCCCCTGGGCGTCGCGGCGCAGGAGCGCGCGCCGGTCGACCTGCCGATCCTGTTCGACACGCGCGAGCGCATCGGGCGGCCCGATCTGTCGGGCATCGTGCGGCTGCGCTTCCTGACCACGGTGGATTTCCCGCCGTTCAACTTCATCGACCAGACCGGCAAGCTCGCCGGCTTCCATGTCGACCTGGTGCGGGAGATCTGCCGGGAGCTGGCACTCACCGAAAAATGCCAGATCCAGGCTGTGACCTTCCCGGAGCTGGAAAAGGCGCTGGTCGACGGCAATGGCGAGGCGGTCGCCGCGGGCGTCGCCGTCACCGCGGAGCTGCGCAAGCGCTTCCTCTTCTCGCGCCCCTTCATGCGCCTGCCGGCCCGGTTTGCGGTGACGAAGAAGGCGCCGCCCGCCGGCGAGACCGCGGCGGCGCTCGATGGCAAGCGGGTCGGCGTCGTCGCGGCGAGCGCGCATGAGGCGATGCTGAAGGCCTTTTTCCCGCGCGTGCAGGCGGAGGCCTTTCCCGATCGTGCCGCCCTGCTGGCGAGCCTCAAGGACGGCAAGGTGGAGGCGGTTTTCGGCGATGGCATGCAGCTCGCCTTCTGGACGAGCGGTTCGGAATCGGCCGGCTGCTGCCGCCTGTTCGACGGCCCCTACCTGTCGGAGCGGTTCCTCGGCGAGGGGCTGACCATCATGTTCCGCAAGGAGGACGCGACGATCACCGGCGCGATCGACCATGCGCTGCTGGCGCTCTCGCGCAGCGGCCGCCTGCAGGAGATCTATCTGCGCTATTTCCCGGTCAATCTCTACGGCGGCTGATGCGCCCTACTGGCTGGCCCAGATGATGCGGGCGATCCAGTCGACGTCGTCGATGTCGAAATTGCGGTTCGGATGCTCGGGATTGAGCGAGACGAGCTCGATCGTGCGCGGCGTCTGGCGATGCAGCACCTTGGCCATGACCTCGCCCTCGCGGGTCTTGACCACGACCCGGTCGCCGCGGCGCACCTGCGCCCCCGGCTCGACAATCAGCACGTCGCCGTCGCGGTAGAGCGGCAGCATGCTGTCGCCCTGCACCTCCAGCGCATAGACGCCGGGCTTGCGGTCCGGCGAGGCGGGAAACTCCACCACGTCCCAGCCCTGGCCGGCGGGAAAGCCGCCGTCATCGAAGAAGCCGCCGGCACCGGCCTGGGCGAAGCCGAGTAGGGGAATGGCGCCGGTCTGCGGCGGAAAGGCGCCCTGCGGCAGGGCGGCGTCGCGCGCCGGGTCGGCCAGCATGAAGAATTCGTCGATCGAGGCGCCGGTCGCGTCGAGCACCTTGGCGATCGATTCCGTCGATGGCCAGCGCTGGCGGCCGTCCGCGCCCTGCCGCTTCGATTTGTTGAAGGACGTCGGGTCGAGCCCGGCGCGGCGGGCAAGGCCGGACGGCGAGAGCCGGTTGCGCTCGGCAAGGGCGTCGATCGCTGCCCAGATCCGGTCGTGGGAGAACATGCTGAAAAACCCTGCCAAGGCAACGGGCCGGCCAGTGCCGGTCCGACTGGCCGGAAGCATATCCAAGGACGGTTTCCGAGTAAAGAAAAAAGGATTATTTTCCTGTGTGCTTTCCAGGCAGGTTTTCCGCCGCCCGGCGGCGTGCCACCACGCTCTCGCGCCACACGGTGAAGATGCCGGCCCCGACGACGATGGCCGAGCCGAGCACCATGTTGAGGTTCAGCGTTTCGCCGAAGATGCCGACGCCGATGATCGCCGCCAGCACGACCTGGAGATAGGTGAGCGGCTGCACGGCGGCGGCATCAAGCAGGTCGTAGGCGCGGATCAGGAAATAGTGGCTCGACATGCCGGTGATGCAGAGCAGGCCCATCCACAGCCAGTCGCCCGGGGTAAGGTTCGTCCAGAAGAAGGGGCCGACGAGGGAAATCGCCGCCGCGCCGGCCACGCCGATGTAGAAGAAGCTCGTCGAGGCGGTGTCGTCCCGGCTGACGAGGCGGGTCGCGATGACATAGACCGCGAACATGAGCGCGGAAACCAGCGGCAGCAGGACGCCCATGTCGAAGCCTCCGCCGCCCGGGTTGAGAATGATCAGGACGCCGCAGAGCCCGACGCTGATCGCCGTCCAGCGCCGCCAGCCGACCCTTTCGCCGAGCAGGGGCATGGACAGGAGCGCGACGAAGATCGGCCCCGACGCCAGGATCGCCTGCGAATGGGCAAGCCCGACCGTGGTGAAGGCGGTGATGGTGACGACGATCTGGCAGGCGAGGAGCACGCCGCGCAGGATCTGCAGCGCCGGCCGTTTCGTCGCCGCCGCCACCCTCAGTCCGCCCGGGCTGCGCGCGCCCAGCGCCATCGCGAAGGCGCCGAAGGCCCAGAAGCGCAGCATGGCGATGAAAACCGGCGGATAGAGGCTGCCGAGATGTTTCGAGATCGCGTCCTGCAGGCTGAAGATCAGGATGGCAAGCAGGGTGAAGAGGTAGCCGGTGCGTTTGGAGTCCATGGCTCGCGCATATACCTGTGCGGCCCCGCTTGCACGCCGAAACTTGCCGGCGCAGCGGACTTTTCGCGGCAGGATTCACCGCAGTGGGAAAAATT
Source organism: Shinella sp. WSD5-1 (assembly GCF_963942435.1). Taxonomy (GTDB): domain Bacteria; phylum Pseudomonadota; class Alphaproteobacteria; order Rhizobiales; family Rhizobiaceae; genus Shinella; species Shinella yambaruensis. Next base: position 1,049,826 of record NZ_OZ012596.1, read on the forward strand.
TCCTCCCCCCGTGATTTTCAGCCTCTTTCGCTGCATCGAGCGGCGCGCTATCAAGGCGGAGCGCGGCGTTTCCGCGCCTTCGAGGCCCATTCCGTGCAAAAGACCGTCTCTTCCGGCATTCTGCTGACGTCCTTCGCCTATTTCATGTTCTCCTTGCAGGATGCGACCGTCAAATGGCTCGTCGCGGCCTTGCCGGTCTGGCAGATCCTGTTCGTGCGCAGCTTGACGATCTTCGCACTCTGTCTTGCCTTCGGCGGGCGCCCGCTTCTGCAAAGCGCGCGTCGCTCGCCGGTGCTGAAGCCGCTCTTCCTGCGCAACCTGCTGCTGCTCGCCGCCTGGCTGTCCTACTACACCGCCGCGCGCGATCTCGGCCTTGCCGAGCTGACGACGCTCTACTATGCCTCGCCGGTCGTCATGACGATCCTCTCCGTGCCGATCCTCGGCGAGAAGGTGCCGGGATACCGGTGGTTCGCGGTGGTGATCGGTTTCGTCGGCGTGGTCGTCGCCTGCGGGGTGGCGGCCGAGGGCCTGCGGCTTTCGCTGCCTGTCTATCTCGCCCTGCAGGCTGCCATCTTTTGGGCGATCGCGACGGTGCTCTTGCGCAAGACGGCGTTGCACGAGCGCACGCAGGTGCAGGTGACCATATCGAGCGGCTTCTTCCTCCTCTTCACCGCTGTCGCGCTGCCCTTCGTCTGGCAGCCGGTCGCGCTGCTCGACCTGGCGCTGATGGCGGGAACCGGGGTGATTGCCGGCCTGGGGCAGTTCGCGATGTTCGAGGGCATGCGCCGGGCGCCGGTCTCCGTGCTCGCACCCTTCGAATATTCCTCGCTCGTCTGGGCTTTCGTGCTCGGCTATCTCATCTGGAGCGACGTGCCCGGCTCGAATGTCTTCGTCGGCGCCACGCTGATCTTTTCCGCCGGCATGGTCATCATCGCCAGCGAACGGTTCGCAGGGCGCTTCCGGGCCCGGATTTGACTTCTTAAGTAACGAAACAACCAAAAGAATTCCGTTTTCATCACACTGGTTGGTTGCAAGCGGTCATGACAACGATATTGTCGCCGTCCTGTGGACGGCTTGAACCGGGGGAGTAGATGCCGATTTCGAACGCCGCCTTCGTGCGCTCGACAGTTATCCTGCTGATTGCAGGCATGCTTGCCTTGCTTGGCATCGTCGGCACGTCGCTCTGGCTCGTCAGCAAGGTGCAGGGCTATTTCGCCGGCTTCATCGAGGTGCGCGAGGCGCGCAGTGCCGCCGCCGATCTCCTGTCCATCCTGAAGGATGCCGAAACGGGCCAGCGCGGTTTCATCATAACAGGCGACACCGCATTCCGGGCCCCTTATGACGATGCGCTGCGCGGCGTCGCCGAACAGGAAAAGGTCTTCCTCGAGAAGGCGATGCGCCTTCCCGCATATGCCGAGCGGGCGACGCGGGTCGGCACCCTGGTCGAGCAGAAGCTGGCGGAGCTTGCCGGAACCGTCAGTCTCATGGAGCAGGGCCGCCAGGCGGAGGCTATCGAGGAGGTCAAGACCGATCGCGGCCGCGTCCTCATGGATGAGCTTCGCGTCGAAATCGGCTCCATCATGGACGATGCGGACCGGAGTCTGGAGGAAAGCGTCGTCGATACGCTCCGGTCCGCCAGCGCGCTGCAATGGACGACGGTGATCGGCGCCATCGCCATCATCGGCGTGCTCGGTGGCGCGGCCGCCGTCATTATGCAATATACCCGCGACATCATCGTCGCCCGCCGCGAGGTCGAGACGCTGAACGCCACGCTGGAAAGGCGGGTGGACGAGCGCACCGAGGAGCTGATCCGCGCCAACCAGGAGGTGCAGCGCTTCGCCTATATCGTGACGCACGACCTGCGCGCGCCGCTCGTCAACATCATGGGCTTTACCAGCGAGCTGCAGGCCTCGCTCGCCGCCATCCAGAGCTATGTGCTGGCCGACGGCAAGGCGCCGAGCGAAGGCGACATTCTCGAGGCGCGCCGCGCGGCTTCGGAAGACCTGCCCGAGGCGATCGGCTTCATCCGCTCCTCCACCAAGAAGATGGACGGCCTCATCAATGCCATCCTGAAGATTTCGCGCGACGGGCGGCGGGAGCTCAGGATCGAGCGCGTGGACGTCAAGGCGCTGGTCGAGGCGGGCGCGGCGGCCGTGGGGCATCAGGTCGGCGAATCCGACGGCGAGGTCACCATCGACGACAAGCTGCCGACCGTCATTTCCGACCGGCTGTCGCTGGAGCAGGTCTTCGGCAACCTCTTCGACAACGCCATCAAGTACCGCTCGCCGGACCGGCCGCTGCGCATCTCCGTCACCGCGAAGAATGGCGGGCGCGCCGGCTTCGTCATAGAGTTCACCGACAATGGCCGCGGCATCGCGCCCGAAGATCACGAACGGGTCTTCGAACTGTTCCGCCGCTCGGGCACCCAGGACAAGCCCGGCGAAGGCATCGGCCTTGCGCATGTGCGTTCACTGATGCGCAATCTTGGCGGTGATATCGTCGTCCGATCCGAACTCGGGCAGGGGACGACATTCGTGCTCCGTCTGCCGCCCGACCTCAGCAAAGTAGTCAGGAGTATGCAGGCATGAACGGTCTGGGCAAGGAAGTCACCATCGTCATGATCGAGGACGACGAGGGCCATGCGCGCCTCATCGAGAAGAACATCCGCCGCGCCGGCGTGCACAACGAGGTCGTGCCCTTCACCAATGGCACGGAGGCGCTCGATTTCGTGCTCGGCAAGGACCGGTCGGGCCTTGCCAGCGCCGGCAAGTTCCTGCTGATCCTGCTCGATCTCAACCTGCCGGACATGTCCGGCATCGATATCCTCCAGCGCATCAAGACCAATGTCCACACCAAGCGCCTGCCGGTCGTCATCCTGACGACGACGGACGACGAGCGGGAGATCCAGCGCTGCTACGATCTCGGCGCCAACGTCTACATCACCAAGCCGGTGGAATACGAGAGCTTCGCCCATGCGATCCGCCAGCTCGGCCTGTTCTTCTCCGTGATACAGATTCCCGAGACGCAGTAAATGAAGGAAGGCGCCGCCCGCATCCTCTATATCGACGACGATCCGATTCTGGCGCGGCTCGCCGAGCGCGCGCTCGGCCGTCTCGGCTACGAGGTGCTGCATGCCGAGGACGTGGAGCACGGCCGCGCGCTTTTCGCCGAAGGTGGTTTCGATGCCGTCGTGCTCGACCATTTCCTGCAATCCGGCACCGGACTCTCCTTCCTGAGGGAGTTGGTCGATGCGCCGGGTGCGGTGCCGGTCGTCTATGTGACGGGCTCCAACGACGCCCAGGTCGCCGTCGAGGCGCTGAAGGCGGGCGCGGCCGACTATGTCATCAAGTCGGTCGGCGAGGATTTCATGCCGCTTTTGGCCAATGCGCTCGGCCAGGCGCTGGAAAATGCCGAGCTGAAGCGTGCGAAGCTCAGGGCCGAGCAGGAGATCCGCGCCGCCAAGGAACGGGCAGAGGTGCTGCTGGCCGAGGTGAACCACCGGGTCGGCAATTCGCTGGCGCTCGCCGCCGCCCTCATCCGTCTCCAGATGTCGAGCGCATCCGACGAGGCGGTGAAGGAAGCGCTCTCCGAGACACAGGCCCGCATCACGGCCATCGCCGGCATCCATCGCCGGCTCTATACGTCGGAGGATGTGCGCCATGTCGACATGGGCGCCTATCTCTCGACGCTGCTGTCCGAGCTCGACACGTCGATGAAGGGCCAGGGCCGCAATGTGCGGCTCAACCGCATGCTGGAGCCGTTGCACGTGCCGACCGACAGGGCCGTCTCGCTCGGCGTCATCGTCACGGAGCTCGTCACCAATGCCTTCAAATACGCCTATGGCGAGACCGGCGGCGAGGTGCGGGTCGGCTTCACCCGGCTTGACCCTGAAACCGCGCTGCTCTTCGTCGAGGACGACGGCATCGGCTGGCGCGGCGAGGGCCCGGTGCGCGGTACCGGTCTCGGCTCCAAGATCATCGGCGCCATGGCGTCGAGCCTCGGCGCGAAGCTCGCCTATGCAAGCCGCACCGTCGGCACGCGTGCCGAACTGCTGGTGCGCATGGCCGATGCCGCGCGGCAGGCGTAGCGCGGAACACCGGACGGCAAAAGACCCGGAGGCTGGGCTCCGGGCCTTTCGCTCAAAGGTCTGTGCCGGGGACGCTTACTTGCAGACCTTGATCTTCTTGAAGATGACATTGCCGTAGTAGTCGTAGGCCTTGACCTTCTTGATGAAGCAGTGCGGCTTGTAGCCGTAGCTATAGTAGCCGGCCTGCGAAGGGGCGGCGAAGGAGATGGCGGCAACGGCGGCGATGGCGGCGGAAACGATGATCTTGCGCATAGGGGGGTCTCTCCTGATCTCTGGTTGAGGATGAGCCTCTCTCATCCGGTGATCAGAAGGTCTCACATCCCCCCGCCCCGCGCTGTTCCGCATGGAACAGGAAAAAATGTCCCATCCCCGGAGCCGATATGCGCATCCGGTTCAGGTGGCTGCGGGCGCTGTACGCTTGCGGGATTTGCGGGGCGGCTTGGGCTCCGCCTCGACCGGCTCCTGTTGCAGGCGCAGGGCGCGCAGCCGGGCGGTCTTCTTGTCCCGCGCGGTCGCTTCGGCGGCGATGATGGTGCGCGCCGTCTGGTCGGTCGCCGCCGCCTTGTCCTGCGCGGAAAGCTTGACGGGATTGAAGAATTTTTCCTTGGTTGCGGTCATGACCTCTCCTTTCTGGATCGTCAGGGCAGTTCCGGCAAAGGGCGAAGCGGTTTGCGTTCACGATTGCGTAGAAGCAACTGCTCTAGAACATTTCCGGTGAACTCCGGTTCACCGAAAATGTTCTGGATTCTTGTTTTTGCCGCATTATCCGACGCCGAAGCGACTTCGCTTCAGCTGGAAATGCTCTAGCGGGCCGGACGCACCGCGCGCTTGGGCGCGGGCAGCAGACCTTCGCGCTGCAATTTCTTGCGGGCGAGCTTGCGCTGGCGGCGCACGGCTTCGGCCTTCTCGCGGACCCGCTTCTCGGACGGCTTCTCGTAGGCGCTGCGCGCTTTCATTTCGCGAAAGAGACCTTCGCGCTGCATCTTCTTCTTCAGTACGCGAAGCGCCTGGTCGACATTGTTGTCTCTGACGAGAACCTGCACGATATGTCCTTTCTCTCGCGGCTTGCGCCGCACTGGGGGGTGGACGATGTCGCCACAGCGTCATCGACCTGCGCGGGATGGTTTCAAGGCACCGCGCCCGCGCAACGCGTTTGGCCCGTGGTCGCAAAGCGGCCGCAGGCTCCGCGGCGTCATTTTCCGATGCGGATGCTCGACGGCTTCAGCCAGGGGCCGCCCTTGCCGGCAACCGTCGTCCCCGCCTTGCGCGTCGCGGGCGCGGCGGTCTCGTCGGCATCGATGTCGCTATGGACGACGCGCCGCTCGAAATTCTCGTTGTCGAGCCGCACGCGATACTGGGCTTCGCCATGGTCGGCCGGCAGGACGCCGACGATCCGGCACGTCCGCGCGCCCGTTGCCGTGCGGGACAGGCCGGCCTTCAGAACGACATGGTCGCCGACGGCATGGGTTTTCCGGCTCATGACCTTCTCCTTCGGGGCTATGGAAACAAAAAGGCCGGGCGTGACCCCGACCTCTTCCCGTCATTCGAACGCTCCGCCGCCAGTACATCCGTGGTCGGCGGGCAGAATGACAATCTTATGCGGCGCGAAGGTTGTCGGCCGAATTCTTGCCGGACTTGCGGTCGCGGACAATTTCGTAGCTGACCTTCTGGCCCTCGGCGAGCGAGCCGAGGCCCGAACGCTCGACAGCCGAGATGTGGACGAACACATCCGTCGCGCCGTCGTCAGGCTGAATGAAGCCGAAGCCCTTGGTGCTGTTGAACCACTTTACGGTACCTGAATTCATAACGATATCCTTTCCATCGCTAGTGTAACCGGACGATACATTGTCCGTTTTGATCGATCTTGAAAGGAAATCTGACAGAGCTGGTTAGCTCGAAGACAAAGGTCGCAAGCAGTTTTCGATATGTTCTATATAAAGTTTATTTCGGAAAGTGCAATGGTCGGTGGGAATTTTTCTGGAATCAGATCGGAGAAAAGGCCAAAAAGCGCAATGATTTCCTGATTTTTCTCGAAATTAATTTACGGGTCGAGCCGTTTTATTTTTCGTGGATCGGGAGATGGAATTGACGGTGCCAAACGAGGAAAGGGCGGCCCAGGCCACCCTTTCTTGTCCGTGAGGCTCGTTCAGGCCGCCTTCTTGGCCTCCGGTGCGAAGCGGCTGTAGAAGGTCTCGCCCTTGGCGGCCATGTCCTTCAGCAGCGGCGTCGGCTGGAAGTGGCTGCCATACTTGGCGGCGAGTTTTTCGCACAGCGCCACGAAGGCCTTCACCCCCATCCCGTCGATATAGGACAGCGTGCCGCCGGTATAGGGCGCAAAGCCGAAGCCGAGGATGGAGCCGACATCGGCCTCGCGCGGATCGGTGACGATGCCCTCCTCCATGGTGCGCGCGGCCTCCAGCGCGATGGTGACGAGCAGGCGCTCCTTCAGCACCGTCACATCGACATCCTCGGGCTTCTGCTGCGGGTAGAGGTCCTTCAGCCCGGGCCAAAGCTTCTTCTTGGCCGGCTTCGGCGGATAGTCGTAGAAACCCTTGCCGGCCTTGCGGCCAAGGCGGCCTTCGCCTTCCACCAGCTTCGTCACCAGGTCCATATGGCGCGGATCGACCGATTGCGGCCCCAGATCGGCGATGGAGGCCTTGAAGATCTTGTAGGAGAGATCGACGGCGACCTCGTCGTTGAGCGACAGCGGCCCGACCGGCATGCCGGCCATCTTGGCGGCGTTCTCGATCATCGCCGCCGGCACGCCTTCGATCAGCATGTCATAGGCCTCGGCCATGTAGCGGAAGACGCAGCGGTTGACGTAGAAGCCGCGCGTGTCGTTGACGACGATCGGCGTCTTCTTGATGGCCGCGACGTAATCGAGCGCGGTGGCAAGCGCCCGGTCGCCCGTCTCCTTGCCGAGGATGACCTCCACCAGCATCATCTTGTCGACCGGGGAGAAGAAGTGGATGCCGATGAACTGCTCCGGGCGCCTGGAATTCTTCGCAAGCCCGGTGATCGGCAGGGTCGAGGTGTTGGAGGCGAAGATCGCGTCCTCGCGCAGCACCGCCTCGATCTTCTCGGTCACGTCCTTCTTGACATTGCGGTCCTCGAAGACGGCCTCGATCACGAGGTCCGCATCGGCAAGCGCGGCATAGTCTGGTGTCGGCGTGATGAGGGAGAGCAGCGTCTCGCCGTCCTCCTTCGTCATGCGGCCCTTGCCGATCGCGCCGGTGACGAGCCCCTGCGAGACAGCCTTGCCCTTGTCGGCGGCCTCCTGGTCGCGGTCGATCAGCACGACCGGAATGCCGGCGGCGGCCGTCACATAGGCGATGGAGGCGCCCATGAAGCCGGCACCGACGACGGCGACCTTCTTCAACTCCGCCTTCGGCTGGCCGGCCGGCCGGCGGGCGCCCTTGCCGAGCTCCTGCATGGAGATGAACAGCGACCGGATCATGGAGAAGGCTTCGGTCGTCTGGAGGATGTGGGTGAAATAGCGCTGCTCGATCCTCAGCCCCGTCTCGAAGGGCACCTGCAGGCCTTCATAGACGCATTTGAGGATGGCGAGCGCACCCGGATAGTTGCCGGCGGTCTCGCGGCGCAGGATGGCGGGCGCGGCGGGCCAGAGCTGCGCCGCGGCCGGCGTCCAGATGCCGCCGCCGGGAGCCTTGAAGCCTTTTTCATCCCAGGGCTGGACGGGCTTCAGGCCGTCCTTGATCATCTGCCTGGCGGCGGGGATGAGCTGGTCGGGCTCCACGACCTGATGCACGAGGTTCATCGCCTTGGCGCGCGCCGCGGTCAGCGAGGAGCCGGTGGTCATCATCTGCAGCGCATCCTGCGCATTGGCGAGGCGCGGCACGCGCTGGGTGCCGCCGGCGCCCGGGAAGATGCCGACCTTCACCTCGGGCAGCGCGATCTTGACCGACTTGGCATTCGAGGCGACGCGGCCGTGGCAGGCGAGCGACATTTCGAAGGCCCCGCCCATGCAGGTGCCGTTGATGGCGGCGACCCAGGGCTTGCCCGAGGTTTCCAGCTTGCGGAACAGCCAGGTCATGCGCCCGGTGGCTTCGAACAGCTTTTCGACGGCGGTGGCCGGATCCTTCGCCTGAGCCTCCTTCAGGAGGTCGAAGCTCGCCTGGATCATCGAAAGATCGGCGCCGCCGGAGAAGGAGGATTTGCCCGAGGTGATGACGACGCCCTTGATCGCGCCATCCGCCGCGACCTGGTCGATGATCCTGTCGAGCTCGTCCATCACTTCGATGGTGAAGACGTTCATCGACTTTTCCGGCATGTCCCAGGTGACCAGCGCAATGCCGTCGGCGTCGGTCTCGATGGTGAAATTCTTGTAGCTCATGATGGGATTCCTCTTCCCTGAAATCTCTCTGGCGAGGCGGCTATCGCCCCTCATCCGCCTGCCGGCACCTTCTCCCCGTGAACGGGAAGAAGGGACTTGCCGCGCCGTCGCCGGTCCCCCTCGCCCCGCTTGCGGGGAGTGGGCGCGCCGAGCGCAGCGGAGGCGGGGTGAAGGGCTTTCATGCGCACGCCCTCTAGACCCGTTCGATGATCGTCGCCGTGCCCATGCCGGCGCCGATGCAGAGCGTGACGAGGGCGGTGTTGAGGTCGCGGCGCTCCAGCTCGTCGAGCACCGTGCCGAGGATCATCGCGCCGGTGGCGCCGAGCGGATGGCCCATGGCGATGGCCCCGCCGTTGACGTTGATCTTGTCGTGCGGGATGTCGAAGGCCTGCATATAACGCAGCACCACGGCGGCGAAGGCTTCGTTCAGCTCGAAGAGATCGATGTCGGAAAGCTGCATGCCGGTGCGGGCGAGCAGCTTCTCCGTGACGTCGACGGGGCCGGTCAGCATGAGCGCCGGATCGGAGCCGATATTGGCGAAGGCCTTTATGCGCCCGCGCGCCTTCCTGCCGAGGATCGCGCCGCCTTCCTTCGAGCCGAGCAGGACGGCGGCGGCGCCGTCGACGATGCCGGAGGAGTTGCCGGCATGGTGCACGTAGTTTATGCCCTCGATTTCCGGATGGGCCTGGATGGCGACGGCTTCGAAGCCGCCCATCTCGCCGGGCATCTGGAAGGACGGCTGGAGCTGCGCGAGCGCCTGCATGTCCGTGCCGGGGCGCATGTGCTCGTCATGGGCGAGGATGGTGAGACCGTTGATATCCTTCACCGGCACGACGGAATTCTTGAAATAGCCGTTCTGCCAGGCCTGCGCCGCGCGCTTCTGGCTCTCGACGGCATAGGCGTCGACGTCGTCGCGGGAAAAGCCGTACTTGGTGGCGATGAGATCGGCCGAGACGCCCTGCGGCATGAAATAGGCCGGGAAGTTGACGGAGGGATCCATGAACCAGGAGCCGCCCGACATGCCGAGGCCGACGCGCGACATGCTCTCGACGCCGCCGGCGATGACGATGTCGTCCGCCCCTTGCGCGATCTTCGCCGCGCCGAAATTCACGGCGTCGAGGCCGGAGGCGCAGAAGCGCGAGATCTGCATGCCTGGCGCGCGGGTCGAATAGCCCGCCTCGAAGGCGGCGGCCTTCGGGATCACCGAGCCGGCATCCATGACCGGATCGACGCAGCCCATGACGATGTCGTCGACCTTGGCGGTGTCGAGCCCGTTGCGGTCGCGCACCGCCTCCAGCACCTTGGCGGCAAGGCGCACGGACGGCACTTCGTGCAGCGAGCCGTCCTTCTTGCCGCGCCCGCGCGGGGTGCGCACATGATCGTAGATGAAGACGTCGGTCATTGGTCTCTTCTCCCTGGCGGCGCGGTGGCGCCCTGTCGTTCGAAACTGTCGCGGGGATTTGCGCTGACGGCAACCCCCTCTCGCCTGCCGGCCATCCTCTCCCTCGCACGGGGAAGAAGAATCGCAGGGCCGTTTTCCGTTCCATGCCGGTACGGCGGTGAAGCCCGCTCCTTTGCGGGAAGGCTTGTCAGAACGCCTCGGCCGGAAGCTCCATCATCGTGTCGGCGCCGGCCTCGATGCGGGCCTTGCGCAGCGCGGTTTCCGGCATCAGGCGCTCCATGAAGAATTTCGCGGTGACCAGCTTGTTCTTCAAGAAGTCCTCGCGCTTGCCCGCGCCGGCCGCAAGGCCGTCCTCGGCGGCCTTGGCGATCTTCGCCCACATGTAGCCGATGACGACGAGGCCGAAGAGGTGCATGTAGTCGGTCGAGCCGGCGCCGGCATTGTCGGGCTTGGCCATGGCGTTCTGCATGAACCACATGGTGGACGCCTGGAGGTCGTTCAAGCCCTTCTTCAGGTGCTTGGTGAAATAGGCGAGCTTCTCGTCTCCCCGGTTCTCCTCGCAGAAATCGCCGATCTCCTTGAAAAGGGCCATGACGGCGCGCCCGCCGTTCAGCCCGAGCTTGCGGCCGACGAGGTCGAGCGCCTGGATGCCGTTGGCGCCCTCGTAGATCATGGCGATGCGCGCATCGCGCACATACTGGCTCATGCCGTGCTCTTCGATATAGCCGTGGCCGCCGAAGACCTGCTGGGCCATGACGGCGTGGTCGAAACCCTTGTCGGTCAGCACGCCCTTGAGGATCGGCGTCATCAGGCCGAGGATGTCGTCGGCGGCCTGGCGTTCCTTCTCGTCGGCAGCGCGGTGGGCGATGTCGGATTTCAGCGCCGTCCAGAGCGTGAAGGCGCGGCCGCCCTCGGTCCAGGCCTTGATGGTCATCAGGGCGCGGCGGATGTCGGGGTGGACGATCAGCGGATCGGCCTTGCCGGCGGGGTTCTTCGCGCCGGAGAGCGAGCGGCCCTGCAGGCGCTCGCGGGCATAGTCGGCGGCGTTCTGGTAGGCGATTTCGGCGATCGACAGGCCCTGGAGGCCGACGCCGAGACGGGCCTCGTTCATCATCACGAACATGGCGTTGAGGCCCTTGTTCTCCGCCCCGATGAGGTAGCCGGTCGCCTCGTCATAGTTCATGACGCAGGTGGCGTTGCCATGGATACCCATCTTGTGCTCGATGGCACCGCAGGAAACCGTGTTGCGCGCGCCCGGCGTGCCGTCTTCCTTGAGCAGGAATTTCGGCACGATGAAGAGCGAGATGCCCTTGGTGCCTTCCGGCGCGCCTTCGATGCGGGCGAGCACCAGGTGCACGATGTTCTCCGACATGTCGTGCTCGCCGGCGGAGATGAAGATCTTCTGGCCGGAAATCCTGTAGGAGCCGTCGGCCTGCGGCACGGCCTTGGTGCGCAGGAGCCCGAGATCGGTGCCGCAATGGGGCTCCGTCAGGTTCATGGTGCCGGTCCAGACGCCTTCCACCATCTTCGGAAGATACGCGGCCTTCTGCTCCTCGGAGCCGTGCACGAGGATCGCGGCGATCGCGCCCTGCGTCAGGCCCGGATACATGGTGAGCGCCATGTTGGCCGAGGACATGTACTCGCCGACGGCGGTGTGCAGCACGTAGGGAAGGCCCTGGCCGCCGAATTCCTCGGGCACCGCAAGACCGATCCAGCCGCCCTGGCGATAGAGATCATAGGCCTGCTTGAAGCCCTTCGGCACCGTGACCGTCGCATCGTCATGGCGCTTGCAGCCTTCCTGGTCGCCGGAAAGGTTGACCGGGAACAGCACCTCTTCCGCCACCTTCGCGGCCTCGCTGGCAATCGCTTCCAGCATGTCGCCCGTCGCGTCGGCGAAGCCGGGCAGGTTGTTGTACCGCTCCAGCGCCAGAACGTCGTTCAGGATGAAAAGCGTGTCATTCACGGGGGCCTTGTAGGTCGGCATGCTGGGATTCCTCACCTGTCCTGCGGACATGCGTCCGCTCCTTGGCAAGGGATACTATAAAACTTTGACGTTTGCGTAAACGTCAAAACGTAGCGTGGCGGTGAAATTTTCCTCGGGCGGGGAGGGGTGGAGCGTCGCCGGCGGGGTGGCGGATGGAATCCCCCGCGCCCATGGCTGTGCCGCAAACGGTCGCCTTTCCCCGCGAGGACCATTCTATGAGCAAATCGTTAAAAAATTTCCGGGGCGATTAACCCCTTGTTTACCATGTTTCATGAATTGTGACGCCTGAGGGCATGGGATCGGGAATCATTTCGGCTTCCCTTTGTGACGACCGGACAGGCGGTCCGGAGCCGACAGGGGCGATACTGTTTCCCATTGCGCATGCAGTGTTTGACGGCGGGGATCCGCCGATATGGAAGAAAAGGCGCAGCCGGGCGGCAGTGCTTTCAAAAGTATCTCCCGGCAGGCCGGATGGCCGCCAAAGCGAGGCGAAAGATGAACGGATCGCGAAACCCGCAACGTCACGGCGAAAGATCCTCGCTCGACGCGCTCAATCGCACCATCGAGGGGCTGGAAGCCCGCATCGAGGGCCTGATGGCGGGGGGCCGGGAGGCGCGCGGTCGCGGCGAGGAGCGCTTCGCACCCCGCGGCGAACAGCCCCGTTACGATTCGGCGCGCGCGATCCCGTTGCGCGACGACCCGGTTTCCGAAATCGTGCAGCGCCAGCGCGCGATCGACGGGGGCCGCGAACGCGTCGCCCAGCGTCTGGAGCGCCGCCCGCTTTCGGCCGATCACCATGCCGCCGCCCAGCAGGCCCATGCTGCCTATGGCGGCCAGCAGACAAGTGCCGCTTATGGCGGCCAGCAGGCGCATCCGGCCTATGGCCATCAGCAGGCCGCGCCCGCCCGTGCGGACAATTCCGTCGAGGATATCGCCAAGGCGCTCGTTTCGCTGCGCCAGGACCTGAAGAAGGACATCGCCGACGGGCTGGAGCGCGAGATGCAGTTGCTGCGCTCGGAGATCCGCGGCATCCGCCAGATGGCCGAAGGCCGCGACAACAATGACGACCTGCGCGAGGAGCTGCTGCGGCTTTCCACCGGCATCAACCAGCTCGGTCGCCAGTCGGGTCAGGCGGTCGGCCAGACGGAAGGCCTGCGCGTCGAATTCGACGAACTGCGTTCGGTGCTCGACGGGCTCGCCCGCGAGGATTCCGTGCGCCGCATGGAGGATCGCTGGAACGGCGTCGAGAAGAAACTCTCGATCTTCGACCAGACGCGCGACGACGAGCTGGTGGCGCTTGCCTACCGGCTGGACGAGCTGAAGAGCCAGATCGGCGCCATAAGCGCCACGCCGGCCATCCACGCGCTCGAAGGCAAGATCGAGACCATCGCCCGCGCCATCGACATGCTGGCCCGCCAGGCGCAGCCGGATGACGGCCGGTTCGTTTCCGCCGTCACCTCGCAGTTCGAGGGGCTGGATGCCCGTCTCGACGAAATCAGCCGGGCGATCGCCGCGGCCGGCCGCATGCAGCAGTCGTCCATGGCCGACAACGGCATGATGCAGCGCCTCGAAGGCCGCATCGCCGATCTCGCCGGCCAGCTCGATCTCATCGCCCACCGTCCGGAGCCCGTGCCGGACCAGGGCCTTGCCTTGCGCATCGAGGCGCTGGCGAACCGCATCGAGGACCTGTCGAACGAGCGCACGGCGCTGCGCCTCGAGGAGCGGATCGAGCAGCTCTCGCAGATGCTGGAGCAAAGCCAGCAGGCCGCGCCCGCCCAGGGCAGCGACGAGCTCGCCTACTATCTCTCCGACATTTCCCGCAAGATCGACGCGCTCGACCAGGGCAGCGTCAACGACCAGCTCGCCGAGCGGCTGGACGCGCTTGCCCGCCGCATCGACAGCCTCGACGTGCCGACCGGCAGCCCCTTCCAGGAAGACCGTTTCGCCCATATCGAGGGCCGCCTTTCGGCGATTGCCGACCGGCTCGATGCGACCCGCGTCGCCCCGGCGGGCGACCATGAGGCCCTGCGGGGCCTCGAGGCGCAGATCGCGCATCTCTCCACGCTGATCAGCACGCCATCCGCCGCGGCGCCCGTGCCCGCCGAGTTCGAGAACCGTCTTGCGACGATCGAGGACTACATGGCGACCAATGACGAATATATCGTCGAGGCCGCCCGCCAGGCGGCGGAAGCCGTGATGGAAGCCTACCGCCATGCCGGTCCGGCCACGGCTGCCAGCACCGACATGGAGGCGATCGCCGGCCTTGCCGACGACCTGCGCGTTCTGGAGGAGCTGACCCGCTCGAGCGAGGAGCGCACCGCGCGCACCTTCGATGCGTTGCACGACACGCTGGTGCAGATCGCCGGCCGCCTCGAGCAGCTCGACGCCCCGCACGAGACCTTCGGCCGTCGCGAGGCTGTCATGCCGCGCGCAGAGATGCCGGCCATGGACGTGGAGCGCCACGCTGCTCCCGTCTCCAGCATCTACGGCAACGACTACCCTTTTGACGATGACGGCTTCGGCGCCCGCGAGACCCGCAAGGCCGAAGCCGAGGCGCCGCAGGAGGAAAGCCGCTTTGCCGAGATCGAGGTCGAGAACATTCCCGTTCCCGAGCGTCCCGCCCCGGAAGAGACGCTTGCGGACGAGCCCGCCGCGCTCGCTGCCGGCCAGCCGGCGGAGGTCCAGGCCAAGGGTGGCCTGCTTGCCGGCCTGAAGCGCCGCTTCGCCCCCGGCCGCAAGGAGGCCGCACCGCAGGCCGAACGCCAGCAGATCGACCCGACGCCCTCGCTCGACCCCACGGACGAGCTGGCGCCGGAAGAGGCGAACCAGCTGCTGGAGCCCGGCTCCGGCGTGCCGGATGTCCGCCGCATCCTCGAGCGCGTGCGGGCCGGCCAGGCTTCGGGAAGCCGCCCGGCGGCCGGCAGCGAAGGCGAGAAGGCGGATTTCATCGCCGCCGCCCGCCGCGCCGCCAAGCTTGCCGCCGAGGAGACCGATACGATCTCCCGTGTCGCTCCCGCCAGGAAGACGGAAAAGCTGGCGAAGGGCGAGAAGCCGGCATCGGCGCTGTCGCGCCATCGCCGGCCGATCCTGCTTGCCGTCGGCGCCGTGCTGCTGGCGATCATGTCCTATCCGCTGGTCAACACGCTGGTGGCGGGTGACGAGGCGCCGGCCGTCGTCGAGCAGACCGCCATCACGACGAACGAGACGGCACCGGTCGAGACCACGGCGGGCGCGGGCGACACCGCGACCGCCAACACCGCCGCCATGCCGGCCGCCGACGAGGAAACCTTGACGGATCCGGTCGCCGGCGACGGTGATGATGCCGGGAGCGGGGCGACGCGCGGCCTTGCCGACACGCAGACGAATGCCGGCGCCGAGCCGACGCCGACCCAGACCGCCGCCACCGGCAGCGCGGCGCTGACGGCGCCGGCCGAGACGACAGACGGCGCAGCGACGGCCGGCTTCGAGCCGGTGACGACGCCGGAAACCGCTGCCGTCGAGGAAGCGCTGCCGGTCGACCAGACGCAGACGGCGGCGATCGTCGTTCCGGAAGCGATCACCCCGGCCTCGCTCTCGAAGGCGGCGACCGACGGCGATCCGCTGGCGCTGTTCGAGATCGGAGCACGCTATACGGAAGGCCGCGGCGTTGCGATGGATCTCGCGGAGGCCGCCCGCTGGTACGAGCTTTCCGCCGCCCGCGGCTTCGCGCCCGCCGAATACCGCCTCGCCAACCTCTACGAGAAGGGCCAGGGCGTCGAGCGCGACCTGCCGCGCGCCCGCGAGCTCTACGAGGTCGCGGCGAACAAGGGCAATGCGAGCGCCATGCACAATCTCGCCGTTCTCCTCGCCACGGGCGTCGGCACCGAGCAACCGGATTTCGACGGCGCGGCCAAGTGGTTCCAGAAGGCCTCCGAGTTCGGCGTGCGCGACAGCCAGTTCAACCTCGCCATCCTCTATGCGCGCGGCAACGGCGTGAAGCAGGACCTGGAGGAATCCTACAAGTGGTTCGCCATCGCCGCCCGCGATGGCGACGGCGATGCGGCGCAGAAGCGCGACGAGGTGGCCAACGCCATGCGCCCGGAGCAGCTTTCCAGCGCCAAGGCGAAGGCGGACCTGTGGAAGCCGCAGCCGCTCGACGAGAAGACCAATTCGGCGGACCTGCCCGATGAATGGGTCGGCAAGCCGACGAAGACCGCCAGCGTCGACATGAAGAAGGCGATCCGCAACATCCAGGCGATCCTCAACAACAACGGTTTCAATGCCGGCACGCCGGACGGCGCGATGGGCAAGAAGACGGTCGCCGCCATCAAGGCCTTCCAGAAGTCCGTCGGCCAGAAGGAAACCGGCGAGATCGACGATGCGCTGGTGACGGAGCTCCTGAAGCGCAACAAGCAGCCGAGCTGATCGGCGGACCGCCGGAGAGGTCCTGAAAACGGCTTCTCCGGTTGACTTGTCCCCACCCTGCGGGCATGACGCTCACCACAGTGCGGCACACCGTTCACGATGTGCAACGGACGCTGTGGCATTGTGTATTCGCCGCACGATTTCATCCTTAAATCGGCCCCGATTTCAGGAATGATGCGGTAGAAATTTTCATGTCGCTCCAAGATGATAAGTGTTCGAGAAACGTTATCATCCTGAAAGGGCGGCAGAGCGGTTCCCGCAAGCGTGCAGAATGCGCCTTGCGTCCGGAACTGCGAAAAAGAGCGGCGCGCGCCGGAAGGCTGCGCCCGTGCCCGATCCTTGCGTGATGCAAGGCGCAACCGGCTGCCGGAGGGGCCTAACCCTCCCGCGGCGGGGCGCTTCCGTGCATTCGCAGCCTGCCGAAGGAGAGCCGCGACGGCAGGCGGAACGGTCAGCGGCCGCCGGATGTCTTGAGCCCGCGCAAGCGGAAATTTGCCGATCGGGGTATTGTTGTGACTGTCTATCTGCCCATTGCAGAGCTCTCGGTGAACATCTTCATCATTCTCGGCATGGGCGCGGCCGTCGGCTTCCTTTCCGGCATGTTCGGGGTCGGCGGCGGCTTCCTCATCACACCGCTCCTCATTTTCTACAACATCCCGCCGATCGTCGCCGTCGCGACGGGTGCCAACCAGGTCGTCGCCTCCTCGATATCGGGCGCGCTTTCGCATTTCCGGCGTGGAACGCTGGATGTGAAGCTCGGCACGGTGCTGCTCTTCGGCGGCCTTGCGGGCGCCACCGTCGGTATCTGGATCTTCTCGCTCCTGCGCAGCGTCGGCCAGCTCGATCTCGTCATCTCGCTGCTCTATGTCGTGCTGCTCGGCACCGTCGGCATCTTGATGCTGCTCGAGAGCATCCGGGCGCTGCGCCGCGCGGCGAACAACCAGCCCGTCTCGCTGCGCCGGCCCGGCCAGCACAGCTGGGTGCACCGCCTGCCGCTGAAGATGCGTTTCAAGAAGTCGAAGATCTACCTCTCCGTCATCCCGGTCATCGGCCTCGGTTTCGGCATCGGCATTCTCACCTCCATCATGGGCGTCGGCGGCGGCTTCATCATGGTGCCGGCCATGATCTATCTCCTGCGCATCCCGACCAATGTCGTCGTCGGCACCTCGCTGTTCCAGATCATCTTCGTCACCGCCTATACGACGATGATGCAGGCGACGACCAACTATTCGGTCGATATCGTGCTCGCCTTCATCCTGATGGTGGCGGGCGTCATCGGCGCGCAGTACGGCGTGCGCGTCGGCCAGAAGCTGCGCGGCGAACAGTTGCGTGCGCTGCTGGCGCTGCTCGTCCTTGCCGTCGGTGCCCGCCTTGCCGTCGATCTCGTCGTCACGCCGGCCGATGTCTATTCCGTCGTCAGCGAGGGGGTCTATCGATGAGAGCCGTCGTCGCGCTCCTTCTTACCCTGGGTCTTGCTTTTCCCGCTGCCGCGCAGGTGCTGGAGGACAAGCCGGTCGAGTTCCCGGAAAAGCTCGAGATCGGCATCTCGACGGACGAGATTGCGATCTCCTCGGATTTCCGCGGCGCGGACCTGACGATCTTCGGCGCCATCGAAGGCTATGATCCGTCCCTGCTCGCCCAGCGCAAATACGATATCGTCGTGGCGCTGGAGGGTCCGAAGGACAACAACACGGTGCGCGTGAAGGAGCGCGTCTTCGGCATCTGGATCAACCGCCGCTCGATGACCTTCGAGCTCGTGCCGGAATCCTATTCGCTGTCGAGCACGCGGGATGTCGAAACGATCGCCGAACCGCCGGTGCTCAACGGCGTCGGCGTCGGCATCCAGCATATCCGCCTTTCGCCGATCGGTTATGTCGGCGACGGCAGCACCATCACGGAGTTCCGCGAGGCCTTCCGGCGCCTCAAGGAGAGCGGCGGCTTCTACCAGCGTGATCCGGGCGGCGTGCAGTTCATCAGCGCGAGCCTGTTCAAGGCGACGGTGAAACTGCCGGCAAGCGTGCCGAACGGCACCCATGTCGTGCGCGCGCACCTCTTCCGCGATGGTGTCTTCATTGCCGAGAAGGCGCTGCCGCTGCGCGTGATGAAGACCGGCATCGAGCAGATGATCTCCAATGCCGCCTACAACAACGCGCTCGCCTACGGCGCCTTCTCCGTCCTCCTCGCCGTCCTCACCGGATGGCTGGCCAGCATCGTCTTCCGCAAGGACTGAGCGTCAGGAGCGGTAGACGAGGACGGGCACCTTGGCGTGGCTGAGCACCTTCGTCGTGACGCTGCCCATCAGGAAGGCGCTGACGCCGCGCCGGCCGTGCGAGGCCATGGCGATCAAATCGCAGCCCTTTGCCTTGGCGGTGTCGACGATCGCCTGCCAGGCGTCGCCGGCCGTCACCTGCAGCGTCTCGACCGGCACGCCTGCGGCGTTCGCCTTCGCCTCGACGGCGCCGAGGATGCGGATGCCGTCCTCCTTCACATGCGCTTCGTAATCCGTCCTGAGGCTGGCGGTCGCGCCGGGGGTCACGGGCAGGAAATGCAGCGGTTCGGCCACCGTCAGCGCCGTCACCCTCGCGCCGAGCGTCCTGGCGAGCTGCAGCGTCTGGTCGATGGCGGCGTTGGAAAGATCCGACCCGTCCGTGGGGATGAGGATATGCTTGTACATGGTGCAGCCTCCTTTTTGCCCAGACTAGAACCGGCGTCCGGTGCTGCCTTGATGGAAATCAACCGCGACGCTTTCGTCAAGCATCGGCTGCGGCGGCGCGGCGGGCGACGACCGCCTGATAAGCGGCCTGCAGCTCGTTGAAGACCGAGCGGGCAGGGCGCGGCGCGCCGAGATGGATGGCCCGCAGTTCGTCCATGAAAGCCGCCCACAGCGGCGGGCCGCCCTCTTCCAGCAGCTCCGCACGGATCGACAGGTCCTCCGTCACCGGCAGGAAGCGCCGCCCCCAGGCCCCCATCATGGCGAAGACCGGCACCAGTGCGATGCCCATTTCGGTGAGGCTGTAGAGCGCCTTCTGCTTGTGGCTCGGATCGTCCGCCTTGCTGACAAGACCCTCGTCGACGAGGCGGCGCAGCCGGTCCGCCAGGATGTTGGAGGCGATGCCTTCCTCCGATTTCGTCAGGAGTTCGCGGAAATGGCGGCGATTGCCGAACATCATGTCGCGCAGCACGATCAGGCTCCAGCGGTCGCCGAGGATTTCGAGCGTCAAGTTGATCGGGCAGCCGGAGCGGTGGGTGTCTTTCATCGAATTCTCCAAAACTGCTTGCACATTACAATCGGTTTCGCTATCCATCAACTAGTTGCAGTTCGCAACTGGTTTAAAGGTGCGCGGCAGACGGCCGGCAAGAGAGGACAGGACGATGGCAAGGGTAATCATCTGGAACCTCGTGACGCTCGACGGCTTCTTCGAGGGCGAGAAGAAATGGGATCACGACTTCCACAACCGGGCCTGGGGTCCGGAGCTGGAGAAGCTCAGCACCGATTTCGGTACGTCGGCGAGTCTTCTGGTCTTCGGCCGCGTGACATATGAGGGCATGAAGGCCTATTGGACGACGACCGAGGACGAGGGGGCCGTGAAGGCCTTCATGAACGCCCTGCCGAAGCTCGTCGCCTCGCGCACCATCACCACCTCCGACTGGAACAACACCGAGGTGACCGCCGACATCGTCGCGGCGCTTTCGACGCGCAAGGCGACGCTCGACAAGACGATCTACGTCTTCGGCAGCGCCGACCTCACGGATTCGCTGCTGGAGGCCGGGCTTGTCGACGAGGTGATGCTGGCGGTGGTGCCGGTGCAGCTCGGCAAGGGCACGCCCTTCTTCAAGGAGGGCGCGCGGCGTGACTTCACGCTGATCGAGGCAAGGCCGCTCGAAAACGGCACGGTGCTGGTGCGTTATGCGCCGGAGGTCGTCAGCCGATAAGGTTGGCGAAGCGCACCGAATAGATGCGGTCGCGGCCGAGCATGTGCGCGACGAGGCTTGGCCGCTCGAAAAGGCCGGTCATCGCCCTGTGGCGCAGATCCAGGCCGCCCGTCATCAGGCCGAAGGCGGGCATCAGGAGGCGCCGCCCGTCGGTCGCGAAACACGGTCGGCGCACGGCCTTCTCCCGGCGGATGACGGTGGCGGCCGGATGAAGGTGCCCGGCGATCTCGCCGGCCGGGGAAATCAGCGACGGCTCGTGCCGGAAGGCGAGGCCCGCATAGTGCAGCTCGTCCGCCGACTGGCCGGGCAGGTCGACCGTCCCGTCGGGATCGTGGTTGCCGTTGATCCAGATCCAGTCGCGCCCGCGCGCCAGCTCCGTGATCTTCGTGCGAAAAATGTCCGGAAGGTGGGCCGAGCCGACGCGGTCGTGGAAATTGTCGCCGAGGCTGACGACGATCGCCGGATCGTGCCGGGCGATGACGGCTTCGAGCACCTTGAGCGTGGCGAGCGTGTCGTAGGGCGGCAGCATCATGCCGCGCCGCGCGAAGGCCGCGCCCTTTTCCAGATGCAGGTCCGAGACGACGAGAAGGCGGGTTTCCGGGAGGTAGAGCGCGCCGAGCGGATCGCACACCACTTCCACGCCCGCCACAACGGTGCGGGCCGAAACGGCGCTGAAATCCTCGATCTTCGCCGATGCCAGCGCGAGCCTCTGCATGCCTGTCGTTCAATCCCTTCAGATGGCCCTTCAGATGGCCGCCTCGCCCATCGCCTCGGCGATCAGGTCCTCCGCCGCTTCCGCCAGCAGAGAATCCTGTGCCTCGCCCGCCACCGGCTCCTTGCCGATTTCCAGCATGATCGGCACGGCGAGCGGCGATATGCGGGTCAGCCGCCGGTGGGTGATGTGGCCCTTGATTCGCGCCAGCATATCGCCCAATCGCTGAATATCCAAAAGCCCCGCCGCCGCATCGTTGCGCGTGGCTTCCAGCAGGATGTGGTCCGGCTCGTGGCTTCGCAGCACGTCGTAGATGAGGTCGGCGGAAACGGTGACCTGCCGCCCGGTCTTTTCCTTGCCCGGATGGCGTTGCTCGATAAGCCCGGCAATCACGGCGCAATTGCGGAAGGTGCGCTTCAGCATGAAGCTTTCGTCGAGCCAGGCTTCCAGGTCGTCGCCCAGCATGTCCTCGTCGAAGAGGTTTGCGAGTGACGGGCGCTCCACCGCAAAACTGTAGCCGAGATCGTCGAGCGCCCAGACGGCAAGGGAATAGTCCGTGGCGACGAAGCCGAGCGGCCGGCGGCCGGCGCGCTCCAGCCGGCGCGTCAGCAGCATGCCGAGCGTCTGGTGCGCCAGCCGCCCCTCGAACGGATAGGCGACCATGTAGTGCCGGCTGCCGCGCGGAAAGGTCTCGATGAGCAGTTCGTCGCGCTTCGGCAGGGCGGAGACGTCCCGCTGCAGGGCCAGCCAGTCGCGCACCTGCTCGGGCAGCCCGCCCCAGCGGTGGGGATCGTCCAGCATGCCGCGCACCTGGTCGGCGAGATAGGTCGAGAGCGGGAACTTGCCGCCGGCATAGGCCGGCACCTTCGGATCGAGCGAGAAGGCCTGGGAGACGAGACATTCGTTCTCGCGGATGCCCTCGAAGCGCAGCACCTTGCCGGAGAAGAGGAAGGTATCGCCGGGCGCCAGCATTTCGAGGAAATATTCCTCCACCTTGCCGAGCGAGGCGCCACCCCGGCCGATCGCACCCTTGGCGCCGCGCTTGACCATGCGCACGTTCAGCATCGGCATCTCGACGATCGTGCCGAGGTTGAGGCGGTATTGCTGGGCGACCTGCGGATTGGAAACACGCCACAGCCCATCCTGCGTCTTGCGGATGCGGGCATAGCGCTCGTAGGTCTTCAGCGCATAGCCGCCGGTCGCGACGAACTGCACGATACGGCCGAATTTTTCCCGTGGCAGACCGGTATAGGGCGCGGCGGCGGTGATCTCGGCAAACAGCGCATCCTCGTCGAAGGGTGCCGCGCAGGCCATGCCGAGGACATGCTGGGCGAGCACATCGAGCGCGCCGTCGCCCACCGGCGGCGTATCCTGCGCGCCGAGATAGTTGGCGTCCAGCGCCGCCTGGCACTCCATCACCTCGAAGCGGTTGGCGGGCACCAGGATCGCCCGGCTCGGCTCGTCCATGCGGTGGTTGGCGCGGCCGATGCGCTGGGCAAGCCGCGAGGCGCCCTTCGGCGCGCCGACATGGATGACGAGGTCGACGTCGCCCCAGTCGATGCCGAGATCGAGCGTCGAGGTGGCGACGACGGCGCGCAGGCGGTTTTCCGCCATGGCGGCCTCCACCTTGCGGCGCTGGCCGACATCGAGCGAGCCGTGGTGTAGGGCGATCGGCAGCGTGTCCTCGTTGATGTTCCAGAGCTCCTGGAAGAGGATTTCCGCCTGGCTGCGCGTGTTGACGAAGAGCAGGGAGGTCCTGTGATCGCGGATCGCCTCGTAGACCTCGGGCATGGCGTATTTCGCCGAATGGCCGGACCAGGGCACGCGCTCCTTGCTCTTGAGGATGGTGATGATCGGCCGCGCCCCGCCCGGTGCGGTGACGAGGCCGGCATGCCGCGCCTCGCCGGGCTCTTGGGCGACCAGCCAGCGGCGCAGGTCCATCGGCTCGGCGACGGTGGCCGAAAGGCCGATGGTGCGAAGGCCGGGCGCAAGGCGGCGCAACCGTGCGAGCCCCAGCGACAGGAGATGGCCGCGCTTGGAGGTGACGAGCGAATGCAGCTCGTCGAAGATCACGTATTTCAGGTCCTTGAAGAAGCGCGGCGCCTCGCCGCTGGCGATGAGCAGGGCAACCTGCTCGGGCGTCGTCAGCAGGATATCGGGCGGATTGAGGCGCTGGCGCTGGCGCTTGGCCTGCGGCGTGTCGCCGGTGCGCGTCTCGACGGTGATGGGCAGGCCCATCTCCTCGACGGGCTTCGTCAGGTTGCGCTCGATATCGACGGCCAGCGCCTTCAGCGGCGAGATGTAGAGCGTGTGGATGCCGGTGAAGGCGCTGCCGGGCGGGATCCTGCCGCGGCGAGCAAGGTCGGTAAGGGCCGGCAGGAAGCCGGCGAGCGTCTTGCCGGCGCCGGTGGGCGCGATGAGCAGCAGGCTTTCGCCCGCGGTCGCCCGCGCAAGGAGCTCCATCTGGTGCGCACGCGGCTGCCATCCCCTGGCCGAGAACCAGGCGGTGAAGGCGGCGGGCAGGAGGCTGGGGCCGGTGGTGGAATCGACGGTGCTCACCGGCCTAAGCTAGTGAGCGCCGGACGAATGTGAAGCGGCCCGCCGAAAAATAGCCTCACATGGCGATGTAGCGGTCGGCGCGGTGGTTGACCGTCAGGAAGAGGTTGAGCACGAGCGCGCCGACCACCGAGCAGAGCACGATGAAGGGCGCAGCCACCGAGAAGGCGGCGATGAGCACGACGACGTCGAAGGCGAGCTGCACGAGGCCGGCGCGGATGCCGAAACGCTCCTGCATGTAGACCGCGAGCACGCCGATGCCGCCGAGGCTGGCGCGGTGGCGGTAGAGGCCGAGCAGGCCGAAGCCGAGCAGGATACCCGCCAGCACCGCCGTCCACATCGGGTCGATGCTCTCGATCGTCACGAAATGCGGCTGAAGCTCGGTGATCAGCGAGGTCATCGTCACGGCGAGCACGGTCTTGATCGTGAACGCCCAGCCGAGGCGCTTCAGCGCCAGGATATAGAAGGGGATGTTCACGACGGTGTAGTAGACGCCGAAGCTCACGCCGGTCAGGTAGTGCAGCACGAAGGCGACGCCGGCGGTGCCGCTCGCCACCAGCCCGGCGCTGCCCATCAGGGCAAGGCCGAGCGCGGCGATCATGCTGCTGGCGAACAGGCCCTGTGCGTCTTCCAGCGGCGTATGGCGGGTGGGAGTGGGATTCCAGAAGCCGAAGCGCCGCTTGTCGCCGTCCATGCCAGATCTCCGATGGTTCTTGCTGTTGTATAGGGCGCAATGGCCGGCGCAAGCGTTGCCTTCGGCTAGGCTTCGCGCCTTGCGAGGAAGAGCAGCCCGTGCACCGGCTGGCCGGCATCCTGCCGGATCACGCTTTTCTCGACGGCGAGGATGGCAAGGCCACTTTCTTCGGCCCTTTGGCGGATGAAGCGTTCCGGATGGGCATAGCGCAGCGACGGGCGCAGCAGCGGTGCATCACCCGTCCCGCCGTCCTCGACGGAAAAGGCGAAGACGCCGCCGGCCTTCAAGAGGCGCGCGGCGCTCGGGAAGACCTCGGCGAGGTCGCCGAGATACATCAGCACGTCGGCAGCGCCGACGAGGTCGGCCCGTTCCTCCGGCGCAGCAGCGAAAAGCCCGCTCTCTGCGGCCGGCAACGACAGGTCGGCCTGCGCGAGATGGTCGTAGACCCCTTTCTCCTCCGCCTTGGCCAGCATGCCGGCGGAAAGGTCGAAACCCTCGAGCCGCCTGGCGCTGGCGCGCAGTTCCACACCGAAGAGGCCGGTGCCGCAGCCGATATCCGAGACGAGGCCGAAATGCGCATCCTCGCCCGCATGCCGGCGCACCAGCCGGGCGAGCGTCTGCGGCACGGTATAGTCGAGCCGTTGCACGAGGGCGGTGTCGAAGCGGTCGGCATAGTCGTCGAAGAGCCGCTCGACATAGGCTGTCGAGGGCGCGGCGGGCGTTTCGGCGGCGCCCAGCACGGCCAGTTTCAGGCCGGCACCGAAGATATCGGCCGGGTCGAGGGCGACGACCTTCTGAAGGGCGGCCGTCGCTGCCTCCTTCCGGCCCGATTTCTCCGCATATTCGGCGAGCCGGAACCAGCCGGCGGCCCAGGAGGGCACCTGTTCGAGCGCCTGTTCCATGAGTTCCGCAGCCTCCGCGAATTCGCCCGATTCCGCGAACATGCGGGCATAATCGGCGCGGCGGTCGGCGATGAGATCGCCGGAGGAGAAGTGCGGGCTCGTCATAGGGGCTCGAAAACGGAAAAACGGACGGCGCTACATGGCAGGGCCGCGGCAAAAGGCAAGCGAATTCTCGCGAGGACCCCTTGCTTGCGGCGGGACCGGTGACGGCTTATCTGGGACGGACACGAGTTTTTGGAGAATCAACCGATGTCGAATGGCGTGAACGGGTTCCTCGGCGATACACCGATCCGCGTGATCATCAAGCTTTTGATCCTGTCGGTGGCCGTGGGCTTCCTGATGTCGATCTTCGGGCTCTATCCGGACGACATCCTCTTTGCCGTGCGCGATTTCATCGTCGATCTCTGGAACACCGGCTTCAAGACGCTGGGCCGTCTGGGCGACTACCTGCTGCTCGGCGCCGTCATCGTCGTGCCCGTCTTCATTCTCATCCGCGTCCTGAGCTACCGTCGCTGACCATGATGTCCCGTCGTGCCTTTCTTGCCGCCTCCGCGGCGTCCGTCGCCGTGCTCGCCGCGGGCTGTTCCACCACCGGCGTGCTGACCCCGTCGGCCGGCACCGGCAGCGACCAGACGCCGGCCTCGCTCGCCTTCGTCAACAAGATCAGGACCGAACGCGGCCTTGCGCCGCTTTCCCTAGACAAGGCGGCGCAGCGCGCGGCCATGGACCAGGCAAGCCGCATGGCGAGCGCGGGCAGGATGGAGCACAATATCGGCTTCAGCGCGAATTTCCTGAAGCGCATGAAGGGCATGGAGGTGCCTCTGCCGGCAGCGGAAAACATCGCGGCCGGGCAGGACAGCGCGGCGGAAGCCTTCGATGCCTGGTATCGCTCGCCGAAGCACCTGGAAAACATGCTCGGAACGGGCTACCGCGGCCTGGGCGTCGCTGTCGTCTCCAATCCCGCGTCCGGCAACCGGCCCTATTGGGCGATGGTCCTGTCAAGCTGAGCGTGCCGATCCCCTTGAGGTGATCGCCTGCGGAAGTTAGCCGGCCCGTAGTTTTTTGGACCGGGCCGGGGATTATCCCCGACCCGAACGCTCGGCCCCTCAAAAGGGCTGGTCGAGCTGCGTGTCGATATCGCGCGCATCAAGCGGCTTTCGGGGCCGTGCCGGCGTCAGGCGCGCAATGCGGTCGGGATTTTCCGCTGTCGGATTCTCGGGCACGGTGCCGGGCGGAAGCGTGTTGCGAGCGATGTCAGATTTGCTGGTTCGTTCCATTTCCTCGCTTGGATGCATGTCCGGGCGCAGAATGAGCCCGCTCCTTGCGAAGATCGACACTTCGCCTTCCTCCTCGCGCACATCCGCCCTGGCGCGCAGCCAGTGGGAATATTCGCGGCCTTCCGGGCGGCCTTCTTCTTCCCATATTTCATGGGCCCTTTGCCGGATCCGTTCGTTGTGATCATCCATGATATCGTCCCTTCCTGGCCTTTTTGGCCGTTATGGGCGGGATCGGTGCAGGCTACCGTCGATGCGAATCGGCTTTTGCCGAACACTCCACCCGCAGGAACGAAACCCTTCAGGAGGACTATGGTTCCCGTGTGGCGGTCAGAGGGCGCGATCGGCCCAATGGGCGGTGCGCGTGCCGCGAAGCGCGGAGATCGAGGCGATCTGCTCGCGATCACAAATGCGCGAGAGGCCTTTCACGATTTCGCCGGGCAGGGTCGGGCCGGCATAGACCATACAGGAATAGAGCTGCACGAGGTTCGCGCCGGCGCGGATCTTCTCCGCTGCCGTCTCGGCGCTGGAGACGCCGCCGACGCCGATGATCGGCAGGCTTTCGCCGACACGCCGGCGCATCTTGGCGAGCACCACGGTCGACTTCTCGAAGAGCGGCTTGCCGGAAAGCCCGCCCGCCTCGCCGGCCTGGCGCGTGTCGCCGAGGCCTTCGCGCGACAGCGTGGTGTTGGAGACGATGAGGCCGTCGAGCGGATGGGCGAGCGCCACTTCGGCGATGTCGTCGAGGCCCTCCTCGGTAAGGTCCGGCGCGATCTTCAGGAAGACCGGCACATGGCGGCCGCGTCTCGCCGCCTCCTCCGCGCGTGCGGCGAGCACGGCGGACAGCAGGGCATGCAGGCTTTCCTTGGCCTGCAGGTCGCGCAGGCCCGGCGTGTTGGGGGAGGAGATGTTGGCGGTGAAATAGTGCGCCACGTCGTAGAAGGTGCGGATGCCGGCGACATAGTCGGCGATGCGGTCGGCGCTGTCCTTGTTGGCGCCGATGTTCACGCCGGTCAACGCATCGCGCCGGCAGGTCTTCAGGCGGTCCAGCGCCGCCGCATGGCCGGCATTGTTGAAGCCGAGGCGGTTGATGACGGCATCGTCCTGCACAAGGCGGAAGATGCGCGGCTTCGGATTGCCTTCCTGCGGGCGCGGGGTGACGGTGCCGATCTCGGTGAAGCCGAAGCCGAGGCGCAGGAGGGCCTCCGGCACTTCGGCATTCTTGTCGTAGCCCGCGGCCATGCCGAGCGGGTTGGGGAAGGCAAGGCCGGCGACGGTCTGCACGAGGCGCGGATCGGCCTTGGCCGGGCAGGCGGGCACGAGACCGGCCTTCAGCGCGGCGATCGACAGGCCATGCGCGGTTTCGGGATCGAAGAGGAAGAGGCCCTTGCGGCCGAGGGTGGACAAGAGCGACATCAGAGCGGCATCTCCGGAAACTGGTGGGCGCCGTCCGGGCCGAGCGGCAGGGGCTTTTCCCAGAGCACGGCGGAGAGCGGAAGGGCAGCATAGAGATGGGGGAAGAGGTCGCCGCCGCGCGAGGGTTCGTAGACCAGCCTTTCGCCGAGCGCCTCGCCATCGACGGCGACGAGGAGGAGGTCGGTCTGGCCGGCGAAATGGCGGGCGGCCGTCTCCTTCGCCTGCGCGGCGGTGGAGAAATGGATGAAACCATCCGAGAGGTCGATGGCGGCGCCCTCGAAAATCCCGGCCGCCTTCGCCTTCTGCCACAGACTTGCCGGAACGATCTTGTAGATTGTTTTGGCCATCTCGTCCGTTCCTCCACTGGCTGCTGTTTTTCAACGGTAGCGCTTGCCGCAAAGAACGGCGAATGTCCACCGGCGACAGGCCCGCAAACCGGCTCTTGGAGGATTTTGCATGCGAATTCACGCTCTGCCTTTCATCTTCGTCGCCGCCCTCGTGGCGGGCTCCGCCCAGGCCGAGGGCGAGGGACGCTACCGCATGGAGAAGACGGACGGCGGTTTTGTCCGCCTCGACACCGCGACGGGTGAGGTTTCGCTGTGCCGGGAGCAGGAGGGCCAAATCGTCTGCCGCATGGCGGCGGACGAGCGCGCGGCCTTCGAAAAGGAGCTCGACCTCCTCACCAAGCGCGTCGAGGCGCTGGAAAAAGGCGGCGTGACGGGCGAGACGGCCGCAAAACCGTCGCTACCCACGGATGAAGAGATTGACCGGACCATGACCATCATGGAAAAGATGATGCAAAGGTTCATGGGCATCGTGAAAAACCTGGAGGAGGGTGAGGAGGAAACCGCCCCCGGGAAGGACGCGATCCCGCAGAAGACCTGACGGACATCCTTCGCCGGCCAAGGCCGTGCTGTGTCCGTCGCGGGTCCGTCTACTCCGGGGAGGGAGCGCATGGCATCGGCACTCACGATCATCATCGCGGACGACCATCCGCTGTTCCGCGGCGCGTTGAAACAGGCGCTGACCGGAATGGCGGGCAATCCTGATATCGTCGAGGCCGGCGATTTCGAGGCGGCGCGCAAGGCGGCCGCCGACCATCCGAACGCCGACCTCATGCTGCTCGACCTCGCCATGCCCGGCGTCAGCGGCCTGTCCGGCCTGATCTCGCTGAGAGCGGAATTCCAGAGCCTTCCCGTCGTCATCGTCTCGGCGAGCGACGACCCGGTTACCATCCGTCGGGCGCTCGATCTCGGCGCATCCGGCTTCATCTCCAAATCCGCCTCGATCGAGGATATCCGCGAGGGCATAGGCTCGGTGCTGGAGGGCAATATCTATACGCCCGGCGGCTATGTGCGCGGGCCGGAGCAGGACAGCGAGGTGGCGGACCTGATTGCGCGGCTGCGCACGCTGACGCCTCAGCAGTCGCGCGTGCTCGCCATGCTCGCCGAAGGCCTGCTCAACAAGCAGATCGCCTATGAGCTCGGCGTCTCCGAGGCGACCATCAAGGCGCATGTTTCTGCCATCCTCCTGAAGCTCAACGTCGACAGCCGCACCCAGGCGGTCATCCAGCTCGGCAAGATCGGCAGCGCCCAGGCCGCCGCCTGAGACCTACTCCGCCGCTTCCCGCTGCGTCGTCGAAAGCTGCGTCAGCCAGGCCCGCATGGAGGCGGGGCGGACGGGCTTGTTCTGCACGAGGATAGTGTCGCGCTCGGCCTCGGCGCGCACGTCCGGCGTGCGGTCTGCGGTGACGAGCAGGGCCGGGACTTGCCGGCCGAGCGCCGCCCGGAGCTTTCCGATCGCGGCAATGCCGGTGCCGTCGTCGAGATGATAGTCGGCGATGACCGCATCGAAGGCGGGGGTGCCGGCTGCGGCCAGCGCCTCGACCGCGGCCACCGATTCGGCGAGCGTCACCGCGCAGCCCCAGCCGGAGAGCAGCAGCCGCATGCCGTCGAGGATCTTCGGCTCGTTGTCGACGCAGAGGACGCGCAGGCCCTTGAGCGGCTCGTCGCTTGCCGGCAGCGCGGCGGGCTTGTCGGCGACGTGGCGGCTTGCGACGGCATCGATCGGCACGCGCACCTTGAAACTGGTGCCGCGCCCCTGCGTCGATTGCAGCTCGACCGGATGCGACAGCACGCGCGAGATGCGGTCGACGATGGAAAGGCCGAGCCCGAGGCCCGGCGCCGTGCGCGCACCCTCGTCGAGGCGGGCGAACTCCTTGAACACGGTGCGGAATTTCGAGGCGGGAATGCCGATGCCGGAATCCAGCACCTGGATATAGGCGTGCCCGCCCTTGCGCCGGACGCCGACGAGGACCTTTCCCGAATTGGTGTACTTGATGGCGTTCGAGACGAGGTTCTGCACGACGCGGCGCAGGAGGTTTGGGTCGGTGCGGATGGCGAGCGAGGAGGGGAGCACGGTGAACTTCAGGCTCTTCGCCCGCGCCATGGGCGCAAAATCGGTCTCGATGCGCTTCAGGAGGTCCTTCAGCGGCACCGTCTGCACGCGCGGCTTCATCGCGCCGGTGTCGAGGCGGGAAATGTCGAGCACGGCGCCGAGAATGGCTTCCACCGATTCCAGCGAGGAATCGATGTTGTGGATCATCTGGCGGTTCTCCGTCTCCCCGAGCCGTTCGACGAGGGAGGAGGAGTAGAGGCGGGCGGCGTTCAGCGGCTGGAGGATGTCGTGGCCGGCGGCCGCGAAGAAGCGCGTCTTGCTGATATTCGCCTCCTCGGCGGCCGCGCGCGCTTCGGCCAGCTCCGTGTTGACGCGGGTGAGCTCGGCGGTGCGCTGGGCGACGCGCTGTTCCAGCGTCTCGTTGACCTGCTTGAGGGCCCGGTCGGCCGCCACGCGGTCGGTGATGTCGGTATAGGTGGAGACGAAGCCCTTTTCCGGCATGGCATTGGTACGCACCTCGATGATGCGCTCGCCGCCGGAAAGCACCAGCGCAAAGGGTTCGTCGAAGGTCATGGTGCGCGTCACCGCGGCCTCGCGGTCCTCCTCCGCGATATCGCCGCGCTCGACGAGGATTTCCACGATGTCGGAAAGCGGAAAGCCGACCTGGCCGACATATTCCGGCAGGTCGAGCAACTGGCGGAAACGGCGGTTCCAGACGGTGAGGTTGCCGGCGCTGTCGAAGACGGCGATGCCCTGGTCCATCTGGCCGAGCGCGGTCTGCAGCATGTCCTGGTTGTATTGCAGCGCCTCGCTGGCCTGGTCGAGCAGCCAGTCCGTATCCGTCGGCGTGTCGTCGATGCGCTGGAGCACGAGCGACAGGACGAGGCGGGCCGAGGAGGAGCCGATGGCGCTGCCGAGCAGCTGTTCGGAAAAGTGCACGATGGCGGCATCGGCCGGCGAATTGTCCTCCAGCCAGCGGCCGACCTGCCGCTCATAGGTATGGAAGGAGCGCTGCATGCGCTCCTCGCCGAGATACTTTGCGATGGTGGACTTGAGATCCTTGACCGTCACCTTGGTGCGCCGGCCGCGGAAGGCCCGTTCGAGACGCGGCTTGGGACGGATGAAGGTGCCGGCCTGGAGCCGTTCCAGCGAGGTCGGGTTGCGGGTGAGCGAGCCGATGACATAGGCGCCGATGTTTACCATCATGGCGAGCAGCGTGGCGTTGACCAGCGGGTCCGCGTTCTCGCCAGTGAAGATGGTCGCACCGGGGAACAGGAAGCCGAGCACGGTTTCGGCGATATAGGCATTGTCGGCGACGCCGATACTCGGCAGGAAGAGCAGGTAGGCCCAGACGACGAGGCCGGAGATCATTCCGGCCATGGCGCCGCGGGCATTGGCATTGCGCCAGAAGAGGCCGCCGAGCAGCGTCGGGGCGACCTGCGCCGCCGCGGCGAAGGCGAGCAGGCCCATCGAGGCGAGGCCGGCATTGGCGGTCGCGGCGCGGTAATAGGCATAGCCGAGCAGCAGCACGAAGAAGATAGCGAGCCGCCGGATGCGCAGCAGCATGCGCGACAGGTCGTCCTGCTGCTCGACGCCGCCGATGAGATTGCGCCGCAGCACGACCGGGATGACGATGTCGTTCGACACCATGATGGAGAGCGCCACCGAGGCGACGATGACCATGGCGGTGGCGGCGGAGAACCCGCCGATGAAGGCGATGAGCGTCAGGACGGGCTGGTCGAGCGCGAAGGGCAGGGTCAGCACGTAGAGGTCGGCATCGCCCTGGCCGTTGAAGGTGAGCACGCCGCCGATGGCGACGGGCAGCACGAAGAGGTTGATGGCGACGAGGTAGAGCGGGAAGAGGACGCCCGCCATGCGCAGCTCGCCGGCCGTGCGGTTCTCCACGACCGTGACGTGGAACTGGCGCGGCAGCATGACGATGGCGAAGGCGGAGAGCACGATGAGCAGGATCCAGCGCGCGACCGGCGTCTCGTAGGTCAGCGCTTGCATGACGCGTTCGTTTTCCGCCGCGCGCTGCCAGAGGTCGCCGAGCCCGTCGAACATGAAGTAGATGACGTAGATGCCGACGGAGGCGATGGCGACGAGCTTGACCAGCGATTCCATCGAGATGGCGAGGATGAGGCCGTCCTGGTGCTCGGTGGCGTCCGTGTGGCGCGTGCCGAAGACGATGGCAAAGCAGGCAAGGAACAGCGTGACGACCAGCGGCAGGTCGATGAGGCCGCCGGAAGCGGCGATGCCGAAGCCGGTGGTATCGACCATGGCCGAGACGGAGCTCGAGACCGCCTTCAGCTGGAGCGCGATATAGGGAATGTAGCCGATCAGCGAGATGAGGGCGACGACGGCGGCAACGCCGGGATTCTTGCCGTAGCGCGCGGCGACGAAGTCGGCGATCGAGGTGAGGCGCTCGGATTTGGCCAGCGTCACGATGCGGCGCAGGAGCGGCATGCCGAGCGTGAACATCAGGATCGGGCCGATATAGATGCCGGCAAATTCGAGGCCATTGGTCGTGGCGAGGCCCACGCCGCCGAAATAGGTCCAGGAGGTGCAGTAGATCGCAAGGCTCAGCGCATAGACGAGCGGCCGGCCCTTCGATGTGCGGTCGGTGCGTTTTGCCTTCCGGTCACCGTAACTTGCGACTGCGAAGAGCAGGAGCAGATAGGCGAGCGCCAAGGCGAATATCAGCGAGCCCGGCATGCTTCCTCCCGCAGTCCTTCGGCCTTTCAAACGAGAATAGGCCAAAGCGGACGGGAAGGAAATTGCGTCGAAGGTCGAGGATGAAAAGGAGCGGTGTGTAACCCCGTCGATATTGATGGAACGCAGTTCCATCTCCATGAAAACTAATCTAGGTTGCTCGGGCTTTGCAGCAACAGGAGACCCTCATGCTCAATGAGTTCAAGGCGTTTATCGCCCGCGGCAATGTCATGGACCTCGCCGTGGGTGTCATCATCGGTGCAGCCTTCAACAAGATCGTCGAATCCGTCGTCAATGACCTCGTCATGCCGATCGTCGGTGCCTTGACCGGGGGCGGTTTCGACTTTTCCAACTACTTCCTGCCCCTGTCGAGCAATGTGACGGCCTCGTCGCTCGCCGCCGCCCGCGAGCAGGGCGCCGTTTTCGCCTATGGCAGCTTCATCACCGTATTCATCAACTTCCTCATCCTCGCCTGGATCATCTTCCTGATGATCAAGGGCGTGAACCGCATGCGCGCGTCGCTGGAGAAGGAAAAGGCTGCCGGTGCCGCCGAGCCCGCACCGCCGCCGGAAGACGTGCTACTTCTCACCGAGATCCGCGACCTCCTGAAGAGCCGTCCGGTCGCCTGAGGCATCCAAAGCTGGTTTTTGTAGGTGAAAGGCCCGGTTCGCCGGGCTTTTTATACCGCGGGCCATCCCGTCGCGCGGGCCTGCTCAAGCGTGGCGACGAGGGCATCGGCCGGTGAGAGGCCGAGACGCTCGCTCCGGCGCATGAGCCAGCCGGCATGTACGAGCCGGATTTCGACGGGAATGCGCTCGATGCCGAGCGTGAGCGCGGCCGCCATGCGGTGCTTGCCGTTGGTATGGCGGATGAGGGTGCCATCGGCGCCGATCGCCACGCCGATGTCGCGCTCGGCAAGGTCCTGCCAGAGCGTGCGTGTCCAGCGATGGCGCCGGCCGGTCTGGCCGCGCAGGCCGAGATCGGAATGCGGCACGATACCGTTCTTCTCGATGTCGGCGATGAGCGCCAGATAGTATTCGAAGAAATTGTCGAGCTTGTCGATCGTGTCGAGGGCGATGCGGTTGCGCTTGACCGTCGCGCCGCCCCTGATGCGCTCGGCATAGGCCTGGTAGCGTGCCCCCGCGCGAAAATCCTGCCGCGTTTCGACGAGTTCGACGATCTCCGCATGGGAGGAGGATTTGTCGAGCGGTTCGACGACGCGGCTCCAGTCGCTGCCGTCGAGGAAATGTGTGCCGATCCAGCGAAGCTGGCCACGATCGGAGATGTTGTCGCGCAGCCGGGTCGTCAGGCGTTTGGTGGCGACGGGGATCACCAGCTGTTCGCCGAAATGGAAGTGGCCCTGGGCGGCGAGGATGGCCGGGCCGCCCTCGCGGTCGAGCCGCCGGGTCGCGCGGTTGAACCGGCCGGTAAAGCCGACATGGGCCGCTGCGAAGTCGCGCATCGGCACCCAGTCGAGCGCCTTCTGGATGAGCGAGGGCACGGGAGGCCGCGCACCGGGCGGCACCCTTTGATAGACTGGTCCTGGAAAAGCCTGCTGGTCCGCCAACCTGTATTCGAGTCCGTTCCCGTGGCCGTCGGCGCAAGGGCTGGCAGACGGCAGCGCCATCCATGACAAATAAACGACGGCTTGCAAAGGCGTGGAATCGGCCAGCGCCGCCGGCGCCCGGAAAACCCGGGCATATCCGGGCTTTGCGTCGTCGGCCGGTCCGTTCGGGAACGTGCGGGGCGGCGTGCCCGATGCCTTGCCGCCGCGAATCAGGCCGTAGCGCCGGCTGTCTTCGTCTGGTGGATCTCGATGAGGCTCGGGCCCTTGCGGCCGCCTGCCTGCTCCAGCGCGGCCGGCAGGTCGCGCACGTCGGCGAGGCGTTCGGCGGGCACGCCATAGGCGGTGCCGATGGCGATGAAGTCGGGCGCGGAGGGTTTCACCCCTTCCGGCGTGATGCCGGCCTCGACCATGAAGTTCTCGATCTCCTGGTAGCCGTCATTGTTCCAGACGAGGAAGATGACGCGCGCGCCGGCATCCGCCGCCGAGCCGATCTCCGACAGGGAGAACTGCAGGCCGCCATCGCCGACAAGGCAGATAACCGGCACATCGGGTTCGGCAAGGGCTGCGCCGATGGCGGCGGGCGGGGCGAAGCCGAGCGCGCCGTAGCCGGTCGCGGCGTTGAACCAGCTGCGCGGGCGCGGCGCGTCGCAATAGTAGTTGCCGGCATAGACGGCCTGGGTGGAATCGCCCACGATGATCGCCTTCGGCAGCGTGCGCCAGATGGCATCGATGACGCCGATTTCCGCCTGCATCTTCGCCGTCAGCTCGTTCCAGGCGCCCTTGCGGGCGGTTTCGGCGCGTGCAGCCCCGTTGCTTGTCGCCTTGTGACCCTCGAGGAAGCCGAGCATGCCGGCCGCCGCCGTCTTGGCGCTGGAGAAGATCGAAAGCCCCGATTGTGGCGTGCGGGCAAGCTGGGCGGCGTCGATATCGATGCGGATCAGCGATTTCAGCCGCGGAAAGCCGTTGTCGACATTGATGTCATAGTCCGTCGGTCCGAATTCCGTGCCGAAGGCGACGACGAGGTCGGCATCGGCAAGCAGCCGGCGCACGGCCTTGAGGCTGGGGCTCGCCGGCACGCGCAGGGCACTTCCGGCAAGCATCCCGCGGGCATTGACGGTGGTGACGACGGGCGCGCCGATGCGCTCGGCAAGGGCGCGGATCTCCTCTTCCGCCGTCACCGCGCCGCCGCCGGCGAGGATGACGGGGCGCGAGGCGTTGGTGCACAGGATGGCGGCGCGCTGCAGGGTTTCCGCATCGGCGCGCGGGCGCGTGGCGACCGCGGCGGGGAAGCTGCCGGTCTCGATGGGCTTCGCCATCACGTCGGTCGGGATTTCGATATGCACCGGGCCGGGGCGGCCGGACAGCAGCACGGCAAAGGCGCGTTCCATGACGAGCGGCAGGTCGGCGGGATTGAGCAGCGTGTGCGAATAGAGGGCGAGCGTCTTCATCATGCCCTGCTGGTCCGGCAATTCGTGCAGCAGGCCGCGGCCGTGGCCGAGCGAATCGCGCCGGTTGACGCCGGATATGACCAGCATGGGCACGGAATCCTGCCGCGCCTGCGCCATCGCCGTGATGGTGTTGGTAAGGCCGGGGCCGGTGATGACCAGCGCGACGCCCGGCTTGCCGGAAACGCGGGCATACCCGTCCGCCATGAAGCCGGCGCCCTGTTCGTGGCGCGGCGTGATGTGGCGGATCTTCGCGGCGGCAAGGCCCCGGTAGAGTTCGACCGTGTGCACGCCCGGAATGCCGAACACGACCTCGACGCCGTTAGCCTCCAGGAGGTCGACGAGAACTTCCCCGACGGTTTTCGTGCTCATGCGCGGCGCTCCTTCGGCATGGTGGAACGGGTTGCGAGCGCGGTGATGCGCCGGCAGGCCTCGTCGATATGGGCATCGGGCACGGTCAGGCTGAGGCGGATGAAGCCTTCCGCCTCCTCGCCGAAGGAGGAACCCGGCATGACCGCGACACGTTCCTCGCGCAGGAGTGCCCAGGCGAAATCCTCGCCGCTCATGCCCGTTTCGGAAACGTCGACGACGATGAACATGCCGGCCTCCGGCGGCAGCGGCACGAGGCCGGGTGCGCGCGACAGGGCTTCGGCGAAACGGGCGGCGCGCGCCTTGTAGCTCTGGCGCATCGTCGCGGCGGTCGAGATCGGGTTGTCGAGCGCATAGGCCGTCATGTCGGCGATGAAGGGCTGGCCGCCGAACAGCATCGTCTCGGAAACCGAGAGCAGCCGCGTGCAGAATTCCGCCGGGCCGATCGCCCAGCCGCTGCGGAAGCCCGGCGCGGCGTGGGATTTCGAGATGGAGGAGACGACGATGGTGCGCTCGGCAAGGTCGGGATTGTCGAAGGGCGAGGCGAAGGCCGCGCCGAAGACGAGCTCTTCATAGACCTCGTCGCAGACGATCCACAGGTCGTGCCTGCGGCAGACGGCGCCGATCTCGGCGATCTCGGCGGCGCTCAGCACCGCGCCCGTCGGGTTGTGCGGCGTGTTGAGCAGCAGTACCCGGCAGGCCGGCGTGATGGCGGCTTCGAGGTCGGCCGCCTTCATGTGGAAGCCGTTTTCCGGGCGCAGCGGCACGGCGATGCGCTCGGCGCCGGTGGCGCGGATGACACCCTCGTAGGTGGCATAGAGCGGATCGCCGACGAGCACCGCATCGCCCGCTTCCACGAGGCCGAGCATGACGGCGAAGAGGGCGGTCTGGGTGCCGGGGAAGCAGAGCACGTTGGCGGAGGTCACGTCGCAGCGGCGCTTCTGGTACTTGCGCACCAGCGCGTCGACCACGGAGGGTTCGCCGCGGCCGTTGGAATAGCGGTAGCGGCCGGCATGCATGGTACGCGCGGCCTCGGCCAGCAGCGCCGGGTCCGGCGGTACGTCCGGCTCGCCGATGGTCAGCTCGATGACCGCCGCGCCTTCGGCCTTCATGCGTCGCGCCTCGGCGTGGATGGCCCATTTTTCAGAGCCGAGATTGGCAAGCCGATCTGTGATGGATGCATAGCGCATGGCCGTCCTCCGCATTTCCATTGGGTGTCGTTTATCGGTCGGTGCCTGCGGCGTCGACCGGTCTCAGGCGCAGCCCGAGCAGGGTTTCGATCGAGGTCAGCGCGATCTCGACGAGCTCGCTTTCCCCGAAAAGCTCGCCGGCCAGGCAGCCTTCCAGCCAGAGTCCGTCGAGCAGGCCGTTGATCGCGATGGCGAGCGTGCGGCAGCGCTCCGGCGAGGCGTCCGCGCCGCGCGCGGCAAGGAAGTCGCCGAGCAGGCCCTCCAGCGCGTTGCGGAAACTCAGATAGCCCTCGCGGTGGATGGCGGCGAGTTCCGGATCGACGCTGACGCGGCTGATGAACGAGGCCCAGAGCGAGAGGCTTCGGCTGTTGGCGACCGGTTCCGTCAGGTTGATGACGATGAAGTCGCGCAGCCGCGTTTCCGGATCGCCCGTCACCCGCTCGGCCTTTTCGGTGAGCCGGGCGATGACGACCCGATAGGCCTCCTGCAGGATGTGCTCCTTGGACTGGAAGTAATGCCGGATGAGGCCCGCCGTCACGCCCGCCTTGATGGCGATCTGCCGGACCGTCGCGCCCTCCAGGCCGTATTCCGCGATGCAGTCGAGCGTCGCCTCGATCAGGTCGTGGCGGCGTTCGGCCTCGGGGGCGCGATGGAAGGTCCGGCGGGCCATGGTTCCTCTCTAGTCTCTGCGCAATTCCGGACGCAAGGCTGCCCCCTTCCGCTGGAGCTGCTTCAGGCCGCGCGGCGCAGCACCGGCCGCGTCAGGCAGGTCGGCCCGCCCTCGCAGGCGATGCACAGCGCGTCGGCCTCGAAGGTCTCCACCGTGCAGCCGGCCGCTTCCATCGCCGCCTTGGTGGCCGGGAAGCCTTCGACCATGATGACCTCGTAGGGCCGGGTCGGCAGCACGTTGAGCGACAGGCCGTTGCTGGCGTGGAATTCGTCGGCCGGCGCCTCGATCAGGCGGATGCCGCGCTTCTTGAGCAGCTGGTAGAAGGCGGCCGGCAGCAGCGGGGCGAAGACGAGGGCAAGGTCGTCCGCCAGCGGGCTCATCACGCTCATCAGGTGGAGGCAGGCTTCCTCGCCCTGCCAGAGCGGCAGGTCGTAGGCGAGAACCGTGACGCCGTGCGGGCCGAGGATCTTCGTGATCTGGTCGATGCCTTCCTGGTTGGTGCGCACGCCGCGGCCGATGACGAGCGTCTTCGCATCGAGCCAGATGCAGTCGCCGCCCTCCACGGTGCCGTCGCCCTCGATGCGGCCGAGGATCGGGATCTGGCGTTCGGCATAGGCCTTTTCGTGCAGCGCGGTTTCGGCGACGCGCAGCGGCTTGCCCATGCGCAGGAGGATCGCGCCGTGATCGGACATCAGCGAGGGATCGTGGGTGAACATGGCGTCGGCGAGCCCGTCGCCTTCGTCCTCCAGCCAGATGATCTCGGTGCCGGATTTTTCCACGAGCTCGGCGAAGGCCTTGTACTGGTGGACCGCGCGGGCGCCGTCGAAGGTCGGGCCGTAATGCCACTTGGCGGCATCGGCGCCCCTCAGGCTCTCGCCGGGGCGGCGCATCAGAACACGCATCAGGGGGGCCGACATTTCCTGCGAACCGTAGGCGGTCATTCACTGCTCCTAAGGGAAAATCATCTTGGACGGGCGCTGCCGGAAAAGTCAGCGATGCGCCTATTATACGCTTGAATAATTTCTTAACAAGTGCCACGATGCATTCCATAAGACGACACGACGGGCCGAAGATGCCCGCGGGAACGCTGAAAAACAGGGGAATTTGGCATGGGCCATGCATCGATTTTCCGCGCGCTGGAGACAGCTCCGCGATGACGGAACGCGCCGAGGCAATCGCGGTCAGGGACCTGCACAAGCGCTTCGGGCCGCTTGACGTTCTCAAGGGTGTTTCGCTGACCGCGCATGAGGGCGACGTGATCGCCATCATCGGCGGTTCGGGCTCGGGCAAGTCCACCTTCCTTCGCTGCATCAACATGCTGGAATTGCCGAGCGCCGGTTCGGTGACCATCCACGGCGAGACGATCGCCATGAAGAACGACGGCCACGGCGGCATGATGCCGGCCGATCGCAAGCAGGTGCAGCGCCTGCGCTCGCGCCTCGGCATGGTGTTCCAGAGCTTCAATCTCTGGCAGCACATGACCATCCTGGAAAACGTCATCGAGGCGCCCGTCCATGTGCTCGGCGTGAGGAAGGACGAGGCGATCGAGCGGGCCGAGGCGCTGCTGCGCCGCGTCGGGCTCCACGAAAAGCGCGATGCCTATCCGGCCTTCCTCTCCGGTGGCCAGCAGCAGCGCGCGGCCATCGCCCGGGCGCTCGCCATCCAGCCCCATGTCATGCTCTTCGACGAGCCCACCTCCGCGCTCGATCCGGAGCTGGTCGGCGAGGTGCTCTCCGTCATCGGCGATCTTGCCAAGGAAAAGCGCACGATGATCCTCGTCACGCACGAGATGAAGTTCGCGCGCAATGTCGCGAGCCACGTCGTCTTCCTGGCGAACGGGGTCATCGAGGAGCAGGGCCCGCCGGACGAACTGTTCGGGTCGCCGAAATCGGAGCGGCTGAAGAAGTTCATCAGCTCCATCCACTGAGAAGCAAAAACCAACAGAGGGAAGATCATGAAGAATGCCGTAAAGACAATCGCCCTTGCCGCCGCGATCGGCCTTGCCGCCCTGTCCGGCGCCGCGGCCCAGCAGGTCCGCGTCGGCTTTGCCGCCGAGCCCTATCCGCCCTTCACCTCGCCGGATGCCTCCGGCAACTGGGAAGGCTGGGAAGTCGACTTCATGAAGGCGATCTGCGCCGAGGCCAAGCTCGACTGCGTCATCACGCCGGTCGCCTGGGACGGCATCATCCCCGCACTGACCTCCAACAAGATCGACATGATCATCGGTTCCATGTCGATCACGGCCGAGCGTCTCCAGACGATCGACTTCTCCGACAAATACTATAACACGCCCACCGCCGTGATCGGTCCGAAGGGCCAGGACTTCGAGCCGACGCCGGAAGGCCTTTCCGGCAAGACGATCGGCGTGCAGGTCGCCACCATTCACCAAGTCTACGCCAACAAGTATTTCGGCGAGAATGGCGCGACCGTGAAGGAGTACCAGACCCAGGACGAGGCGAACAACGACCTCGCCGCCGGCCGAATCGATGCGGTGCAGGCCGACTCGATCGCCCTCAGCGATTTCCTGAAGACCGAGCAGGGCGCGGCCTGCTGCGACCTGAAGGGCAATGTGAAGGACGATCCGGAAATCCTCGGTGCTGGTGTCGGCGTCGGCCTGCGCAAGGGCGAGACCGAACTCAAGGAAAAGATCAACGCCGCGATCAAGGCGATCCGCGAGAACGGCACCTATGACGAGTTCTCGAAGAAGTATTTTGACTTCGACGTCTATGGCGGCTGATCGCCGGTCTGTGCTTGACGCCGGCGGCTCCCGCCGCCGGCCATGTTCCTTGCAAGGACGAAAAACCTCATGGCCGATGCCGGATCGCTGATCAACTGGAGCCTTCTCGCGCTCGAACCGCCCGGCTGGGGCGGGGTGCTTCTGGCAGGGTTGTGGCAGTCGGTCCAGATCGCCGTCGGTGGCTATGCGCTCGGCCTGCTGCTCGGCACGGGCGGCGCCATGGGCAAGCTCTATGGCGGCCCGGTGACGAAGGACCTTCTCGAGGTCTATACGACCGTCGTTCGGGCCGTCCCCGAACTGGTGCTGATCCTGATCCTTTATTATGCCGGCACGGACGTGCTCAACAAGATGTCCGCCGCGCTCGGCTTCGGGTCGGTCGATATCAGCGGCCTTGCCGCCGGCATCTTCGTCATCGGCGTCGTGCAGGGCGCCTATTCCACCGAGGTCCTGCGCGGCGCGATCAAGGCGGTGCCGGCGGGGCAGATGGAGGCGGCGCGCGCCTATGGCATGTCGCCCCTTCAGGTCATGCGCCGCATCACGCTGCCGGCCATGCTGCCGCATGCCATTCCCGGACTTTCGAACCTCTGGCTGATCGCCACCAAGGACACGGCGCTTCTCGCGGTCGTCGGCTTCAGCGAGCTGACGTTGGTGACACGCCAGGCGGCCGGCAGCACCAAGGCCTATCTTCTCTTCTTCTGCGCGGCCGGCATGCTCTATCTGCTGCTCACGCTGCTCTCCAACGTCCTGATCGGCATCATCGAGCGCCACTATCGGCGCGGCCTGACGAGGCATGCGTGATGAGCGAGGAGACCGTTTCCGCCCTGGCCCTCACAGAACTGCCCTCGAAGCGCGCGCTCCTCAAGCCGCACCGCATCGTGCTGATGGCCATCGCCGCCGTGCTGGTCTTCTGCATCGTCTGGTTCATGCGCTGGGATTGGGTGCCGAAATATTCCGGCCGCCTCGTTTATGGCGTCGGCGTCACGCTGCTGATACTGTTCACCACCTCGATCCTCGGCTTCCTGCTCGCCGTGCCGATCGGCCTCGTGCAGGTGACCGGGCCATGGCCGCTGAAATTGCTGGCGCGCGGCTTCTGCACGATCATCCGCGGCACGCCGCTGCTGCTCCAGCTGTGGCTGCTCTATTACGGGCTGGGCTCGCTCTTCCCGCAATTCCCGGAAATCCGCAATTCCTTCCTCTGGCCCTATCTGCGCGAGGCGTGGCCCTATGGGGTGGCGGCGCTGACCATCTCCTTTGCGGCCTATGAGGGAGAGGTGATGCGCGGCGCCTTTGCCGGCGTGCCGGCAGGGGAACTGGAGGCCGCGCGCGCCTATGGCATGAGCCGGTTCACGATGTTCCGCCGCATCTGGCTGCCACGTGCCGTGCACCGGGCGCTGCCGACGCTGAACGGCGAGACCGTGCTGCAATTGAAGGCGACGCCGCTCGTCGCGACGATCACCGTGATCGATGTCTACGCCGTCATCTCCAAGGTGCGGCAGGAGACCTACATCACCTATGAGCCGCTGCTGCTGCTCGCGCTCATCTATCTCTGCCTGACCGCCATCCTGGTGGTCGCCTTCCGCTATTTCGAACGCAGGATCCCGACGCGTGGTGCCTGAAAAGGACGATGACATGACGATCCATACGACCCTCCAGAACTCGATGCCGGAAATGGTGGCGATCCGCCGCGACCTGCACGAGCACCCGGAACTGGGGCTGGAGGAGGTGCGCACGTCGGATGTCATCGCGCGCCATCTTGAAGGCTACGGCTACAAGGTCACGCGCGGCCTTGCGAAAACCGGCCTCGTCGCAACCCTCGTGAACGGCACCGGCCGCAAGTCGATCGGCATCAGGGCCGATATCGATGCGCTGCCGATCCACGAGGAGACCGGCCTTGCCTATGCCAGCAAGACGCCGGGAAAAATGCATGCCTGCGGCCATGACGGGCACACGGCCATGCTGCTCGGCGCGGCGAGGGCGATTGCCGAGCGGCGCAATTTCGACGGCACCGTTCACTTGATCTTCCAGCCGGCGGAGGAGAATTTCGGCGGCGCGAAGATCATGGTGGAGGAGGGGCTGTTCGACAAATTCCCCTGCGATGCCGTCTTCGCCCTGCACAACGAGCCGGGCCTGCCCTTCGGCCAGTTCGCGCTGCGTGACGGCCCGATCATGGCGGCGGTCGACGAGGCGCGCATCACGGTGAACGGCGTCGGCGGCCATGGCGCGGAGCCGCAGGAGACGCTCGACCCGATCGTCTGCGGCGCCTCGATCGTCATGGCGCTGCAGACCATCGTCTCGCGCAACATCCACCCGCTCGATCCGACCGTGGTGACGGTCGGATCGTTCCATGCGGGCTCGGCGAGCAACATCATCCCGAGCCGGGCCGAGATCGTCGTCGGCATCCGCTCCTTCGATCCTGCCGTGCGCGACGAGCTGGAGCGCCGCATCCGCCTCATCGCCGAGCGCCAGGCGGAAAGCTACGGCATGAGCGCCACGGTGGACTACCAGCGTTTCTACGATGCGACGGTCAACCACAAGGCCGAGACGGATCTCGTACGCGACCTCGCCATCCGCTTTGCCGGTGCCGACAAGGTCGTCGACCTTGACCGCCCCTTCATGGGCAGCGAGGATTTCGCCTATATGCTGAAGGAGCGGCCGGGCACCTATTTCTTCCTTGGCGGCAAGGGCGGCGAAAACGACAAGTCGCTCCACCATCCCGGCTACAATTTCAACGACGACCTCCTGCCGGTCGGCGCCGCCTTCTGGACGGAACTGACCGAGCATTACCTGCGCGCGAGCTAGGGCCGCCGCGCCGGCGGTCAGCGTTTCAAGCGTCCGTTCTCACCCGGTGGTGCCTGGCCGCTCGCCAAACATGTCAGCGGGCGATGAGACGCTCGACCAGGTCCGGTGTCAGCTCGTCGAAATGGGCGATGACATGGCTCGGCTCGAGCTCGGCGACGGGCACGTCCGAATAGCCGAAGGGCACGCCGATGGAGGGCACGCCGGCATTGCGGGCGACGAGCATGTCGTTGAGGCTGTCGCCGATCATCACGGTGCGGCTGGGGTCGGCCTCGGCGAGGCGGACGGTGCCGAGCAGATGCTCGGCATCGGGCTTGCGCACCGCAAAGGTGTCGCCGCCGGTGATCGCGGCAAAGCGCGGGGTGAGTGCGAGGCCATCGAGCAGGCGCCGGGCGAGGCCTTCCAGCTTGTTGGTGCAGACGGCAAGGCGATAGCCGGCGCCGGCGAGGCGGTCCATGGCGGCAAGGAGGCCCGGATAGGGCACGGAGACACCCGGCATGGCGCCGGAATAGTGCTCGACGAAGGCGGCGAGCATGCGCTGCAGTTCCGCGTCCGAGATCTCCCGCCCGCGCAGCGCGAAGGCGCGCTTGATCATCACCTGGCCGCCATGGCCGACGAGATAGGTGAGGTCGCCATAGCCGACGGGATCGAGGCCCTCGAGGCCGATCGTGTGGTTGAGGCTCGCCACGAG
Source organism: Shinella sp. WSD5-1 (assembly GCF_963942435.1). Taxonomy (GTDB): domain Bacteria; phylum Pseudomonadota; class Alphaproteobacteria; order Rhizobiales; family Rhizobiaceae; genus Shinella; species Shinella yambaruensis. The sequence goes on from NZ_OZ012596.1 coordinate 1,094,118, forward strand.
GTCGTGCGCCGTATCGATGAGCGTACCGTCGAGATCGAAGACTACGAGAGAAGCGGACATGGGAAAACCTTGTGTATGGGGAGGAGGCAGGCAGGCCCCTCCGGTATGCGATGGCGGCGGCATTTGCAATCGCCTTCTCCACCCCGGCGGGCGCGCGGCCGGCATCGGAACATGCGGCGATTTTGGCTTTCGTTTGCCGGCAGGGGCGTGTAAGTGTCTCACCGGAATTCCGGTCGCTTCGGCGCCGGCTACGACCATTCAGGGAGTTTTGGGCCATGGACGCCCGGGAAATGAAAATCAAGGCCGCGGAGGTCGCGCTCACCCATGTCGAGGACGGCATGCGCCTCGGCATCGGCACCGGATCGACCGCGGAGGAATTCGTGCGGCTCCTGGCCGAAAAGGTCGCCGGTGGGCTGAAGGTCGAGGGCGTGCCCACCTCCGAGCGCACGGCGCGGCTCTGCGTCGAGCTCGGCGTGCCGCTGAAGTCGCTCGACGAACTGCCGGAACTCGACCTCACCATCGACGGCGCCGACGAGGTCGACGGCAGGCTGCGCCTCATCAAGGGCGGCGGCGGCGCGCTGCTGCGCGAGAAGATCGTCGCCAGCGCTTCGACGCGCATGATCGTGATTGCCGACGAGAGCAAGGTGGTCGAGACGCTCGGCGCCTTCAAGCTGCCGATCGAGGTCAATCCCTTCGGCCTCACCGCCACCCGCATCGCCATCGAGAAGACGGCGGCCCGCCTCGGGCTTTCCGGGGCAATCGCGCTGCGCGCCTCGGGCGACGGCACCTTCATGACGGATGGCGGACACTACATTCTCGACGCATCTTTTGGCCGCATTCCTGATGCAGATGCGCTCGCAAGCAGCCTCAATGACATACCCGGTGTCGTCGAACACGGCCTCTTCATCAACATGGCGTCGCTGGCCATCATCGCGGGACCCGCGGGTGCGCGCACGCTGACGGCGAAAGACTAGACAGGAGCACAGACCGACATGATCAAATTTGCTGGTTTCGGCCGGACCCTCGCGGCGACCCTCATCGTTTCGGCAGCGCTTGCCGGCGCCGCCAAGGCGCAGGACGTCACCGACGAGCAGGTCAAGGCGGCCCGCGCCGCCATCGACGCGATCGGCGCGACGAACGGTTTCGACAACATCCTGCCGGGCCTTGCCGTTCGCATCAAGGCGACGCTCGTCCAGGCCTCACCGAACCACGAGTCGGAAATCAACGCCACCGTCGACGAGCAGGCCCTGGCGCTCGCGCCGCGCCGCGCCGACCTGGAGCGGGAAGCCGCGACGATCTACGCCAAGACCTTCACCCAGGAAGAGCTGAAGGCGATCGCCGACTTCTACAACTCGCCTGTCGGCAAGAAGCTGCTGTCGGACGGCCCGATCGCCACGCGCGAAGTCATGAAGGCCGCCGAGATATGGGCTGTCGGCGTCGACCGTGACCTGCGCGCCGAAAGCGCCAAGAAGCTCAACCCGATCCTCGGCGCAGCCGCCGAAGGCGGCGAGGCGCAACAGCCGCAGCAGTGATCGAATGACGAAAGGGCGGCGCAAGCCGCCCTCTGTTTTATGACGGACATCGCCTGCCCACTACCGTCATCCTCGGGCTTGACCCGAGGATCCAAGCGGCACCCGCGGCTGTGGATGGTCGGGTCAAGCCCGACCATGACGGAAGAGAGGTTTGGTGGACTTTGACGGCCGTCCGGCCAGCCTTGCCCGCAGGAGATCACCATGCCGACATTCGACTACGACCTCTTCGTCATCGGCGGAGGCTCCGGCGGCGTGCGCAGCGCGCGCCTTGCCACCAGCATGGGCAAGAAGGTGGGTATCGCCGAGGAATTCCGCTTCGGCGGCACCTGCGTCATCCGCGGCTGCGTGCCGAAGAAGCTCTATGTCTATGCCTCGCAGTTCCCCGAGCATTTCGAGGATGCCGCCGGCTTCGGCTGGCAGGTCGGCGAGACGCGCTTCGACTGGCCGGCCCTCGTTGCCGCCAAGGAGAAGGAGATCACCCGCCTGGAGGGCCTTTACCGCAAGGGCCTCGACAATGCCGGGGCGACGATCCTTGCGACCCGCGCCGTGCTCGTCGGGCCGAACACGGTGCGCCTGACGGCGACAGACGAGCTTGTGACCGCCGAGCGCATCCTGATCGCGGTCGGCGGCCATCCGACGCCGCATGCCGACCTTCCCGGCCATGAGCTTTGCATCAGTTCCAACGAGGCGTTCGACCTGCCGGAACTGCCGAAATCCATCCTGATCGCCGGCGGCGGCTATATCGCCGTCGAGTTCGCCAACATCTTCCATGGCCTCGGCGTCGAGACCACGCTGATCTACCGCGGCAAGCAGATCCTGTCGCGGTTCGACCAGGACATGCGCCAGGGCGTGCAGGCGGCGATGATCGCCAAGGGCATCCGCATCCTTTGCGAGGACATCATCACCAACGTGAGCGCGGCCGAGGGCGGCGGGCGCACCGTCACCACCAAGGCGGGCGAGACGCTTGCCGTCGACCAGGTGATGCTGGCGCTCGGCCGGGTGCCGAACACCGGCAGCCTCGGCCTGGAGGCGGCGGGCGTGGCGATGGACGAGCGGGGGGCGATCCTCGTCGATGCCTATTCCCGTACCAACGTTCCGGGCATCTTCGCGCTCGGCGACGTCACGGACCGTGTGCAGCTCACCCCCGTCGCGATCCATGAGGCGATGTGCTTCATCGAGACGGAGTTCCGCGGCAACCCGGTTTCGCCGGACCACGACCTCATCGCCACCGCGGTCTTCTCCCAGCCGGAGATCGGTACCGTCGGCCTCAGCGAGGAGGCGGCGGCAAAAGCCTTCGACGAACTGGAGGTCTACCGCGCCGAATTCCGCCCGATGAAGGCGACGCTCTCCGGCCGGCAGGAGAAGACGATCATGAAGCTCATCGTCAATGCGGCCGATCGCAAGGTCGTCGGCGCGCATATCCTCGGCCACGAGGCCGGCGAGATGGCGCAGCTCCTCGGCATCTCGCTGAAGGCCGGCGTCACCAAGGACGACTTCGACCGCACCATGGCGGTGCACCCGACGGCGAGCGAGGAGCTGGTGACCATGTACCAGCCGAGCTACCGCGTCAGGAACGGACAGCGGGTCTGACGGACGGCCGCGTCTCGCCGGCCAGCCGGCCGGCGAAGCGGTCTTCGTGGCGCTTGAAGAGGTTTGCGAGGCGATCGAGGGCGAGCCGCATTTCCGGCCGGTGGCGGTCGTCGTCGTTGACGGCGAGCCAGAGCGGATGGCTGAGCGCCTCTATCGGCTCGCCCTCGCGCACGAGCGTCGGCATGGCATCGCCCACGAAGGCCGGCAGCACGCCGCGTCCCGCGCCGCCCGCAATCAGCCGGGCCAGCACGGCAGGCGCGTTCGTCCAGGTGTGGATCTGCGGCTCGTGGTTGCGGAAAACCCATTTCTCCGCATCGGAAACGGCAACTTCCGTGCCGATCGAGACCCAGGGCAGGTCCGCTTCGAGGGCGAGGTTTGCGGCGCGATAGACCGCATAGGCGACGGTCACCGACTTGCGCACGGCGACATTGCCGGTCTTCGGCGCGCTGTGGAAGAGGCCGATCATGCCGTGGCGATAGGTCAGGTCCCCTCCCGCCGGCAATTGCTTGCAGCAGAGGCGGAAGCTGTCGGCGGGGCCGCGCAGCTCGCTCGTGTTCTCCGCAACGAAGCCCATCAGCCAGATATCGCCGGCAATGGCGACTATGGGCAGCGCGAAGGCGTCGCCGTGCCAGCGGGTGATGTCGGCGGTCGTGCGGCGGATCGTCTGGACATGCTCGAACAGCACCATGCCGTCCGGGGCGAGCCGGTAGCCCTGCTGGCTGCGGATGAAGAGCGTGCGGCCCATGGCCCGCTCCAGCGCCAGCATGCGGCGGCCGATCGTCGGCGCGCTGGCGCCCGTGATCGCCGCGGCGCCGGCAAGCCCGCCCTCCGCCGCGACGTGGAAGAAAAGCTGCAGATCGCTCCAGTCGACTTCCGACATGCACCGCTCCTGTTGAACGCTTCCTTCTAGCGCAAAAGCCGCCGGCAGGCATCGCTCATCGGTGAAACGGGCGTTTCATTTCCGCGTCTACGCTTGCCGGGGTCCGGTCGCTATCTCGGGAAGGACACCGGAAACAGGAGGCCGTCATGAGCCCGGAATGGATGATCGCCCTCGACAGGGCGGAAAAGACGATGAAGCAGCGCCGGATAGACCCTTTGTCCGATCCGCTGGAAGCGGAAGCCTGGCGCGGGCTGGAAGCGGTGAGCGCGCTTCTTGCGCGCCTCCTCAACGGGCGCGGCCGGCCGGAGCCGAGGGGCACGCGACAGGCCCTGCCGGACAGGGCAGTTGCCTTGCGTGCAAGCCCGCGTCGCTTCTAGGCCAGACCTGTCGCCCTCCGTGCTCTACAGCCTGTCCCGGAGCGGAGGGCGGAGCCGTCGCAAATGCGCCGCCGCCGCTGGATCTGCGGCTATGCAAGACCCATCTAACGGTTTATAAGCCCGCATCTTCAAACGGACGTGGCGCCCCCCGGTTATCGCGGGCGCATCAGGACAGGTGAACATCATGGCAGAGAATTGGACCCCGAGTAGCTGGCGGCACAAGCCCATCCAGCAGGTTCCGGACTATCCCGATCTCGCCGCATTGGCGGCGACCGAAGAGCGCCTTTCGAAGTTTCCGCCGCTCGTCTTCGCCGGCGAAGCACGGCGCCTGAAGGCCTCGCTTGCGAGCGTGGCGGAGGGCAACGGCTTCCTGCTGCAGGGTGGCGATTGTGCCGAGAGCTTCGTCGAACACGGCGCCGACACGATCCGCGACTTCTTCCGCGCCTTCCTCCAGATGGCCGTGGTGCTGACCTTCGGCGCCCAGCAGCCCGTCGTGAAGGTCGGCCGCATTGCCGGCCAGTTCGCCAAGCCCCGCTCCTCGGGCATCGAGAAGCAGGGCGACGTGACGCTGCCGTCCTACCGCGGCGACATCATCAACGGCATCGAGTTCACCGAAGAGGCCCGCGTGCCGAGCCCGGAACGCCAGATCATGGCCTACCGCCAGTCTGCCGCGACGCTGAACCTCCTGCGCGCCTTCGCGATGGGCGGTTATGCCAATCTGGAGAACGTGCACCAGTGGATGCTCGGCTTCGTCAAGGACTCGCCGCAGGCCGAGCGCTACCGCAAGCTCGCCGACCGGATTTCCGAGACGATGGACTTCATGAAGGCGATCGGCATCAGTGCGGAAAACCATCCGGGCCTGCGCGAGACCGATTTCTTCACCAGCCATGAAGCGCTGCTGCTTGGCTACGAGCAGGCGCTGACCCGCGTCGATTCGACCTCGGGCGACTGGTATGCGACGTCCGGCCACATGATCTGGATCGGCGACCGCACGCGCCAGCCCGACCATGCGCATATCGAATATTGCCGCGGCATCAAGAACCCGCTCGGCCTCAAGTGCGGCCCGTCTCTGACCAGCGACGGCCTCCTGGAGCTGATAGACCTCCTGAACCCGGCGAACGAGGCCGGCCGCCTGACGCTGATCTGCCGCTTCGGCCATGACAAGGTTGCCGACAACCTGCCGAAGCTGATCCGCGCCGTCGAGCGGGAAGGCAAGAAGGTGGTGTGGTCCTGCGATCCGATGCACGGCAACACGATCACGCTCAACAACTACAAGACCCGTCCTTTCGAGCGGATCCTGTCGGAAGTGGAAAGCTTCTTCCAGATCCACCGCGCGGAAGGCACGCATCCGGGCGGCATTCATGTCGAGATGACCGGCAACGACGTGACGGAATGCACCGGCGGTGCGCGTGCGCTGTCGGGCGATGACCTCGCCGACCGCTACCATACGCACTGCGATCCGCGCCTCAATGCCGACCAGGCGCTCGAGCTCGCCTTCCTTCTTGCCGAGCGCATGAAGGGCGGCCGCGATGAAAAGCGCATGGTCGTGAACGGTTGATCTCCATCCGTTCATGCTTCGGTCCCGTAGATTAGCGGAACTGATGCAAGCATTCAGGAATGTGAAATTGACAGAACCGGGCCGGCTCGCGAAGCTGGCCCGGTTTCGTTTGGGGGGAATGCATGAGCGAGGAACATACCGGCCATTGTCTTTGCGGGGCGGTGCGCTTTCGCACCAAGGGGCCGCTGCGCGAGGTGATCGCCTGCCATTGCAGCCAGTGCCGGCGCCAGACCGGGCATTTCTACGCGGCGACCAACGTGCCCGATGACGCGCTGACGGTCGAGGGCGGGGAGAACGTCACCTGGTATCGGGCGAGCGACATGGCGGGACGGGGCTTTTGCCGCACCTGCGGCTCGGCCCTGTTCTGGAAGGGCGACGGGACGAATTATACCTCGATCATGGCCGGTACCTTCGACCTGCCGACCGGGCTTGCCATCGGCAAGCACATCTTCTGCGCCGACAAGGGCGACTATTACGAGATCGAGGACGGCTTGCCGCAATATGCGCAGGGCTATTGAGGCGCGCCGATCCCGCTATTGCACCAGCGCGGGGCGCTGGCAGCTGACGCCCGTGACGCGGATATCCGCCTCGCCGATCCGCACGCCGGCAAGAAGCAGCACGTTGTAGAGCAGTTCGTCGATGGCGGGCGTGACGGCGCCGAGCGTGCTGCCGAGCGCGGACGCGATACCCGGAATGCCGATCGGCAGGCCGAGCAGCTTGATGTTGATCTCGGCATCGAGATTGCCGAACAGCGACCGGACGGCGGAGGTCAGCGTGTCCCGCGTGGAGACGGATTTCATCGTTCCGGCGGCGATCTCCGCCGGCGTGTAGGTGAGGCGGGTCTTCGATAGGTTCTTCGCCTCGACATGCGTGATCGCATCGATGCTCAGGAGGGCCGAATCGACGATGCGGGCCTTTGTCACGCGCGCATCGTCGGAAAAATCGGAGAGCACGGAGGGATCGACCTTGCCGATGGCGATCTCCGCGACGCCCGGCACCGCGTCGATCGCGACATTGGCATTGCCGAGCGAGCCGCCGTAGCAGCGGATATCGGTCAGCTTCGCCTCCGCGGCGGCAACCTCGACATAGAGCGGCAGCTTGATGCGCAGGCCCGCGAGCGCGGCAAGCCCGTCTATGCCCACCTCGACCGACAGCCGCGTCTGCGCGCTGCGCACCGCGCTGCCCGGCGCGCCGAGCCGGTGCGAGGGCGTTTCGACGGGCGGCTCGCCGATCGCAAGGTTCACCTTCACCGCGGCAAGTCCCGGCACGACCGCGCCGACATCCAGCGCCACCTGGTTCTTGCCGTTGGCGAGCGCTGCCGCGGCGGTGATCATCTGCAGGGCGTTGATCGACATCTTCCAGTCGCCGCCGGTGGCGACGGCAAGCCCCTTCTTCGGATCGAGGTTGAGGATGCGCGAGAGCGGCAGCTTGACCTTGCTGCCGGCCGTCGCCTGCTCGACGAGCCGGAGCGCCGAGCGCACGGGGCCGGAAAGACCCTCGACGGCGCGCATGGAGGCGAGCAGCTGCGGCACGGTGATGCCGGCATTCAGCACCTCCTCATAGGTGCCCGCGGTGAGGTTGAGGGTCGTCGCGACCGCCTTCAGGAAGGGGTGGACGGCGATGTCGGCATCGACCAGCGCGCGGTAGTCCATCACGTTGAGGGAGAGGTTCGTGCCGAGCAGCTTGCCGAGCAGGGCGTTCAGGATGCCGTCATTGAGGCTGGCAAGACGCGTACCGATGGAAAAGGCGGCGGTCTTGGAGCGGGCGGCCGAGCCGGTCGCCGAGAGCATCGGCGATGTGGGTGTGAAGACCGCGGCGACGAAGAGATCGGAGGGGCGGGTGAGCGTCACCCGGGCGGCATCCGCATCGGCGCTGGCCGGCTTGAAACGCTCTTCCGGCGCGATGTCCGGATCGGCGGTGTAGCGTCCGCGCTCGACGAGGGCGGTGGCGGGCGTCGCCCTGGAGTTGAGCGCCGTGATCACGGCGGGGATGGTGGTGCCGTCCTTGCCGGTCACCGAGACGGGAAGGTTGTTGAGGGCGAAATAGGTGGCCGCGGATTTTTCGGCCTCGGCGACATTGGCGGCGGCGGCGATGGCGGCCAGGTCGGCGGCGGCCTGCAACTGGCGCTGCTGCACGGTGAGGTAGCCATAGTCGACGCCGAGGGCAAGCGAGAAGATGATGAGCGGCAGGCTGATGGCGGCAAGCGTGCCGATATTGCCGTTGCGTTCGCAAAGAAGGGTGCGCGGGGTCTTCATGGTTACAGCCCTCCCACGCGCACGGTGGAATAACGCTCGATCCTCTGGCTCGGCAGCGCGAAGGTGAAGAGGTTCCAGATCGGCAGGTCGCCGGAATCATAGGTGATCGTGACGGTGAATTGTTCCGGATTGGCCGGGTCGTCGGTGACGACGACCTGCATCTTCGCACGGTTGAGGAAGGCATAGTCGAAATGCGAGGCGTCGAGGTAGCGGTTGACCAGCGTGACGCGCTCGGTCGGGTTGAGGCCGGCGACCGCCGTGCGCGCGGCATCCGCCGCCACCTGCTGCACCGCATGGGTGACGCTGAGATAGATGCCGTAGGCGATCAGCGTGAAGAGGATGAGGAAGAAGAGGGGGGCGATGATCGCAAATTCCAGCGCCGAGGTGCCGGCGCGATCCTTAGACAGGCGGGACAGGGCGTGCATGACATCTCCTCCTTTGGATTGTCCGGCGACAAGGCGGTTGCACCTTTCAAAAGGAATGCACCTTTATCGTGCGCCCAGAGTCTTAAATTCTCCTATAGATTGATTATTGTGAAAATGTGCAACTGATGATTTGCGCCTGCGTGTTGTCCCCGGCGGTGGCCGGTGTCGGCCTTTCTGACACAATGCGGACACAATTCAGGGCACGCCGAAAGCGATTTCAGCCGTGTTTTTCACCCCTCACACATTCGTGAAACTCTTGAAATCGGCGTTGCGGCTTTCAATGCCATAATTGTAAAGACGGCCTTCTTCCGCTGCAGCTTCCGCGTGCGCCCTTTCCCTTTCGCGGTGGGAAGGATGAATATAATTGCGATAAATCAATGGTTTGAATCATGAGGCTTTCCTCATGAAAAACCGTCTATATGGACGGTTTTGCCGGTTTTAGCCGACTTGGTTGTGTGCCGAAGCCGCGCTTTTCATTGTTCAAAAAACGTTGACGGCTGTTTCCAGTTTGAGACCCTTCCATCCCGCAAATTGAGGGACCATCTTTATTTCGCAAGAGCGGCCAACCGCTCCTGGAAGACCGATAGGAACGATGATGCCGGGCCATGATGAAGACGAGAGACGTGCGGCTGCCGCCATGCGGGCATCGCCTGGAAGTCAGCCGGATCGTCCCTGTCGCCATCGGCGGAACGCGATGTCCGCGGCCACGATGGACCCCGAACTGCCGTTTCAAGATGCATATATGAAAGGAACAAGACAATGACCAAGACCTTGAGCACGACCTTTGCGACCGCCCTTCTCGCCGCCTCCGTTTTCGGCGGCTCCGCAGCCCTCGCCGGTGGTGACGGCGATTATTATCGCGGTATCGACCGCGACCAGGCCCAGAGCCAGACCATCGACCGTGTCACCACGCAGAGCATCGACAGGAGCGACGCAAAGTCCACGGTGATCGTGGCGGCTGCCGGCCCTGCCAGGGGCGACTACTACAGGGGCCTCGACAGGAACGACCGCTGAGCGGCCACATCTGCAAGGCCAACTCCCAAGACTGACCAAGGAATGAAACAATGAGCAAGTCCCTCAACGCAGCCTTCGCGGCGACGCTTCTCGCCGCATCGCTCTTCGGTGGTTCCGCCGCCTTCGCTGGCGGCGACTATTACAGGGGCGTCTCGCCCACTTCCGAGCAGGATCAGATGATCGAGGCGAAGCGCCAGGCCCGCATAGCAAACGGCCATGTCTATTCCCGGGCGGAAACCACGCCCCGGCGGATCGGCCCGGCCAATGGCGATTATTATCCGGGCCTCGACCGCACGGCGACTGCCGACCGGTAAGCGACGATCCCTTTGCCCTGCCATCCGAAGCTCCCGGTTCCCCGCCGGGAGCTTCGTTCGTTCGAGGCGGCGGGGGCCGATGCTGGCCGAAATGCCGCACGCGGGCGATTGTCGCGGTGCGGCAACGTGGGCGCGTGCACGGAATTGACCTTTGCCTGTTCCGGACCGCATTCTTTCCTGCGAGCGCGGCCTGTCGAGGGCCGCGCCAGCCTTACGAAAGGACGTGGCCAATGTTCGAATCGTTGGACGCAACGCTGCTCGCCCGCTTCCAGTTCGCCTTCACCGTATCGTTCCACATCGTCTTTCCCGCCTTCTCGATCGGCCTTGCGAGCTATCTCGCCGTGCTGGAAGGGTTGTGGCTCTGGACGAAGGACGAGGTCTATTTCGCGCTGTTCAACTTCTGGAAGACGATCTTCGCGCTCGCCTTCGGCATGGGCGTCGTTTCCGGCATCGTCATGTCCTACCAGTTCGGCACGAACTGGAGCGTCTTCTCCGACAAGGCGGGGCCGGTCATCGGCCCGCTGATGGGCTACGAGGTGCTGACGGCCTTTTTCCTGGAGGCCGGCTTCCTCGGCGTCATGCTGTTCGGCCTCAACCGTGTCGGTCCGAAGCTGCATTTCTTCGCCACGCTGATGGTCGCCATCGGCACGCTGATCTCGGCGACCTGGATCCTTGCCGCCAATTCCTGGATGCAGACGCCCGCCGGCTTCACCGTCAACGAAGCCGGCCAGTTCGTGCCGGTCGACTGGTGGGCGGTGATCTTCAATCCGTCCTTCCCCTATCGCCTCGTGCACATGGTGCTGGCCGCCTACCTGACAACCGCCTTCGTCGTCGGCGCCGTCGGGGCCTACCACCTCCTGCGCGGCGATGCGCCGAAGCGCGCGAAGACGATGTTTTCCATGGCGATGTGGATGGCGGCCGTCGTCGCGCCGATCCAGATCCTCGCCGGCGACATGCACGGCCTCAACACGCTGGAGCACCAGCCGGCCAAGGTCATGGCGATGGAAGGGCACTACCAGAGCCATCCCGACGGCGCGCCGCTCATCCTCTTCGGCATTCCGAATTCGGCCGAACAGCGCGTCGACTACGCCCTCGAGATCCCGAAACTGTCGAGCCTCATCCTCAAGCATGACCTTGATGCGCCGCTGGCCGGGCTCGACACGGTGCCGAAGGAGCTGCATCCGCCGGTCGGCATCGTCTTCTGGTCCTTCCGCATCATGGTCGCCATCGGCTTTGCCATGCTGGGCATCGGGTTCTGGTCGCTGTGGTGTCGGTGGCGCGGGACGCTCGGCGAGAACCGCTGGCTGCACCGTGCTGCCGTGCTGATGGGGCCTGCCGGCTTCCTCGCCGTGCTGGCCGGCTGGGTGACGACGGAGGTCGGCCGCCAGCCCTATACGGTCTACGGCCATCTGCTCACCGCCAATTCCGTGGCGCCCATCGATGCGCCCGCCGTCGCCACCTCGCTGATCGCCTTCATCGTGGTCTATTTCCTCGTCTTCGGCGCCGGCACCTTCTACATCCTGCGCCTGATGGGCCGCCTGCCGCGCGATCCCATGCCGGATCTGGCGGAAGGTCCCCTCCGTTCGGCCGGCATCATGCCCGCCGCCGCCACCCCGTCCGGGAGCCGCCACCATGGCCATTGATCTTCCCTTCATCTGGGCAGCCATCATCGCCTTCGCGGTGCTTGCCTATGTCATCCTCGACGGCTTCGATCTCGGCGTCGGCATCCTCTTTCCCTTCTTCAAGGAGAAACACGATCGCGACGTGATGATGAACTCCGTCGCGCCTGTCTGGGATGGAAACGAGACCTGGCTGGTGCTGGGCGGCGGCGGGCTGATGGCCGTCTTCCCGCTCGCCTATGCGACGATCCTGCCGGCGCTCTACATGCCCCTGGTGCTGATGCTGCTGGGCCTCATCTTCCGCGGCGTCGCCTTCGAATATCGCTGGCGCACCCGGCGCGGCGAGTTCCTCTGGGACATCGCCTTTTCCGGCGGTTCCATGGTCGCGGCCTTCACGCAAGGGGTGGCGCTCGGTGCGCTGGTGCAGGGCATTCCGGTGGAAGGGCGCGCCTATGCCGGCGGCTGGTGGGACTGGCTGACGCCCTTCTCCATCGCGACCGGCTTGGCGCTGATCGTCGGCTATGCGCTGCTCGGCGCCACCTGGCTGGTGATGAAGACGAGCGGCGACCTTGCCGAACGCGCCCGCGGCTATGCGCTGAAGGCCGGCATCGGCACGCTCTTTGCCATGGGCGTCTTCAGCCTGTGGACGCCCTTCCTGGAGCCGCTCTATTTCGACCGCTGGTTCGGCTGGCCGACGCTGCTCTTCAGTCTGCTCGTGCCGCTTCTCGTGCTCGGCTGCTTCGCCCTGCTGGTCCAGGGCCTGCGCACCCGGCACGATTCGCGGCCCTTCATCGCCGCGCTCGGCCTCTTCGTGCTCGGCTTCGCCGGCATCGGCATCAGCTTCTACCCCTATATCGTGCCGGCCTCGCTGACGATCTGGCAGGCGGCCGCGCCGGAGGAGAGCCTCGCCTTCCTGCTGGTCGGCGCGCTGGTGCTCATTCCCATGATCCTCGGCTACACGGCCTATGCCTATTGGGTCTTCCGCGGCAAGGTCGATCCCGAGGAGGGGTACCACTGATGACGGAGGGTTCGACCGGCCGCAGGCTGCTCTGGTTCGTAGGCCTGTGGGCGGGCGGCGTGCTGGCGGTGACGATCGTCGGCTTCGCCATCAAGCTCGCCATCGGGACCTAGCCGGGTGCCGGAAAACAAGGTGCTCACGTAACGTAAAAGCATCCAGCCTCGCGCCAGCTTGCTTGCCTAGGTTCCGCCTCGGCCAGCATGCAGGCCCGCAAGCAGAAGATAGGACCGCACCCTCCTTCCGCTTAACCCCCGGGCCTGCATGTGGCCTTGCGTCTCAGGAGACGTTCGCGGCTTTCCCCCAAAACATTCCTCTGCTATCGGGGTCCCGACAAGGGAGACCGCAATGGCGAAGACGGCCGCAGACTGCACGACGATGGCGGAAATCCGGGAAAACATCGACCGGGTCGACCGGGCGCTGATGGCGCTCTTCGCCGAGCGCTGGAGCTTCATCGGCCGGGCGGCCGAGATCAAGGCGGGCCTTGGCATTCCCGCCGACGTGCCGGAGCGCGTCCGGGAAGTGCGCGACAATGCGCACCGCAATGCCGAGGCCCTCGGCCTCGACGGTGCCTTCTACGAGGGAATCTGGGCAGAGCTTATCGCCCGTGCCATCGCCCACGAAAAGGCGCTGCTCGGCGAAGAATAGGCGTCAGATCTGGTTGCGCTTGCCGAGGTGCTCCTCCCAGTCGAGCGCTGTACGCACGATGAAGCCGAGGTCGTCATGCTGCGGCTTCCAGTCGAGTTCCCGCATCGCGACGGAGGGGTTGGCGACGATCAGCACCGCATCGCCCGGCCGGCGCCCGGCAAAGCGCACGGGGAAGTCCTTGCCGGAGACGGCCTTCACCTGCTCCAGCACCTCCAGCACGGAGAAGCCGCGCCCATAGCCGCAATTGGCGACGATCGAGCCGCCGCCCGCCCGCATGCGCTGCAGCGCCTTCAGATGCGCATTGGCAAGGTCGGTGACGTGGATATAGTCGCGCACGCAGGTGCCGTCCGGCGTCGGATAGTCGGTGCCGAAGACATCCATGCCGGCGCGCTTGCCGAGCGCCGCCTCGCTCGCCACCTTGATGAGATGCGTGGCGCCTGCCGTCGACTGGCCGGTGCGCCCGCGCGGATCGGCGCCGGCGACGTTGAAGTAGCGCAGCGCCGTATAGGTGAAGTCATACGCGGCGGCGGTGTCGCGCAGCATGATCTCGGTCATCAGCTTGGAGGAGCCGTAGGGCGATTCCGGCCGCAGCGCCGCGCTTTCCAGCACCGGTTCCGTGCCGTCGGGCGTGCCGTAGACGGCGGCGGTCGAGGAGAAGACGAAATGCGGGATCTTCGCCGCGACGGCCGCGGCGATCAGCGCCCGTGACTTGACCGTGTTGTTGTCGTAATAGGAGAGGGGATCGGCGACCGATTCCGGCACGATGATCGACCCGGCGAAATGGATGATCGCGTCGATGCTGTTTTCGGTGAAGATCTGCGCCAGTAGCGCCGCATCGGCAAGGTCGCCCTCGTAGAAGCGCGCCTCGGGCGCCACGGCCCAGCGGAAGCCGGTCGAGAGCCGGTCGAGCACCACGACCTCCTCGCCCGCATCGATGAGCGCCCAGACCATGTGGCTGCCGATGTAACCCGCGCCGCCCGTAACCAGAACCGCCATGTCATTCCCCGAATCGACTGAATTGCCGGCATATCACCCTGCCGGCCGGCAACACGCAACCGCAATTGCGGCGCATTTGCGGGCCCCTCCCGCCGAACAGAAGGAAGACCGTCATGTCCGATCGTTTCATCGTGCTCTCCGGCTGCTCCGGCGGCGGAAAATCCACCCTGCTGGAAGAGCTCCGGCGGCGCGGCCACGCCGTTGTCGAGGAGCCCGGCCGGCGTATCGTGCAGGCGGAGCTGGCGAGCGGCGGCACCGCCTTGCCCTGGCTGGACCTTGCCGCCTTCGCCCGGCGCGCCATCGCGATGGCGCTCGCCGACCGGGCGGCGATGCAGCAGCATCCCGGCCTCGTCTTCTTCGACCGCGGCCTGATCGACGCCGCTTCCGCCCTCGATGCCGAGGGCGGGGAGCCGGTGCTGCCGGGGTTGGCCGCGGCACACCGCTACAACAGGCAGGTCTTCGTCACGCCGCCCTGGCCGGAGATCTATGCCGCAGATCCGGAACGCCGGCATGATCTTGCGGCCGCGCTCGCCGAATATGAGCGGTTGGAAGAGACCTATCCCGCGCTCGGTTACGAGGTGGTGGTCGTGCCGAAAATGCCGGTTGCCGCGCGTGCCGATTTCGTGCTCGGCCGCCTTTGATCGCCCTCAGCGCGCCGCGATGTAGCGGGCAAGCCGGTCGGCCGCCTCCGCGACCTGCCCGGGGTCGCGCAGGAAACAGGCGCGCATGAAGAGCTCGCCGCCCGGCCCGAAGGCCGTTCCCGGCGCAAGGCCGACATTGGTGCGGTCGACGATGTCGAGCGCGGCGAGGCGCGAATCCGTCACGCCGTCGATCTTCAGGAAGGCGTAAAGCGCCCCGTCCGGCTTCAGCGTCTCGACGCGGTTGGTGGCGATCAGCGCGTCGCAGAAGACATCACGGTTCGTCGTGGCCTTGTCGATATTCGCCTGCACGAAGGCATCGCCCTCGTCGAGCGCCACGATGGCGCCCTGCTGCAGGAACTGTGGCACGCCCGAGGTAGAATACTGGATGAGGTTCTCCAGCACCTGGCCGATTTCCGGCGGCGCGACGATCCAGCCGACGCGCCAGCCGGTCATCGACCAGTTCTTCGAGAAGGAATTGACGAAGACGACCTTGTCGCCTTCCTCCATCACGTCGAGGAACGAGGACGCCCGCCCGCCGGCATAGTGGTAGAGCGCATAGATCTCGTCGGCCATGATCCAGAGGCCATGGCGCCGTGCGATGGCGAGCAGATTGGCAAGGTCCTTACGCGTCGCCGTCCAGCCCGTCGGGTTGGAGGGCGTGTTGACGAAGAGCACGCGGGTCTTCGGCGTAATCGCCGCTTCCACGCGGTCAAGGTCGACCTGCCAGCGCCCGCCGGCAAAGACGAGCGGCATGGCGACGGGGTTGGCGCCCGAAAGCTCGGCTGCCGCCGCGAAGTTCGGCCAGGCCGGCGTCAGATAGACCATGTCGTCGCCCGGCGAGATGAGCGCCTCGATCGCCAGCTTGATCGCCTGCATGCCGGAGCCGACGACATAGAAATGCTCGTCGGGAAGCGCCGCGCCGAAACGGCGGGCATAGTAGCGCGAAAGGGCGGCGCGCAACTCGGGAATGCCGCGCTGCCAGGTATAGAAGGTCTCGCCGCGCAGCAGCGCGTCGGCCGCGGGCCGGGCAATGAAATCCGGCGTCGGCAGGTCCCCTTCGCCGACCCAGAGCGGGATCAGCCCTTCGCGCCCGCGCGCATAGTTGACCACTTCGACGATCCCGCTTTCCGGGGCGCGGAGCGAGCGCGGGCTGAGGCTTTCGATGAAGGACATGGAACATCACTCCGGCAGGATTGGACCGCGCATCGATGATGACGCGGCCCAAGACCTAACCGGTTTCGTCCCGTCATTCACGCCAGTTTCGCTGACAGACCCATCGAAATCGGTGATGGAAGCGCGGGATGTTGTCCTTGCCGCTGGCGTTCAGGCTCCTGTCAGGCGCACGCCCGATCCTGCCGCCACGACTGGCAGGGAAGGCAAGCATGAAGCGGTTCTTGAAATGGGTTGCGCTCGCCTGTGGCGCGGCGGGCATGGCGCTCGGCATCTATCTTGTGGCGATCCAGCTGACCGGCAACTTCGCCGCCGTGGTACCCGGCGAGGTCTATCGCTCGAACCAGCCCACGCCGAGCGAGATCGCAGCCTATGCCGCACGCTACCGGATCCGCACAATCGTCAATCTGAGGGGGCGGAACGAGCAGGCGGCCTGGTACAGGAACGAGGTCGCCGCGGCCAGGAGCCTCGGCCTCACCCTCATCGATTTCCCCATGCAGGCCGACCAGCGGCTCGACCCCAAGGCGGCGGACGAGCTCGCCGCCCTCCTCAGGGACGCGCCCCGCCCGATCCTCATCCACTGCCGGTCCGGCGCCGACCGCACGGGCCTCGCCTCCGTCATCTACCTCGCCCGCATCGCCCGCGTCGACGAGGAAACCGCCGAACGCCAGCTCTCCATCCGCTACGGCCACATCGGCATCCCCTTCCTCTCCCCGACCTACGCCATGGATGAAAGCTGGGAGGAGCTGGAAGAAGCGGCGCGCTCAGCCGGATAGAGCGTGTGTCTAAGCACACGTAAACCGCGTACTCTTCTCGATACCCTAATCATTTCAGGAGATTAATGGTGCCCGGAGGCGGATTTGAACCACCGACACGCGGATTTTCAATCCGCTGCTCTACCAACTGAGCTATCCGGGCATCCGGTTGGATTTCGCCTGGAAATCCGTGGGGCGCTTGGTTTCGCCCCGGAAGCGAGCGGGGTTATAGCATCTTGCGAAAATGTGTCCAGCCCTCCCGGGCGTTTTTTGCGGGAAAATTGGCTGACTTTGCAAGTGGCGGAAAAGATTGTGTTTTCGCCACGTGACAGGGGGCGTCACATATCGTCCTCGTCGGCTTTCGCCTCGTCGTCGGCGACGGGGATGGCATAGGAGCCGGAGAGCCAGCGGTTGAGATCGACGTCGCGGCAGCGGTTCGAGCAGAAGGGATAGTGCTCGCGCGCCGAAGGGCGCTTGCAGATCGGGCAGGGCACGGCCTTGCGCAGCGGGGCGACGGTGGCCGCCGGCTTTTCGCTTTCGTTCGTCATGTCAGGCATCCGTCCAGCCGGCATGCACGTCGAAGCCTTCGCCGGAAAGCAGGGCGAGGGTTTCATAGAGCGGCAGGCCGACCACATTGGTGTAGGAGCCGACCAGCTTGACGACGAAGCTGCCGGCAATGCCCTGGATGGCATAGCCGCCCGCCTTGCCGCGCCACTGGCCGGAGGAGAGATAGGCTTCGATGTCGGTGGTCGAGAGCCGCTTGAAGCGGACCTTCGTGTCGATGACCTTCTGGCGCGCCGTGCGGTCCGGCGTGATGAGGCAGACGCCGGTGAAGACGCGGTGGCTGCGGCCGGAGAGCAGGTGCAGGGCGCTGGAGGCCTCGTCGATCATCTCCGTCTTCGGCAGGATGCGCCGGCCGACCGAGACGACCGTGTCGGCGGCCAGGATATAGCTTCCGGCAAAGGCCGGGTCCCCCTTGATGGCGGCGAGCGCCGCCTGTGCCTTTCCCGTGGAGAGCCGGCGCGCCAGCGAGCGGGGATGCTCGGAACGCTTCGGCGTCTCGTCGATATCCATGGGCATCAGGCGCGCGGGCGTAATGCCCGCCTGCGCGAGCAGTTCGACGCGGCGCGGCGAGCCGGATGCCAGGATGAGCGTGTCGGTCTGCGCCATGAGGTCTCCGGGGTGCGCCGGTTTCAGCTCTCGGGCCGCGGGCCGGACAAGGGCGCGGCCGCAGGTCCCGCTGGGAGGAGCTTACTTGAAACGGTAGGTGATGCGACCCTTGGTGAGGTCGTAGGGCGTCATCTCGACCAGCACCTTGTCGCCGGCGAGAACGCGGATGCGGTTCTTGCGCATGCGGCCTGCGGTGTGCGCGATGATCTCGTGCTCGTTTTCGAGCTTGACGCGGAAGGTTGCGTTCGGGAGCAGTTCCGTCACGACGCCGGGAAATTCGAGGACTTCTTCTTTTGCCATCTTTGAGCGATATTCCTGTAGGGTGGATTCGGGGAGGCCGGATGCCCGCCTCGAAAAAGTTGCCGGAAACTACACAATCCCCGGTGCTTTGTGAACACCGAAGCGCCGGCTTTCTGCATTTGCCGGAAACAGGGCTGCCATGCGCCTAGCCGGGGGCCTTCAAACGCTTCTCTATCAGCATCTTCAGGAATTCGCGAACCTCGCGGTAGGAGCTGAGAATCTGCTCGCGCGTGCCGGTCGCCACCGTCGGATCGGGCGTCGGCCAGTACATGACGTCTACGGCCATCGAACGGGTGAGCTCAAGCGCGGCATGATGCGCTTCCGGAGCGAGCGTCACGATGAGGTCGAAGTAATCGTCCTCCAGCTCGTCGAGCGAATGGGGCGCATGGCGGCCGAGCGACAGGCCCACTTCGCCGAGCACGGCATCGACGAAGGGGTCGCGCTCGCCGGGGCGCACGCCGGCGGAGGCGACATAGGTGCCGGGCAGCACGCTGCGGGCGATCGTCTCGGCCATCGGCGAGCGCACCGCATTCATGCGGCACATGAAGAGAATCGAACGGGGCGTTCGCGACCGGGCTTCCTGTGGTGCCGGGAAGACGCCCTCCATCCGCTCACCCGCGCCAGTAGAGAACGCAGACGAGCGTGAAAAGCCGGCGGGCCGTGTCGAAGTCGAAGCGGATCTTCCCCGAGAGCCGGTCCATCAGCGTCTGCGAGCCCTCGTTGTGGATGCCGCGCCGGCCCATGTCGATCGCCTCGATCTGGCTGGGCGTTGCCGAGCGGATCGCCTGGTAGTAGCTCTCGCAGATCATGAAATAGTCCTTCACGATACGCCGGAAGGGCGTCAGCGAGAGGATATGGGTGGCCACTTCCTCGCCCGCCTCGGTGCGGATGGCGAAGACGAGCTTGCTATCGAGCAGCGAGAGGTTGAGGCGGTAGGGGCCGCCGGCATGGCCGATCGGCTCGAACGAGTTCTCCTCGATGAGGTCGAAGATGGCAACGGCACGCTCGTGCTCCACATCCGGCGTGGCGCGGCCGATCGTGTCGTCCAGCACCACGTCGCAGAGGCGGAAGCTGCCCTTCTTGCCCATGCCCTATGTCTCCAGGTTGAGCCGGATGGCGACGGAACGGGCATGCGCGCCGAGCCCTTCGGCCTCGGCAAGCGTGATGGCCGCGGGGCCGAGGGCGCGGAGCTGGCCGGCGCCGAGCCGGAGGATCGAGGTGCGCTTCATGTAGTCGAGCACCGAAAGGCCGGAGGAGAAGCGGGCGGAGCGCGCGGTCGGCAGCACATGGTTCGAGCCGCCGACATAGTCGCCGATGACCTCGGGCGTGTGGCGGCCGACGAAGATGGCGCCGGCATTGCGGATCTTCGGCATCAGCGCGTCGGGATCGGCGGTGGCGATCTCCAGGTGCTCGGCGGCGATGCGGTTGGCGAGCGGCACGGCCTTCGCAAGGTCGGGCACGAGGATGATGGCGCCGAAATCGCGCCAGCTGGCGGCGGCGGTCTCCGCGCGCTCCAGCGTCTTCAGCTGCCGTTCGACGGCGGCCTCGACGGCATCGGCGAGCACCAAGCTGTCGGTGACGAGGATAGACTGGGCGCCGACATCGTGCTCGGCCTGGGCGAGAAGGTCGGCGGCGAGCCAGTCCGGGTCGTTGTCGGCGTCGGCGATGACGAGCACTTCGGAGGGACCGGCGATCATGTCGATGCCGACCGTGCCGAAGACTTGGCGCTTGGCGGCGGCGACGAAGGCATTGCCGGGGCCGGTGATCTTGGCCACGGGCGCGATCGTCTGCGTACCGTAGGCGAGGGCCGCGACGGCCTGCGCGCCGCCGATGCGGTAGATCTCGTCGACGCCGGCGATGCGCGCGGCGGCCAGCACGGCCGGGTTGATCTCGCCGTCCTTCGCCGGCACGACCATGACGAGGCGCGGCACGCCGGCGACCTTGGCCGGCACGGCGTTCATCAGCACGGAGCTCGGATAGCTCGCGGTGCCGCCCGGCACGTAGAGGCCGACGGCGTCGATCGCCGTCCAGCGCGAGCCGAGGCCGACGCCGATGTCGTCCTCGTAGATGTCATCTTTCGGCCGCTGGCGGGCATGGTGCTTTTCGATGCGCTGGGCGGCCAGTTCTAGTGCGGCGATGATCTTCGGATCGACCGCGTCATAGGCCGCCTCGATCTCCTCCAGCGAGACGCGCATGGAGGTGATGGCAAAATCGAGGCCGTCGAATTTCCTCGAATAGTCGGCCAGCGCCGCGTCGCCGCGGGCGCGCACATCGTCGATGATCGCGCGTACGACGGCATTGACGTCTTCGGAGACCTCGCGCTTGGTGGTCAGGAAGGCAGCGAACCGGCTTTCGAAATCACTGCTCTGGTAGTCAAGTCTGATCGCCAAGTCGTCCGTCCTGTCGTCTTCCGGCCAAAGCGCCGGCAAAATCCTTCAAACCGCCGGATGGCGGGGCTTCAAGCTGGTTTCCCATGCCCCGCCGGTATCTGCAAGCTGAACTTCGACGCATTCCACATCGAGCGCGATGGAGGCGCTGCCGGAGAGCACGAGTTCCAGCGTGCCGTCCGGGCCTTCGCCCTTCCGGGAGAAATTCACGGCGAGCAGGGAGAAGACGGCGTCCTGGTCCTTGCGGTCGATGCCGAGCGAGCGGACGGCATTGACGCGCTTGAAGGCGACGACGGCGCGGCGGCGCTCGAAGGCCTTGCCGCGGCCGACCGCCTTTTCCCAGACGAAGCGGTTGACGACGACGGAAAAGACACCGTGGCGGGGGTCATAGGAAAGGCCGTCGGTCTTGAAGACGGCGTCCTGCAGGTGGGCGGAAACGACGGAGAGGTCTTCCGTGTCGAGGGCGAGCAGTTTCAGGCTGTCCATGGTGCGTCCTTCGGGGGCAAGCCGGCAAGGGAGCGGGAAGCGCCCTCGCAAGCGGCATTGCGGGAAAATACTTGGGGACACCGCGGTTTGCGGCATCCGGTCTTTTCCACGAGATAGGACGGCGCGCGGCAGACTGCAACGCCCGCCGCGCAGGGAAGATCAGTCGCTGACGCGTTCGACGACGGCGCCGCAGCGGGTCAGCTTCTCCTCGAGCCGCTCGAAGCCGCGGTCGAGGTGGTAGACGCGCGAGACCATGGTCTCGCCTTCGGCGGCAAGGCCGGCGATGACGAGCGAGACCGAGGCGCGCAGGTCCGTCGCCATGACCGGGGCGCCGCGCAGCCGCTCGACGCCTTCGATCTTGGCCGTCTGGCCGGAGAGCGAGATCTTCGCGCCGAGGCGGGCCAGCTCCTGCACATGCATGAAGCGGTTCTCGAAGATCGTCTCGGTGATGTGCGAAATGCCGCTCGACTTGGTCATCAGACCCATGAACTGCGCCTGCAGGTCGGTCGGGAAGCCCGGGAAGGGGTCGGTGACGACGTCGACCGGCTTGATGCCGCCGCCATTGCGCACGATGCGGATGCCGCTTTCCGTCGCGGTGATCTCGGCGCCGGACCGGCGGATCGCTTCGAGCGCGGTGTCGAGCAATGCGGCATCGGTGCCTTCGAGCGTCACGTCGCCGCCCGTCATGGCGACGGCCATGGCATAGGTGCCGGTCTCGATGCGATCGGGCAACACGCGGTGGCGCGCGCCGGAAAGCTGGGTGACGCCCTCGACGGTGATCGTCGCGGTGCCGGCACCAGAGATCTTCGCACCCATGGCGTTGAGGCACTTGGCGAGGTCCTGCACCTCCGGCTCGCGGGCGGCGTTGCCGATGACCGTCGTGCCCTTGGCGAGCGTCGCGGCCATCATCAGGACATGCGTCGCGCCGACGGAGACCTTCGGGAAGGTGTAGCGTGCACCGATGAGGCCGCCTTGAGGCGCCGTCGCCTCGATATAGCCGCCGTCGATCTCGATCTTCGCGCCGAGCGCGGCCAGCGCCTCGATGAAGAGGTCGACCGGGCGCGTGCCGATGGCGCAGCCGCCCGGCAGCGAGACGCGGGCCTTGCCTTCGCGGGCGAGCAGCGGGCCGATAACCCAGAAGGAGGCGCGCATCTTCGAGACGAGCTCGTAGGGCGCTGTCGTGTCGACGATGTTGCGCGAGGTGAAATGGATCGTGCGAGAATAGCCCTCGCCCTGGCGCTCGCGGCGGCCGTTGACGGAAATGTCGGCGCCGTGGTTGCCGAGGATGCGGATGAGCTGCTCGACGTCGGCGAGGTGCGGCACGTTTTCCAGCGTCAGCGTGTCGTCGGTGAGGAGCGAGGCAATCATCAGCGGCAGCGCGGCATTCTTGGCGCCGGAAATCGGGATGGTGCCCTTAAGTTCGTTGCCGCCTACAATTCGGATACGATCCATGTGCGATTACGGGCCGGGCCCGCCTTTCTCAAAGAATTTCGGCTTTCGGAGATGGCGGCCTCTTTAGAGCATCGCGATCGAAAAATGAAGACCGTGCCGGCCGCCCGCTCTTTTGCGCGCGCCGGTTGGAAAACCACCCCCGTCGTCTTCGGGTGAAGACATGCCCGACTAACCGTCCGATTCGTCTTTTTTTGCGGCAGGACGTCCCCCCGGAAGTCCGGTCGTTTCATCCGCCGCGCCGGCCCGGCGGGCGCGCGCCTGCTGTTTTCGCCGCTGGAGATTGTCGCGCAGCGTCTTGGCCAGCCGCTCCGCACGAATCTCCGCTTCGGTCCTGATCTTCCCGCTCTTCGTCTCGTCCTTGCCGCTCATGCCCGTCCTTTTATCGAAATCCATCCCGGCAAAAAAGCACTGCCATCACCAGAATTGTTGCAACAATCGCAAAATCGCCGCTTGCACTGCCGGATGACCTATGGCAATAGGCCCTCGCTCACGCGGAACAGACCTTCGTTTCGCCGGATGCTGCTATAGCTCAGGGGTAGAGCACTCCCTTGGTAAGGGAGAGGCCGAGAGTTCAAATCTCTCTAGCAGCACCATCACTTTTCCTTGGTTTCTCGGGCGTTTCACGGTTTAGCCGACACCCGGCCAACTAGCCAACAGACACGCATTTGGGCACTTTTTTGGGCACTCTAAGAAAAACCGGGGCTATGCGCCCCGGTCTCGATCAGGCAGCGGCCGTCGCGCCGGTATCCGAGCGGATCCAGTTCGTGCCGTCGTAGAAGACGAGGTTGCCCGTCCCGTTACCGCCCGTCTCGCTCGCCTTGAGCGCATTCGTGGCGAAGGCCGTATCCCCGACCTCCAGCGTCTTCAGCGTCGCCGTCGTTGGCAGGGCCGCGACGGTGAAGTTCCCGAGGTGCCGCGAGGGCTGTCCTTTGCGATAGACTGGCATGCTCCATTCTCCTTTGTGGTTATCCGAAGAGGTTTGCGAGACTGTCCGGGGCGAACAGCGCGGCCCGGCGCGCTTCTTCCGCGGCGCGCTCGTCGGCGCGGCGCTGCTGTTGCGCAGCCTGTTGCTGCGCGAAGAGGAGGGCGAGCGAGCCGAATGCCGGCTGCTGCGTGCCGGCGGCCGCCAGTGGATCGGGGTTCGCCATGCTGGTCGTCGCGCCAGGCGCACCGTAGAACGACGCGAGCGAGGTGCCGGAGGCGGGCTTCGTAGCGGCCGCCATGACCTCGCCGACAGGATCGAACGCGCCCTTCTGCATGTTCGCGATTGTGGGCTGCGCGCCGCCGGCCACCGCGCCATTGAAGGCTTCCTGCAACCATCCGGGCGCGTTGCCGCCCTTGCCGCCTGCGCCCCATACGCCGGGGCTGCCGAAGCCGATATGCATGGAGCCCGGCTGCATGTAGCCGAGGCCGGCTCCGAAGCCAGTCAGGCCGGCCGAGCGCCCCTGACGGACGATATCCTGAAAGATCGGAAGGTCCGCGGCGTTGGCCCAATCCAGTCGACGGCCGTCCTTGTGGAAAAATACGTCCGCTGCGCCGCCGTGATCGTGGCGCACCGAGCCGACGCGCGCCAGGCCGCTGCCCTTGCCCGGCTGGCCGCCGGAGAAGACTTCCACGGTCAGGCCCATCTGCGGCGCGAACCGGCTCAGAGCGGCGACGAGATCGGCGTTCAGGGGCTGGTTGCGCGTCGCACCTTGATTGGCGTAGCGGAGCCATTCGTTCGCCATCAGCGGTCCTCCATGATCGCGCGGTTCGTCTCGTCGTCATCCTCGCTCATGAGATCGACGAAGGTAGCCGCCTCGTTGCCAAGCCAGCCCTTGGCCTTGCGCGCCAGCGCCGCCCGGTTCGCCGGGTTGTTCTCCATGAGCAGGGAGGCCGCAACGTCCTTGTCCGTCAGCGCCTTGTCCAGCAGCAGTTCGAACGCCTTGGCCCGCTGCCGGCCGACGTAGCCGCGAGCGAGCTTGCCGGCGAGATAGGTGCCGATATAGGCCCACGAGGCGCGGCCGGTCTGTGCCTGGTAGCCCTTCGAACCGACTTCGGCGAGCGTGACCGGCGGCTGGCCCTTCATCATGAGGGCCGTGCCGGACGGGTTCGTCGCGTTGCCGACCTTCGCGCCCGTGTTGACGCTGCGCAGCGCGTTGGCGAGCGTCCGGATATCGGCCAGGTGCTGCGGATCGTCCTTGTAGAGCCGTTCCGCGACGGCGCGCTTCGCCGGGTCGTCGAGGAAGGCAAGCATCTTGCGCGGCACCCACGGCGCGATCCCGCTCTCCGTCGTGGCGTTCTCGTTCCTGCTGCGGCTGTCTGTCTCCAGCTTCTTCCAGAACGCCGCCCGCGCGCCCTGCACGGCCGTCGCATCGTCGCCGACGAAGGTCAGAAGCTCGTCGGCGGCCTTGCCCGGATCCTTGGCGGCCATGACCTCGTTGATCGCGCGCTCGGCATTCGCGTCGCTGAACTGGAGGTAGCGGCCGACCGTTCCGCGGCCCGGCTGCGTGTCCGTGCCGAGATCGCGTTCCATGCGCGTGACATTCTCCCGTGCGCCGGCCTCTGCCGTGCGGGCGCGGGCCGCCGCGGCGATCTCGTCGGCGAGGCCGGGGAAGCGCGAAAGCTGCTCGGCGTAGTCCTGCGAGAAGCGGGTCAGGCGCTCGGCGCTCGACGTGTCGCCCTTCGACAGCACCTCGTCGCGGATCGCGCGGCGCGTTGCCGGCGTGTCGGCCTGCGCGAAGAGACGGTTCATGCTCTGCGGATCCACGAAGAGGCCGGCGACACGGTCGTCGCGGACCTTCGGCATGCCGCCCTCGTTTCGGGCAAGCGCGGTGGCGACGGGATCGCCCTGGCGCGTGAAGGCTTCCGCCTCGTCGAACTTCGCGCCGCGCGCCGTGTCGAGCGCGGCCTGCTGTTCCGGCGTCAGGTTCGATCCGATATAGTCGTCGACCGTCTTGATCATGTCGCCAAGCACGCGAGCGGCGTTGCGCCCGCCCTTCTCGGCGCGCGGATCGGCCAGGGCGGCGCGCTGGAGGCGCTGAAGCTCCGATTTCAGATCGGTCGCCTCTTTGAGCGCGATGTTCTCCGGGCCGGCCGGATCGCGCATGATCGGGTTTCCGGATGCGTCAAGGATGCCCGTCGCCTGCGGACCGTCTTCGACCGGGCGGCCGAGACGCTGGACGCGGGAGATCATCGCTTCCGGAATAAGGCCGCGTTCGACTTCCGTCAGCCCCGCGACGGCCTCGTCCAGCGACTGCGCGAGCGGAGCCGGGTCGACCTGCAAGCCCGCGACGTTCGCTTCGCGATAGGCGTCCTCGGTGCGCTGGCGGGCGGCGTCGCGTGCCGTCTCCAGTTCGGTGCGGACGACATTGCCGCGCTGCGCGGCGGTGCTCTCCGGCGTGACGCGGCGCACGGCATCGGCGGCGGCCAATTCCGCGTCCTGCCGGCCCATGATGGCTTCGTTCATCCGGCGGTCGCGCTCGATCGCCAGCGCGTCGCGCAGCGCGGCCGGCGTTTCGTCCGGGCGCATGCCGGCAATCGTCTCTTCGACCGCGATGGCGTTCTGGTCGGCGCGCTGGCGGTACGGGCCGGGGTTCGCTCGGGCGCGCGCCGCTTCGAGCGAAGCGAGGCCGGCGTCGGCGGCGTGGTCGGCCGTCGAGGCGCGGAAGCCGGGAACCAGCTTCTCGGCCTGCGAGGGCTGCCGGATCGCATCGATGAGCGCCTGCGTGTCGAGCGGCGCGGTCAGGTTCGACGGGTCGACCTGTCGGTTCATGACGTCGGAGTTCCGGATCAGGGTGTCGGCCACGTTGTCGCCGACGACGCGCGATGCATAGTGCGGATTGCCCGAGAACGCGGACAGGACGTCCCGGCCGCCGCGCGCCAGCATGCCGGCCGCGCCCGTGATGCCAGCGCCGGCCAGCGCGCCGAAGAGGTCGGCCAATTGCCCGCCGGAGGTCGACGGATCGACCAGTTCGTTTGCCGCGGCCGCGCCTGTGCCGGCTCCGATCGCGATCGTCGCTTCCTTGCCGGCAAATGCCGCCGGGTTCACGGCGGCGCTTTCGATGAAATTGCCGATCGGGCCGCCCATGGCCCGCGCGCCATCAACGCCCATGCGGCCGGCGGCGAACATCGCCCCGCCGACGGGAACGGCCGCCGCACCGACCTCGCGTCCGATGCGGTGCGCGCCGCGCTGGAAAGCATCCTGCGGGGTCGGACCTTCGGAGCCGGCGACGCGGCTGTCCGATCCGACGGCCTCTGCCGCCGCGTTGTAGCCGGAAGCGGCCAGGTCGGTCGGCGCGCCCATGATGGCGTCGATATACTCCGAGCCGAGGAACGGCTTTTCGCTGATCGGCCCGACGCCGTCGACGCCGGGGATCAGGTTCGCGATGCGCGGCAGGTTGTTCACGGCGTCGACCGGCAGGCCAAGCACCGTGGACGCGCCCTGGCGCGCACCGGTCAGGCCAATCGCCGCGGTGTCGTCGGCGTAGTCAAGGCCGGACATGATGGCCGACAGCCAGCCGTCATCTTCGACAGGCTGGACAGCCGTCGGTGTCGCGACCGCCACGCCACCCGGAACGCCCGACTGGTCGCGCTGGTCTTCTGGTTGCGTGCCGCCGCGCAGCTTCAGCGTCTGTTCCTTGACGACGCGCTGGATCACCGCCGGGTCGGTCCCGTCGGGAAATTCGAGAACAGTGCCGTCGAAGAGCTCGGCTTCCATCATTGCACGGGGTTCCCGTTGACATCGAACTTCATGCGCGTTCCGGTCGTCGGCGTGGAAACGCCGTCGCCTTGGAAGGTCGTGTCGGTGCGACCGGTGCCCGGCGCGCGCAGCGTGCGAATGCCCTCCAGCTGCGAGTTGACGACCTTTCGCAGCGCCGCAACGGCGGCCTTTGCCGACTGCGTGTTCGCCAGCATGCCGCCGCCCTTCACGCGCTCCAGCGCACGCTCGTAAGCCTGCCGGCTGACCTCGCCGGACGGGTTCTCCGTGCGCGCCAGCGAATAGGCCAACGTGCCCTGAAGGAACGCGATTTCAGGAATGGACGGATCAAACAGATCGGGCGCGACGCCCTGCAAGCCGTCGCGAAGCTCGTCGGCGAATTCCTGAACCTGCGGCGCGGTGCCGCCGAAGGCGCGCGTCAGATCGGTCGCCGTGGCGACAGCGTTCTGCGCCGTGCCGCGGATCAGGCCGGCGAGGCCGAGCGCGCCGGGATTGGCATCGAGCGCGCTTTCATAGACGTCGAGCAGGTTCAGCGTGCGGGAGACTTCCGCCTCCTGGTTGTTGGCCGATGTCTGGTTTGCGGTGGTCGGGCCGAGGCCGATATCAGCCGCCGAACCCGTCGCTTTCGGCAGATCGAAGATCTGGATGCCGTCCGGCAACTTCTGCCCGGTCTGCGCATGGACCCACGCGCCGCTCTGGTCCTGAAGGGCGGGCACGCGCGTCTTGCCGTCGGGCATCAATGCGACAGCGTTCGACGGCTTTGCCTCCGCGCCCTTGTTGAAGAACGGCTGCCGTCCGGCTGCGTCGGAACGGAAGACGATTTCCGGCACGCCGTCCGCGCCGACGACATTCTCGACGTCGACGCCGGACAACGCGGCTGCACGCTGCTCATTCGCCGGGAGGCCGGAAAGGATGGTGGCCTTCAGTTCCGTTTCGGACAGCGGCTTCGCTTCGCCCTTCAGCACGGAGCCGTCCGGGCGATAGATCGTTTCGCCCTGACCGGCGGAGACCTGACCCGGCAACACGCGCGGCAGGCCCGCAGCGTCGGCCGTTGCACCCGGCACGTAGACCGTGGCGTTCTCGGCGGCGGTAATCGGCGTGGCGTAGAGCTTCTGAAGCTCGCCTTCGTTCACCAGGCGCTGCCGTTCGAGCGCGGTGCGCGCGTCGATATCCTGCCCGCGGCGCGCCGTGGCGGCGGCCGTATCGACGCCATAGTAACCGTTCGACGGGTTCCACTGGCCCGTTGCCTGCCCCATCCGGTCGAAAACGGCCTGATCGAAATCTGCTCTGTTGGTATAGCTGAACAGATCGGCGAGGCGCGCGGCCTCCTCTTTCTTGGCCTTCGCTGTGGCGTAGCCGACCATGTCGGAAGCGCTCGGCGGCCCGAAAAGCTGCGCCAGATTGCTGAACGCCTGCCCGATCTGCGGGTTGTTGTAGTAGCGGTTCGCCTGGATGCCGGCCATTATCGGCTCCCGTAGAGGTTGAACAGGGTTCCGGAATAGCCGGGAACGCTGGCGCGATCGAGGGCGCGGCCGGCGGCCATGCTGCCGCCCGGCGTCAACGTCGACACCCTCGGCGCGGACGCACGCAACCCGTTCCACGGGTCGCCTCCGCCGGCTCCGAACAGCCCGCCGCCAGAAAGCCCGGAACTGGTGGCGATCCCGCCGACGCCGCCGAGAATGTCGCCGAACATCTTCAGCCCGTCACCCGCCCGGCTGGCCTCGTCCAGTTCGTAGGAGAGCACGCCCGACGATCCCCGCTTGAAGCCGCCGATCTGGCCGATCTGCGATGCATCGCGCGCCTGAAGCCGCCCGAGGCCGCCCATCAGATCGCCGAAGGAGCGCAGCTGGCCGAGCGCCTGACCGCTGCGATCCGTGAACGCCTTCGCGCCGGCCCGCTGCTTCGCTTCCTCGGCGACCGTGATGTTCGACGAGGTCGTGGGCAAGGCTGCCTCGGCGCTCGGCTCGGCGACGTCCTGGCCTGTGAAGTATTCCGCCAGCTGCCCGGCCTTCTGGTCCTGCTGGCCCTCGAAGTCCTGATAGCGGTCCTGCGACTGCGTGTTCAGCGCGGCGGCCTCCTTGTCGAGACCCTGCTGCCGAATGCGCTCGGCTGCCATCGCGTCGTCGCGGGCGCGCTGGATTTTCTGCTGCGCGGCGTAGTTCGCGACGGTCGAACCGGCGGTGAGCGCTACGCCTGCAATGGTCATCGGGTCGCACATGTCACTTCACCACTGTCGAGTTCTTGGGCGTGAAGAGCCCGGTCGTGTATCGCGGCTTCTCCCCGCCGCCGTAATAGTTCGCGCGCTCCAGTGCGGCCTGCGTGCCAAGACCGGCGGTGAAGTCCGTGAAAAGCTGCGCGAGCGGGCTATAGGCCGCCGGCTTGGACAGCGCCGAGGCGCGAGCGATGGCCGAATTGGCGGCCCCCTGCGCGTCGCCCGTGGCGTTCAGCGTGGCGATGAGGTTCGACCGGGCGTCCTCGACGGCATTGCGCGCCTCGCCTTCGTAAGCCAGCGCCTGGTCGGCGACCTGCTGCTTGTTGAGGTCGTAAAGCTGTTGGAGTTCGCCGGCCTTTTCGCCGCGAACCGAACTGTCGAGCAGCCCGCCGCGCGCCAGTGCGAAGGTCAGTTCCTTCTGCGCGTCACCATACTGATCTTCAAGCTGCGGGTTCGCGTAGTCGATATATTTCTGGCGGATGCCCTTGAAATAGTCGTCCGTGAAGCCGCCCTTTTTCTTCGTTCCGGAGAACAGCTTTCCGGAGGCGACCATCTCGGCATACTGTTCCTCGGCCGTCTTTTTCTGGCCGGGGATCAGCTTGCCCTTTTCGTAACGGTCGGCGTTCGGCGTGAAGAGCGAGGAGCGCTTGTCGTCGATCAGCGGCGCGTCACGGCCCGGCACCAGATCCTTGAGCTTGCCCAGTTCGTAGGTGTCTTCGGTGACGGCTTGCGGCTTCCACTTCGTGCCGTCGGCGAGGAAGTAAGTACCGTTCGGATCGAACGCCATGTCGCTCGAAAGGGCACCCGTGCCGTAGGAGCGCCCGCCGAAAATCTCGTTGATGCGGGCGGTGCCCTTGCGGATCTCTTCCTGGCGCTTCTGCTCGTCTTCGCGGGCCTTTTTGGCTTCACCGCCACCGCCCTTGCCGCCACCGCCCATTACAGACCCCGCCTCATTGCATTTCCGACACGCTCGAAGCCGAAATGTTCGAGAAAACGTGCTGTCCTGTCGGAATTGAAGGAGTTGTCGTTTCCGCCGATGATCTCTTTCGCGCCGAGCCCCCGGCTCCAGGCAATAAGATGCTTCATCAGCATGGCGGCCGCCCGAGTTCCGCGGTGAGCGGGCTTCACGAAAAGTACCTCCTGCGTCGTGAAAAGTCCAGCGGATGCGCGATAGCTGTTCATCTCCGCCAGCAGGAAGCCGACGAGCGCCCGATCCTTCTCCGCGACGAAGATCGTCGGCGATGCCCGGTCAAGATATCCATAGTAGGTCTCCCGACATACGACCTCGTCGAAACCGTTCTCCGGGCGCGTCTCTTCGATGTTCATGCGCGCCATCTCGACGACCTCGTCAATGTCTTCCTCAAGGGCCAATCGGACTATCATCGCTCACCCATGCAAATTGAACGAAAGCCTCGCCGTTCTTTCCGTAGCCGCGCATCGGCTCCGTTTCGCGCTCCAGCCCGAGCGTCTGAAGCCAGGCATGCGCGTCGTTGTGGTCGACCATGGAGACGGCCTCTATCCTGTGGACGCCGGTCTTTTTGAGCCGGGAGAACAGTTCACGCTTGATGAAGCGCGTCGCCGGCAGCGCGATCTCGGGGAACTGGTCCGTCGCGAAGAAAAGCAGCGACACGACGTTGGGCCGTGCCATGACCGTGGCACCCACGCACGCCGGGTTCTCGCCGGCATGGCCGACGATGCAGCCCTCGAAGCTGCCGTAGCGCTCGGCCATAACATCGGCCAGTTCCTCGCGCGTGCTGGCGTAGGAAACCGCGCTGAATTCGGCAAAGTCCCGCTCGCGCATCTTCAGCGCGACGAAATGCACCGCTTCGCGGGTCGGGTCACTTATCCTCAATGTCCTCGCCCTCGTAGTGGATGACGACGGAACTGAGGCGCGCATAGGTGCTTCCGGTTGTCCGGAAGCGCATGCTGATATGCGTGGAGCGACCGAGACCGGGCCGGCCTAGACTGTTGAATGTCGTCTCTGTTTCGCGGCTGACCGTGTCTTCGGCGGCGCGGTTCGTGGGCTCCAGCGCCACCGACGTCTCCCATTCGCCTTCAAGTGCAGCGTCGACGCCCGTGAAGGTCTTGTCCTGTGTCGGGGTGTTCGCGTCCAGATAGGGTAGCCAGGCTTCGGCGACAGTCGCATCATAAGCCAGTGCGGCAGCCTGGCCCCCGTAGGAGAAAATCCGGTTGCCGGAACGAATGAAGACGCGCCGGTTGAAAACGACCAGTTCTTCGACGTTGAAATTGATCTTGGTCGATCCGGAATAGTAGCTCGGCTCATAAGTGGACCACGCGCTGACCTTCGCCCCATTGAAGAAGCTGAAAACGAAAATGATATCCTTCATCGCGAGCCAGAACCGGCCATCGCGCGGCTCGATCGCCCCGATGACGGCCTCCCGCTCCGCGAGTGACAGTTCGGTGAGCTTCTTCGTCACGAGCGTGTCGACGGGCACGCCGATATCCGTTGTGGCGGCCGCGTTCGAACTGTCGCGCGCCTTCAGCGATCGCAGGCCGCTTTCGTCGAGATAGAAGATGTCGTTGTCGCCGAATTGCGTCACGCTCTTGGGCGACAAGGTGCCCGTGTTGTTGAGCGTCTGTGCGAGGCGGTTCAGCGCCGGATCGGGATCCACATACTCGACCAGAACCGTGCGTTCGGCGAAGACGGCCAACTTGTCCTGATACTTCGCGATTGCCGTCAGCTTTTCGGAGCCGGACGTCTCGGACGCCATGTCGATGAAGCCTGCGCCGACATTGTCGGTCGACCACTTCGTCGGCGCGTTGATGCCGGAAAAATGGAGCACGGAACCGGACGTCGAGTAGATTTTCTTGCCGGCGGTCTTGACGAATGCGCCCGGCTGGAACGCGCCGTCCGCGCCGCCGGACATGTTCTCGATCAAGCCGATGCCGACCGAGCCCGAGGTCGATGCGGCGATGACACGCCCGTTCGCCGCAACGCCGGGCACGGCCGCGGTGATGTTCACCGTCGCGCCGGTCACGGTAGCGGTATAGTCCGGCGTGGACGCATGCGTGTTGATGGCCTGCGCAATCGCCCACGCCGTGGTGACGACGTTGCCGGTGAACGGCACGGGTCCGGCCATGATGTTCACACCGCCGACCGTCACCATGTTGATCTGGTTACCGGAGCCGGGATTGCCGCTGAGAACGCTCAAGGAGCCGGTCGCCGCCACGGCCTTACCCGACGCGCCTTCGGCCAGTACCAGCCCGGACGACGGCGACACCGTGAAGCCGTTCGCCAGGGTGAAATCGACCGGAAAGCCATTGGCGGCGGTGCCGACATCGACGGCGGCGATGTTGACGGTCGCGCCGACGGCCGTTGCCGTGTAGTCGGGCGTCGAAACGTAGGCGTTGATCGCCGCGGCGAGGAGAGCGGCGGTGTTCTCGTTGGAGGTCGCCCACAGAACCGGCGCGCCCATGATCGGGACGCCGTTGACCCTGATGTTGGTCATCTGCGAGGTCGTGCCGTTCGCGCCGCCGGCCATGTTCACGATCGATCCGACCGTGACGTCGCCCGTCGGCAGGACCGACACGACGCGGCCGTTCGCCGCCGAGCCGAGCGTTGCCGCCGTGATATTCACCGTCGCGCCGACGGCGACCGCCGTGTAGTCGGGGATGGACGTGAAGAGGTTGATCGCCGCGGCGACGGCCGTTGCCGTGCCGGCGTCGTCGCCTGTGTGTTCGATCGGCGCGCCGATAATGGAGATGCCGCCGACGGTGATGTCGTCGATCGTGTTCGCAGGATCGCTCGTTCCGCCCGTGATCGTGAAGGAGCCGGTCGCGGCGACCGCGCCGACGACCGTTCCGCCCGTGACGTCGAACGAAGCGCGGGCGCGGCCGTCGTACCAGTCGTCGACACGGATGCCGTAGAAGAAATGGAAGATCGAGCCGTCCTCGAATTCGCCGACAACGTAGAGGGTCGACGAAAAGAGGTCGTAGGAGCGGATGCGGACTAGCGGCGTGACACCGTTCGGATGCTGCAAGCGCTGATAGCGGACGTCGGCAGGGAGACCGCCTGGCGTCGGCCCGCTGCCGAACACGACGAGCTTGTCGACCGCCGCGGCAAGGCCGACCGTACCGGCCGGGAGCGTGTACTCGGGAACGAAGGCGGCACGCTTTTCGAACTCGCCGCCGCGCGAGATATGGCCGTTCTTGGCGACGACGAGCGCGCCGCCGGAGGTCGTCTCCTCCATGCGCCGGGTGTCAAGCCCGCCCGTGAACTCTCGGACCCATATCGTTCCCATGGATCACGATCCGGTGCCGATGACTTCGTCGCCATCGTCGAAGGTGAGGATGAACTCGTCGCCGGGGCTCGGCGGCAGCGGCGGCTGGACGATCGTGACGTTCCGCTCGTTATAAACGCCGAACGGAACGCGCTTGACGCCGCTCTGCTGGCCGCAGCCGAACATGTTGAAAACGCGGCGCGGCTGCTGCGCGCCGCGCAGCTTGCCGTAGCGCGCCTTTGCCAGTTCAAGCTTGTGGCTGGCGCTCTTGTCGCCCTTGCTGGCAAGAAATTCCGCCGCGGCGTAGAGCACGATCAGCCTGTCGTCAAGCGTCGCGCGGTCGGTGTCGGCGACCATCTGCTGAAGGTTCTTGATGCCGGTGATCTTCAGCGTACCTTCGAGCGTGTCGGGATCGCCGTCGGTGTCGGGGATCGGCCAGATCTCGATCCGTTCATCCTCGGTGATCCGCCAGCGCTGCGGCGGCCACTGCCGTTCGTCAAGGTTGCTGTTGAACGTCGTGAAGTGGCGGGCGTCGATGCCGGGGCGCAGCGGGCAATATGCCTGGTCGCGGTAAACCTCGATATGGCTGATGCGGTCAATCGCCATGTCTCCCGGCGGATCGTAGTAGCGCTGGCCGGCTGCCAGAAAGATCGTGCGGTCGACGCGCAGCAACGGCCAGTCGTAGTCCTCCCACAGCCACTCCTGCGTGCGCTGGAGATGGATGATCTGGCGGTCCCGGTCCTGCGCGTTGTGCGCCGGATTGAAGGACAGGCGGCATTCGGCCCGGTACAGGTCGAGCAGCTTTACGAGCGTCGTGTTCCGGGCCATGCCGCCATGCCTTTACTTGAAGAGGTTGTTCTCGCCGGAGAAC
This sequence comes from Shinella sp. WSD5-1, assembly GCF_963942435.1. Classification (GTDB taxonomy): domain Bacteria; phylum Pseudomonadota; class Alphaproteobacteria; order Rhizobiales; family Rhizobiaceae; genus Shinella; species Shinella yambaruensis. The sequence continues at coordinate 1,128,725 of NZ_OZ012596.1, forward strand.
TCGTCGTTCATTTCGCCGACGCCATCCTCTGCGTCGCCATCGTCAGCACCTTCGTCCTCCGGCTGCGCCGGCTGCGCCGGCTGCGCGCGGTGCAGGCGGATGGCCTCGACGATGTCGTCCTTCTTGGTGACGCCGGTCAGATCGACGCCTTCGGCCCCGGCGAGTGCCTGAAGCTCCTTGACCTTCATGGCGTCGAGACCGTCGTCATCGGCGACCGGGGCGGCCGTTTCCTTCTTCGTCTTGGCCGGCGCGGCGACCTTGCGGCCGGCGGCTGCGTAGAGCTCATCCGGCAGTTCAAGCTCGTCGAACGTCTCGAAGACGCGGGCGGCCGCGCCCGGATAGAGATCGGCGACGGCGGGCGAGACGCGGCGCTCGCCTTCCTGGCGGCCGTAGACTTCGGTCAGCCGGCCGATTTCCTGGCGATGGGTGCGCTCGACGCTGCCCTTCACCTCGATGTCGAAGACGGCATCCTCGCCGTGGATGTAGCGAAGCACGGCGACCTCGGCGGCCGTCACGCCGTACTTCGGGACCGTGTTCTTGGCGTCACCGCCGATCGCGAGCATTACATTTGCGGTCTGCATGTCGAGTTCCTTCCGGTGGAGATCGACGGGGCCGAAGCCCCGCCCGGTTTACTTGACGAGGATGCCGGCCGCCTTCAGCGCGGCGATGACCTCGTTCTGCTTGTCTGCGAGCACCTTGAAGTTGTTGTTCAGGGTGGCCTGCGCGAACGCGCCGCCGACGTCGGCGACCGTGTCGCCCGTCGTGCCGGTGGCGGCCGTCAGCGGGACGATGGCGTCGACGCGGATATCCGGGTTGTACGAGCCGTCCTCCGTGTTGTCGCCGAAGCTGGCGAGCAGGGTCGAACCCGCCGCCCACGTCACGCCCGTGTTGTTGGTGATCGTGATGTTCGACGATCCGAAGGTGAAGGCCACGGCTGCGCCGGACCCGGCCTGCGGATAGGCATCGTTGTTGTTGATGACGACGCGACCGCCCGTGCTGCCGATCAGATCGCCCTGCGTCTTGCCGGCGGGATAGGCGACAGTGACCGTGTTGCTGTCCGTGACTGCGGAGGCGAGAACCGCCGAGGTATTTGCGAGAGCGCCCATGAGCGTAGCTCCGTGTTCAGTGAGAAAAGGCGGGGCGCGGTCAGCGCCCCGTGTCGGGTCTCGTCTTACGCGATATCATACACGGCGGACGTGTTGAGCGCGCGGGCGACCATGACGGCGGTCGTGGTGATGCCGTTGTACATGGTGTAGCGGTCATACGGCCGTGCCGGGGCGTGGCGCTGCATCCGCTTGCCGTTGAAGTACAGAAGCTGGATACCGTTCTTGCCCATGGCGATGACGTAGCAACGCTTGGACAGACCGAGATCATCCATCGTCGGATCGTAGATGATCGGGTTGCCGGCGTGCTTCGGATCCTTCATGGAGCCGTCCGGAACGTTGTCGTTGAAGGCCCAATCGCCCGCGGAGTAGCCGTTGGCGCGCAGCTCCATCTTGTAGCCGTCGATGAAGGCCGAGCCGGCGAACCACTTCCACGAGACGCCACCGCGCGAATAGCGCTTCAGCTGGCGGATCTCGGTGTCGAGGAACGCGGCGAGCGCGCCGCCGTTGGCCGGGTTGACCGTGATCGCGCCCTGGCCGCCGACGCCCGCGTAGGCGGCCGTTGCAGCGCGGTTGCGCCACCAGGGATAGATCGCGCGGTTCAGGCCGCCCGTGAGGCCCGAGAGCGGGTTCGCGAGCAGGATGGACTGGATGCCGGCGAGCGCCTTGGCGTCCGAGGAGCCGTCCTGATGCAGCAGGAGATCGAGCGACTTGGCGTAGTCTTCGCCGAGGTCGTCGTTCTTCTCGTCCAGCACATTCGCCAGCGCGATCTCCTCGCGGCCGTCGACGAGGTTCGTGTTCTGGTCGGTGCCGTCCTCGGTGACTTCGATGCCGTTCTGCTTGAGCTCGGAGAAGGTCATCACCGTGCCGATATGGTGCTCCTTGCCCGTGTACTCGACGCGCTTGGCCGTTGCCGGGTTGTAGTAGGAGACCTTGTCGTCACCCGAGTAACCCTGAAGCGAGCCGCCGCCCTGGCCGGACTTCACGCCGATGGACACCTGAAACCCGTTGCCGCCGGCAAAGCTGCCCGCGGTGCGGTTGAAGGCATCCAGCATCGGCTTGTTCTGGACGTTCTGCTTGAAGAGCGTGCCCTTGTTCAGGTACTGCTTCAGCGTCGTGTTGTTGATGTTGGCGATTTCGTCTGCGGTAAAAGCCATCTGAGGCTATCCTTGTTGCTCACGAAGCGCGGCGGTTTGCCCGAATGATATCGAGCGTCGACATTTCCGCCGGCTGCTGGTTTCCTGCGACCTGCCCGCCCATCACGGGGCGTACCGCCTGCTTAGGCTGCGGGGCCGGCTGCGCGGGCTTGAAGCGGTCGTTGACCGTCTTGTATGCCTTTGCCAGCTGATCCTTCACGCCTTCGGCTGTGGTCGGCACGCCTTCCGTCCGCTGGAGGTAAACGACCTCCCGCTGGATGTCGGGCAACTTGGCGGCGAAGTTCGGATCCTTGCGCACGCGATCGGTCTCCCAATCGCTGGCGGCCTGCTGCATCGACCGCACGCTGTTCTGCTGAGACGTGCGCTGCTCGCGCTGCTCGCGGAACGACTGCTGGCGCTGCACGGAAGCTACGGACGCCTTGGCCCGTGCGATCTCGATCGCAGCTTCCTTGGAGAGCTCCCCGGTGGAAACGCGCTGCTGGAGATCGTCGGGCAGAACCTCGCCGGCCGCGATGAGCAGGTTCTGGATGGTCGGTTTCATCCGCTTCCACGCTTCGACGGGGTCGGTCTTCATGAGACCGCCAATCGTGAGCATGTCCGCGGCTTCTTCCGAGCTCAGTCCCGCATCGTCGAGAAACCCGACAACGTTCTGGTAGCGCTCTGCATCCTGCCGGAGCGGTTCGACTTCCCGCTCCATGGCGGTCAGCTTCTCCTTGAACTCGCGGCGTTCCTTGACGACCTGTTTGAAGCGCGGGTGCCGGTTGAACGGCACGTCGGCAAACTCGTCGTCATCGGCGGATGCGGCTGCTTCCGATCCTTGTTCACCTTCGGCTGGCGAGGCCGGGTCAGTCTGCCCCCGGCTTTCCTTGACCACGTCGCGGACAACGGAAAGCAGATCGGCGTCCTGTTCGCCTTCAGCGGGTGACGAGGCCGCGGCCGCAGTATCGCCAGCGGGAAAATCGCCCCCGGCAACTGCATCGTCGATATCGGACACGATGGACGAGTTCGTGTCGTCGATTTGATCGTCCAAAGAGGGCATATTCGTTCCTTTCGGTCGGTTAGGTTTACTGCATGCGGATCATTGTCGCAAGTGTAGGTCGGCAAAACCTACGCTTGATTGCTGCTATGTCGCCGTTTTGCGCGTCGGGACTGGCCTTGTTTGAATTTTTCGCTCGCCCCTATGGCCGCTGCTATCTTACTGCCGACATCCGCCTTATATTGCGGATCCGCCCATTTGTTTCGCATGGCCGCTGCTTGTGACGCTCTTCTTACGGGATCTTGATAGCTATCCTGCCGCGCCACTCTCATCTTTTCGCGGAACCCCGGTGCGGCCCACGTAGCTTTCCTGATCGCAGCCATCTTAGCTTTATGCTCGGGATCGGCCCATTTTTCCTTTCGGCTAACCCTCTGCTTTTCCCTGTGAGCGGGATCGCCCCACGCTGCTTTACTCGTGGCCGATAGTTTTTGTTTGACTCTCGCTGAAGTACCTTTCGCTCGCCCTCCCGGTTTATGGTTCAAACCTTGCGGGTGCATAGTATCAAGCTTGTCAATCCAATGGCACTCACGCGCGTTTAGCTCGCCAACCGGAGCTTCCTCCAGTACATGAAAGCTGAAAAACTCGATGCCGGTCGCGCGAAGTTGCCGCGCAAGCGGCGTGTGCCGCTGTTTATGCTGCGCCCATCTCGCATTTGGCGATTGGCGTGTTTGCCCAACGTAAACTATGCGTCCCGCCAAACGCGAATATATGCCGTATATACAGCCGACACCTTTCGTCATGACACTAACGCGGGCTCCGTCTGATTAGACCCAAACGCAGGACCAGACCCTCCTTCGCGATCCGGTTTTGGCGCATTATTTGCGCCCTGCGCACCCTGATTGTTCGGGTCGTCTTGTGGCATCGCGCTAGTAGTCTGCCGCTGTTGGTTCATCGCAGCAATCGAAGGTATCCCGGCAGCGATCGCTTCCGTGATATCGATCCGGTCGTCCATACGCCGGATGACCTCCTTTGCCAGCCACGTCGGCTCTACGCCAGGTATCTGGATCAAAAGAGGCAGTAACTTTTGCATATTCGCCACCTCGACAGCCTGATTAGGCTTGCCCGTCGAGCCGGCCTCTACCTCAAGAAAGATTTCGCCCGCGATCTCGGCGAGCGTCATCTCCGGCCACACCGCGCCGGGGCCGACGACCTCAACGACCTTTTCCGGCGACATCTCGCGCTGGAGCACCTGACCGGATGCGCGGGCGATGACCGTCAGGAAGCTGTCCAGATCGTCGATCGAGGAGGCGTCGGAAGCGTTCGTCGCGTTGGCCGCGATCGCGCTCTCGGTGGCCGTCGCCTTGGCGACACCGCCGTAGTTCGCTTCCTGGCTGCCGCCGACCAGCTGCATGTCGGTGAAGGTCTGCCCGGTCTCGTAGAGGTTCGGGTCGACGCCGGGCACGGGCATCGTCTGGAGCACCGTTTTGATGTCCGTCTGCGGGTCGATGTTCAGCCCTAGCATTTGAAGCGGACGCAGGTTCGCAAGCATCATCGGATCGTCTTCGTCGGCGAACGCGCCGTTCGCGTAGACCCACCGCGGCCGTGCCGCGTTGCGATGCTCCCGCAGGCCCTGCCGCGACCGATTGTATTCGCGCTGCATGTCCAGCAACAGCGTGACGTCCGACGGCGGGAAAAGCTCCTCCTCGCTTTCGACGGCGTTGAAGGTGAGCGCGTAGACGGGCCAGAAATCTTCAACGAAGATATCAGGTGCGGCAGGCGGTCGCAAAAAACCCTGGTGGCCGTCGGCGAGGTAATAGACGAGGCCGGACGGCTTGTCGTAGCGCTTCCAGACGCGCACCATATCTGTCTTCTTGCGTTCCGACGGCCCCCACTCGTATTCGTCGTCCATGACATTGCTGGCTTCATAGACCGATCCGGAGCCGTTTGCAGCAGCGTATTTCGTGGCGCTGTCCGTCAGGTCGACGCCGAAAATCTCACGTACCTCACTGACCGAATAGTCGTATTCGAGCGTGATATGCCCCGCGCCGACGAAACCGTCGAGATACTTGCAAAGCCGATCCGGAATGACCTTGGTGGCCTGCGGAAAATCGAAGATCAGGCCTTCGCGCAGCACGATTTCCGGCTCCGACTGCAACTGCGCAATCGATGCTTCAAGCTCGGCCATCTCAGCGTCGTCTTGCCCGATCTCGCCTTCGCCGACCTGTTCGGCCAGGTTGCGCAGATGATCGAGCCGGGCGCGGGCGTCGGCCAACTTCTCCTGCATGCCGGGACGCGGCCCGGTCTCGCGCTGGAAGCCGATTTCCACATAGCCGACGCAGGCGGTGATGGCGCGCCGGACGACCTGCTTCATGCCGCGCTTGAAATCGAGCGGCTTCTGCTCGCGCATCGCCTGCGCGAACAGGATCTCCAGCGTCTTGCCCATCTTGGCGATCTGCTGGCGGCGCGCATAGCCCTGCTGGAAGTCGGCGATCAGCGCCTGCGCCTCCATGAAGCCCGGCGGCAGTTGCGGCTCCATCAGCGGCTGCTGGCCGGTGAGCGGGTCGGCCGGCATGACGGAGGACATGGCCTGCGCCTGCTGCATCGCCATCTGGCCCATCTGGATCGTCTGAAAGGCCAGTTCGAGCGAAGCCGGGTTCTCGTCGAAAATCTGGTAGTCGAGCGTTTCGCGGCGGCGCGCGACGGCTTTCGGGTTCTTGGCGTAGAGCGCGGCCGTCTTCATCTTGACGTGGCGGCCGATGATATTCGCCTTGTAGTTCCCTTCGCCCCATTCCTTCTCGGCTCCCCACATCGCGACGTGCATGTCACGCTTCATGCGGCGGAACGCCTTCTCGTGGTGGCGCTTGTCCTCCTTGATGCTCTGGATGATCGCGGCGACAAGGCGGCGTTCGCTCTCGGCGGGCGTCGGGTTCTTCTCGTCGACGTTCTCGTCGGGGAGGGCCGCGCCGTCCGGCTGTCCGGCAATGTCGTCCGTCATTTCACCCACAAACATCAAAAGCCCCCAGCCATCTGGATCGCGCGCTGCTCATTTTGCCATCTGTCGGCCAGTTTCACCCAGGCCAATGTCCCGAATTCGGGCGTCTCTTTTCGCTTTCTACCAGATTTGTCGCTCGCTGCGAACTGGCTTTGCAGGCCGAGGCCGATATAGGCCAGCGCATCGACGAAGTCGTCATGCGTGCCGTTCGGAAAAGCCATCATCTGCGCGATGGCCTTCTCGGTCCAGAACGCGCCCTGCGGGAAGAAGACCTTGCCCATGGCGACGCGGGCGACAATCGACTGCGCGCGCTGCGCCTTGTCGGCGACCGGCGTGACTTCGCGGATGTTCATGAAGATGCCGGTCTCCAGCATGCGCTTGTGCAGGAAAGGGCCGATCGACTTCGAGATGTGACCCTTTTCCGCCCACCACAGGAGCGGGCGCTGGTCGCCGCGGCACATGTCCAGCATGGCTTCCGTGGCGACGTCCGATTTCATCTTCCGCCAGTCGCACTCCAGCAGGTAGATGTTCGACTGCTTGTCGACGCCGATCTTCAGCAGGACCGTGAAGTCGTTGCGCTGGCCTGTCGCGACGGCGTGGTCGCTCGCGCCGTAGATGCGCAGGTCTTCCGGCAATTCGTCCGGCTTGTAGAACCGGATGCTCTCGCGCTTGAAGAGATCGCCGTCGAGCAGCGACGGCCGCTGCTGGTAGAGCGCGGCGAAGCCGAGCGGATCGAGGCTCTGCTGCTCCTCCAGAAATTCCAGATCGAAGCGATCCGGGCCGTCCGGCCACAGCGGTTCGCCCGGCTTGCGGCCGAGCGGATCGTCGTCCTCGGCAATCGCCGGGATGTTGATGATCTTGATCTTCTTCGCCAGCTTGGCGTTGTAGTGCGGGTTTTCCGGATCCGTGAGACGGCCGATCGGATCGTCGGAATGCCAGCGTGTGAACGTCATGATGACGATCTTGCGACCCATGCGACGGGTCATGGCGACCTTCGTGAACCAGTCCCATGCCTGGTCGCGGATTGCCTGGCTCGACGCCTCCTTGGCGTCCTTGATCAGGTCGTCGAGGATCAGGACGTGCGCACCCTGGCCGGTCAGCGAACCGCCGCGGCCGACGAAAGCCCACTTGCCGCCGGCCGTCGTGATCAGCTTGTCGGAGGCCGAGCCGCCGCGCACGAGCGAGACGTTCGGGAACACCTGCCGGAACTGCGGCGTCTTGACGATAGTGCGCACGTCCTTGCCGAAATCGGCGGCGAAATCGTCGTTGTAGGTCGCCACGACGCCGTGCTGATGCGGAAAACGGCCGATCAGCCAGGCGGGCAGCTTGCGGGAAACTTGCTCCGATTTTCCGTGCCGCGGCGGCATCGTCAGGATGACGAAGGTGTATTCGACCTCCTCGTTGATGATCGCTTCGAGCACCTTCGCCACGGCGCGGTGATGCTTCGCGTCCTTGTAGCTCGATTTCTCGACGTCATTCGGATCGGCCGGGTCCGGCGAGGTGATCTTGATGAACGGCATGAAGGCGGTGCGCGCCTGAAGGGCCTTCTGCTGGCGCTTCAGCAACCCGATCTGCTTGTGAAGCTCGACGTCGGCCGTCTCAGCCGCCTTCAGCGCGGCCTGCTCGCGCTCCCAAGAGACGCGCTTTCCGGTTTTCGGATTGATGCGATCTGCGCCGGACATCAGGGCGTGAAACCCGTCGGGTGCGCCTTTTTCTCGGCGTTGCTGCGCACCTCCTGCGCCAGGACGCGGACCTCAGTGCGCACGCTGTTCACGCTGTCGTTCAGCGTGTCGAGCTTGGTCCCGAAACGCTCCAGAAGCGCGGCCATCTGCGCCTTCAGTTCGGCAATCTGGACGGCCTGCTGATCCTGCTGGAAACGCAGCTGCGGGATGGGCTGGATCTGCGCCCGGATGTCGGCGAAATTCCTGTCGGAGACCGTCGCCCGGTCCTGCTGCGCGTCGCGGATCTCGGCAACGTCCCGGTTGAGGTTCGTCCAGACGATCGCGCCGCCCGCCACGTTGATCATCGCCACAATGGCGAAACCGGCGAGATTGAAGACGTTCAGACGGGCCTTCTCGAAGACGATGGGCATAGCGTTGTCCGCGTTGTCGTTCGTCATTTCCAGCATTTCTGCGCTTTGCCGTAGCGGTCGGTCGACAGCACCCACCGGGCGATCGGCTCTTCCTTCAGCACGAAGTTCACGGGATCATTGATCTTCGGCGGTTTCGTCCAGCCCGCGCAATTGCTGGCATTCGTCTGGCAGCCCGCCAAGGTCAACGCACACGCGATACCGATCAACGCCCGAAACCTCATCGTCGATCCCTTTCCTCTTCTCGTAGGCCTCGACCGTGTCCTGAAGCTGCTCGATCCGTCCGCTCGACAGGCCCTTCATGTAGCTGCCGATCGCCACCGCGCCGAGCACGGCGAAAACGGCGACGACCTTGTAGGGCAGCGGGATCATGCCGGCAGATCGAGCGCATCGGCACGCTGGCGCTGCTTGCGCGCCGCGTACCAGCGCCAGCCAAGGCCCCCGACCGTCAGGACGACGGCCGATACCGCCAGGGCGGCGATGGCGCTGTTGATGAAGCTGGAGGAGCCGGCGAGCGGCGTGATCTGTTCCTGCGCCTGGCGGATGGCTTCGGCGAGGCCGCCCGAGGCGAGACCGCCGCCGGTCGCCGCGTCGGCCACTGCCTTGACCGGCGCGGGCTTGGCGTCCTCGACGCGGGCTTTCGCCTCGCCGCCGGGGACGTAGGCGGCGGTAATGTGGCCGACAGTGCCCTTCTTCGCCCATGCCTGGCCGGTGGCGCGCACCTCGTTCACGCGGCGCGTCCAGCCCTTGCCGAACGTCGGCCACGTCTTCAGCGCCCGCAGAAACGCCATCCGGCGCTCGCAGATCGCCGCGATGAGCTTGTCGTGGTCGGGATGGTCGCACACAGCGGCCAGCGTCGTCGGGCCGATCATCCCGTCGACCTTGACACCGAGCGCGCGCTGGAGCCACTTCACGGACTGCGCGACGCCCGAATTGACGGCCCCGTCATAGACCACGTAACCGACGCCGGGCGGCAACTGGTCGCCTTTGATCGGGTGCCAGTAGCTGCCGCGGTAGATCGCCAGCCGCTCGGTCTCGTTCAGCTGGCGAACGGAGCGGACGGGCAGGCCGTTGCGGCGGCGATAGTCGTCATAGACGCGCTGCGTGACGCCGCGGTTCGTCGCGCCGCCGGGGTCCTTGGGGTGGTTGACGTATCCGCCCTCGTGAACGCTGACCCGCTCATCCGCCTGCTGAAACCGGTCGATCATGCGTGTCCTCGTGTCGGGCGTTGCTGGCTTATGTCTGCCGACAACCTACAGACACGGCGCGGAAATGGCAAGAGCCGCTGCGCGTTGCGGACGCAGCGGCTCCAGCGATCAAGCCTTCAGCACGAACATCCGGCGGAACAGGGAGGAAAACTCACCGGACGGCCTGAATGTTGGCCGTTGTCGGGTCGCTTGTCAAGCGCTCCGTATGCGAACGACAGGCGGTGACCAAATTGACCTTTCCGGCCTACAAGCCCTGATATTCGAGGCGTCAGGGGTGATGACCAAACCGACCTTTCGGGACCGGTTCGGGCTTTTCGGCTGTCAGGACAAGACGTCCGTTTCGATTTTTGGGTCGAATTTTTCTGTGCGCGTCCGGTGCAGTCTCCGGCTCGACGATCGGACTACCGCCAGGGGTGGGGTCCGGCCCTACCCGCCGAGCGGCCCGGCGCATGGGTCGCCGAGCCGGGTAACTGTCTAATCAATACAGTGCAAGTCATTGATATTATGAGAACATATCGCCATAGTTGGGCACTGGTTGCGCACTTTCGACGGTTTTTGCGCGCCCGATGGCGATAGCTTCAAGCTTGCCGATAGCTTCCGCGATCTCTTCCGCCGTCATCTCGTGCGGCTCTTTCGCCTGTGCGCCGTCCTGCGCGCCGAGCGTGCGGTCATAGGCCAGTTTGACGGCCTGAACACGCGCGCCGGCAGGCGCTTTCGGATCGGCCAGGATCTCAGCGTGCACTCGCACAGCCAGCGGCAGAAGCTCGCTGAAGAGCTTTTCCGTCTGGATGCGTGCGATCTCGTTCAGGACTGCCGGACGCTGCATAGCCTTGTCCACGGCTCCCGACGAATACGAAACTTTCGCCTCGCTAGCCGCAAACTTGCGGTTTCCGGTCTCAGCCATAACTTCGGCGATACGTCTCTCTGCGTAGGTCATTTGACCGCCTTTTTGGGGCATTCTTCCACCTGCCTATTTGCCTTTTGCTCGACATGAGCATAACGGACAAAGTGTCCTTCTGCAAATTTTTCCTTATTGACAATGTATGTCGTGTATGACATACAACAGACATACAAACCAAACACCGAAGGAACAACGGCGAATGGAAACTCTCTGGACCTTTAAGACCGCACGTTTCACCGTCAAATGGCAAATCGAGATTGATGCCGGCTATCGCTATGACGGCGACGACGAAGACGGATCAATCCAAGCCGCGCTCGATTGCGGCGACATGGTCGCATTCGACAGCAAAATGTCAGTATGGCTCGACGGCGTCGAGATCGCAGCCGACTATCTCGGCGGATCGGTCTACTACGCGGACCAGATTGAAACCTTCCGCGACCACATTGGCATGAACGCAAAAGGCCACGGAAGCTATTTTTCCGACATGGTGCGCACCGTAGTCGCAGAAGCGCGCGCCACGCTCTGCAATGCTCCCCGTATTCGTTGCGCAGCGTAAATGTCCAGCTTAACGCCCGACGAAACCGACAAGGAACCAACGACCATGTATCAAGCCATCACAACGAAATTCCTCGGCCCGACCAACACCCGCGGCTCGCGCGTTCGCGCCACGGCACAGGCGGGTTCTGTAACGGTCCATTGGGACCATGCCCTGAACTGTGACGCAAACCATGATCGCGCCGCCGAGGCACTTGCCAAGAAATTCGGCTGGTATGGTGCATGGTTTGGCGGCGGGCTCGAACGCGGTAGCTGCTACGTGTGGGTGCCCTCGGCGGATGCCGACAGCAAGGGCGTTGCGTTCTACGTGCGCGGGGAGTGACCGACATGAACAGCTTCCAGAAATGGGCCGACGACTACGCCCGCGCATTCGGCTTTGTCGTCACGCTGCGCGGCAACTGGGTGGAACTGCACAAAGACGGCAAGACCTACGAATGCATGTCCGTGCAGGGCGTGCAGGCGGTTTGCGACGGAAAGGAAATCTGACCATGACGCGCACATGGCTCAAAGACGAGAACACTGGCGGGTGGAAATGCGAGATGCCCGACAACGTGACGCTGTTCGCCGTTCCAGTCCATCTGGCCCGTCACTCTTTCACGCCAAAACCATCGCGCGGAACACAATGGCGCGCCGGGTGCACTCATTGGGACGAAGCGACGCGAACGGCAACGCGGTTTGGACGCGACGCATATAACGAACTCCAGCCCGACGCGAACACGGCAAAAAGTCTTGCCGGGCTCTTGTATCGCGATGAGATGGCCGCTCGCAGCGCGGTCGTGAACGCGGAGCTATGATTTGGTTCCTTGCCCTATGCGCGCTAACCGTCCTGATCGTCAGCGCGCCGGCCCTCCTATTCGGACATTTTGTCCGCTGGCTTATCCACCGACTGAAAAGGCCGCCCCGCAAATAGGGCGGCCTTTTTCTTTGTGTCGGCCTTGTTTTCCCCAATTCGGAACCTTCAAAAATTCCGCCCTGCGCAATCCGGAAGACCTATAAAGGTGGTCTTCCGGAATTTCGCATTTGGGTTTGGCAATCTTCCGTTTCTTCCGTTTTCTTCCGCTTTGCGCTAACCTAATGATTTTTAATCGAAAATGCCTGTCTTCCGTTTTCTTCCGCTTTCTTCCTTTTTCGGACCGGAAGACCGAGCGGAATTCAATTCGGAAGACGCAAAATCTTCCGAATTGAGAGGCATTTCTTCGGACAGGATGTCCTGATCGGACAGAATGGCTTTGGATAGCTCACCGTCAGGTAATCCCCAAAAACCGCGCTTCGGTTGCGCTACATGGCCTTTCATTTTCAGGTTCCGCAGATGCGCGCGCACAAGTTCGGCGTTCATGCCAGACAGGATTTCCGCGCTGCTAGACATAAGTTGTTCCAAGGTAGCCCCTTGCCCCCGCAACGATGAGCCGACGAGGATATAAGCCAGCCCGCGCAATACGCGCGCTTCGGCGATGGTCGGCTCTCCTTTCTTCGCTTCGGCCTCTGCTTCGGCCTTCGGCACCAGGCGCACCGTGCACGACGTTATGCGGTCTCCGTCCTCGTCCATGCCGAGCGTGCGCACTTCCAAGGCAAAGGCCGACGACCATGACCGCTCCAGATCGCGTTGCTTCGTGACGGCGATTTGCCCCTCTTCCACCTCTATTTCGGTATCGGTCGCGGCCCGCAGCAGGGAATGGCCGCGCGCACCGTTGGCCTTGTTCTTGCCCGTGTGGTGCACGATCATCAGATGCGCACCCGTCGCGTTGCGGATGACGTCGAAATGCTTGACGATCGCGCCCATGTCCACGCTGGAATTCTCGTCGCCGCCCGCCAGCGCGCGGGACAGCGTGTCGACGACGATCAGCCCGATTGGCGCGCCGATGGCGCGCAGCGCCTCCAGAAATGGATTTAGATCAGCATCGGCGCGGCGCAGGTCCACGGGCGAGGGGAGAAGCAGGAAGGCCGACGGATCGGCCAGCGCACCGTATTTGTCCTTCAGGGCTTGGACGCGCCGTTTCGCGCCGTTGCCGCCCTCCGCGGCCACATAGACCACGCGGGCCTGAGTGGTGCGCATGCCCGCATAGTCGATGCCGGCGGCGACGTGATAGGCCACATCCATGAACACGAACGTCTTGCCGACGTTGCTGTCGCCGTAGCCCACGCTCATCGTACCCTGGTCGATGAAGCCCTTGATGAGGGGCCGGTTCGACGCGGCTTTCGCGGCCTCGGCCGCTTCATCGAAATTCAGGAAGACGAATTTGCTCGATTTTTCCTTAAGGGCATTTAGCTCAATTTGCTGCGCGAAGGGGTTCTGTTCGACCTCGCCGAGGTCGTCGAAGAAAGCACAGGCCGTCGTGAAGGCACCCTGGCTATGCGTGTCGGCGAGCTCGTAGAGCCAGCCCGCGCCGCGCCGGAAAGGCGGCTTCATCCGCTTCCAATCCGACTGCACGGTGTCCGGGTCATTGGTGCCGCCGGTCCACCGGTCGCACCATTCCTCGAAGAGCTCGAAGGCCTCGTGCTGGTTATCGGGCAGGGCGGCCTTGATGGCATAGCCGAAGTCTCTGTAAGCCTCGCGGGTCGGGAAGAGATCGGACGTGTTGGGCGTGGCGCGCACGGCGGCGCGGACGCGCTCCAGTTCGCCCCGCAGGGCGTTCTGGTTGACGTCGGTCGTCGCGCCTTCCTTGACGATGGGCGAGGCTGCCGGCAGCAGCGTGCGCAGGCGCTCCAGCAAGGCCGTCAGATCGGCTCCGGAGATATAGGGCACGTCGTCATAGGCCGGGACGCCCATCGGCCAGTCGTAGGGCTTGCCTGTCTTGGGGTGGATGCCGAGGGCGACGAACTGCCGGCCCTCCGCCAGGATCTCGACGCGATCGAGCAGCCGGCCCTTGTCGTCGCGCTCGCCGAACTCGATCCGGACATACCGGAAATCGGCGTCGGTGCGCACGAGGTAGCCGGCCTTTGGCTTGTTGCCGATGCGCACGAAGACGGTCGGCACGATCTCACGCAGGGCGTTGTAGATGATCTGCGCGTGGTCCGGGTTCGATGTGTCTGCGTCGATCAGCACGAGGCCGTTGCCGGTCTTGATGCCTACGCCGGCACCCATGCCGTGGTATCGGTGATAATCATCTTCGTTGGCCTCGTGCGGCAGCCAGTCGAAACCGTACCATTTGCCGTTGCGGCCCTTGACGCCGACGGCCTTGCCGCGGGGATCCGTGGCCTTGCCGATCTGGCGATGCAGCGACGAGGTCTCGGAGATCTCGGCGTTCGGTGGAATAATCGGGACCAGGCGCTTGTAGCCGAGCGCGGCCAGCCGCAGAAATGAATTCGTCGTCACCATGTTCATTCTTTTGACCACTGGCTTTCTGCGGCTTCGAGCGCCCGGCGAGCAACGGCGGCGCGGCCTTCCATCAACGATATCTCGCGGCGCTTACGCGCCCGGTAGCTGGCGCGGGCCTCGGCGATCGTCGGCAGCGCGTAGCGTTTGTTCCAGTTCAGATTGACGAACTTCTTGTCGTGCTCCGAATAACCCACCCACGCGCCGCAGGGCGTACGTTTCAAGACGGGAATTTCCATGAGCTCGACGGCGATCCTGCCGACGCCGGGTAGCGGGTCGCCCCATTCGTCACAGCCGCGCGAGTAAAGCACCTCGTAGTAGCGATACCAAACCTCGCTCATGCCGGCACCTGCTCGCCGTCGACGGGCGTCTTGGCCGACAGGAAATCCTCGACCTTCAGCTTCTGGAGCGGGCGGAACCGACGGGCCTTGAAGAAGGCTTCCGTGCGCACGCCAGCCGAAGTGATGCTGGGGTTGTGTATTTCGTTCAGCAGCAGAGCGACTTCACGGGTCTTCGGAGCGATAAGGACTTTGCGAACCGTATAGACTGTCCCGACGCTCGGAAACCGAACGCCGCGTTTCTCCCATTTCGCTTTATACCGTCCGGGGAAATCGAATTTGAAAACGACATGTTGGCCGACAACAAAGCCGCAATATCCTTGCGAGCCAATATCATTTCTGGTAGTCATGTCCTTGCCTTTCGTCGGTTTACGAGGGTCATGTCGAGGAGCGGCGGTTCTGCTTGGGGCCGCCGCTCTTCCGTTTTCGGTGCAGGGTGGCCGACAACATACGACAATGTCGGCCGACGTTGGAAGTCAAATCCGACTTGCGCGGCGTGCGATTTCCTCACGGGCTTTCTGCTGCGCCGCCCGCGCCCGTTCGCCGCTCCTGCGGCTGGCTTCGTTCTTGCGCTGCCGCTGGCGTTCCTCGTAGTCCGGATTGACCAGCTTCCACACGGCGACATGGGAAAGGCCCGTCTCTTCGCGGATCTGGCGCGCGGTCAGGCCGGCGGCGTGCAGTCGCGCGACCTCCACCCGCAGTTCCGGCGTCACGACCAGCGGAACCTTGGCGGCATGGATGCCGGCCTTGCGCCAGGCACTGAGCACGGAAGAGAAATGCACGCCGAGCATCATGCCGACGCGCGTGCAGGTGATCGAGGGGAACTGGTGCTTCACCGCGGCGCAGAGCTCGGTGCGGGCGCGCGAGCGCTTCGCGGCGACCAGGGCGGCCCGGTCGATGCCGCGTTGCAGGCACCAGAACTCGACGAAGGCGTGGGCGCTCGTCTTCGAGCTTTCCGCCAGCGCGCGGATGCGTTGCTGCGGCGTGCTCATCGTGCGCGGTCCATATGCTGCACGCCGATCCAGCAATCGCCGCACGCATCGCGGTCGGACGTGCAGCCGGCGACGGCCAGAAGGATAACACAGGCCGCTGTCAGCCGTGAAACAAGACAAATCATGCGAAGACCTCCAGATAGATCAGCCAAGCGAGGACATGGACGGCGATCGGGCCGAGCATGTCGAGGATGTTTTTCGGCCGCCACCACATGAACAGCCACGCCTTGGGCGAACCAGCCGGCAGATCCATGCCGGTCTCGCAGTCGCGCTTCTCGCGGCCCCAATACCACGCCAGCATGAGCGCCGACGCGAGCAGGAACGCACCCGGCGGCGTGAAGGACGACGCCTTGACGATCAGCGGCGTCAGCGCGCCGGAGACAAGGCCGGCTTCGAGGGCATGCCCCAGGTTCGATTTGTCGGGCTTCCACTCGCTGAACCAGTGCAGCTTGCCGTAGGTCTTCATGCGTCGTCTCCGTGAGTTTCGGGCGAGGAGGGGTAGGATCCAGTTGTTGCTCTGGCGACGGCGGCGCGCGCTGCCACGACCTGCTGCGTCGTGCACTGGAAGATGGATGCGCCGGCCCCGGCCGTTTCGTGGTTCGACAGGATGTCGGTCAGCGCCTTGAGGAGCTGGCCGTGCTGGCTCTTGATGAGGTCGATCGTCTCCCACGCCGCGAACGGGTCTTCCGGCTCGCCCATGTCGCTGGCGACGCGCAACATCTCTGCGGCAAGCGCGGCGACGGTTTCCGGGGCGGTATAGCCGGTGCCTTTGCAGGCTCCGCAGAGGAGCGACGGGTAGCCGACCGGGCAATCTTCGTCCTGCTCGATGGTCGTGCAAGGGCATTCGGTGAGCCTGTCACTCATCGGCCTGGCCTTTCTCGAAATGGGAGGGGCGATCCAACGATGTGCCGTGTCGCGGCCCGCGCCCGGCCGACCACTCGTGCCGGCAAGCGTTGCATTCGAAGGATGGGTTTCCGTAGAAGTCGGAGCCTGTCCGCGCGAAGCCGAGATGGCCGCACAGCGGGCACGACCGTTTCCGAGGAGTAACGAGGGTGCTACGCATCGCCACCCCCGGTGCCAGATGATGATGTGGCGGAACCGAGTACCGGATCGAGTGCACCCGTTTTCCATAGGTTCCACAGGATCGCGATTGCCTTTCCGTCGAACCGGTTGTTGTAGTTCCCGGTCTCGCCGTGATGGCATTGCGTGAGGTCGTTATAGGTCTCCAGAAAATAGCGCCCGTCGTCATTCAGGCACTCTTCGGAGACCTTGTCGCGAAGGGCGACAAGTGCAGCAATATGCTCCCGGCTCATCGGCGTGCATCCATCGCAAGCTGACGCTCCTGGCGCAGCGCCTCGTTGGCGGAGATCACGACGACCAGGCCCATCGAGCCGACGCAAGCGATCATGATGCACGCCATGAAGATCGGCGTGAAGACTTCGAGCCAGGACGGCTTCGACAGGTCGACCTCGATCTGCGGCGTCATGCAGAGCCGGTTCGTGTCGCAACGGCACGGGCCGTCCTCGTAGATGCAGATTTTGTCATTCGTCATTTCATACACCTTTCGTCTCGTCGGTTCAGTCGAAGATATCGGCCGTCGGAGCGGCCGGCTTGGGTTCGTCGGGCGGCAGGGCGATCGCCAGGACGTCGGCCTCGCTCGCGCCATGGAAGGCGAAGAGCCCGCCGTCGGGCGTCATGATTTCCAGCGTCACCGCGCCGCCCGGTTCCAGCGCATAGAGGGCGAAACCGCAGTCCGGGTTCGCCGCCCGCGCCTCGTCAATCGAAGACGGAGGGCGTGTCATCGGACAACCTCGCGATCATTTGTTGGCGGAGAACGCTGTTGATCGCCCGCAGCGTCATGTGATCGAGGCAGTGGCGCAGCAAGCCGTTGATCAGCTGTGATCGGCTGGGTGCGACGCAGGATGTCGCGACGTCGTCCAGGCGGTCCTGCAAGTCGGTCGGCATGTAGATAGCCGTCCGATCCCGCTTGTAGACGGTCACGCGCCGCTTCGGCTTGGCCGGCGGTGAGGTCGTTTTCCGTTTCTTCATCATCGCTCCTTTGTCGCTTGACGTGTCGACATATGTATGTCAGATGTATGTCGTTGTCAACATACAAAACAGACATTGGAGGCGACAGTGTGACAGGTTGACCGGAACAGGTTCGCGGGCCGGTCCACGAGCAATCCCGAACCAAAATTTTAAACCGACAAAAGGAAAAGATGATGCGTGTCGTCATAGTGCACCCGGAAATGGGCATTTACCTCGGAAGCTGCTTCGGTCTCGGCTTCTTCTCCCTTCTCGATTGCGCTGGGCAGACAGCCGCTTGCACATTCGAGGATGAGTGCGATGCGCGCGCTTGCGTCTCTTCGCGGTCTGAAAACGGCGACCCCGACGCTTACGGGTATGTTCCTGTAGCCGCCAAGGCATGGGCTGAAATCATGGATCTTGAAGCCGCCGGGCTCGGTGAATTCACAGGACCGATGAAAGACGAGGCGCTGCGCGCCATGCAGCCGGCGGGGCACTCGTGAGGAGCAATTGTCAGAATGAAAGGGAGGCGACGCCCTTTGCCCGATCCGTTCGGTAATCCCGGATTGTAGGTAGGCCCGCCCGCTGAGGGCGGGTCGCTTCGTTGCGTTTGTCCGGCTTGTCGGTTATTGTCCGTCGAGATTTCCGACGGAGCGCTGATTTATGGCCCCCACCAAGTACTATCCCGGCTATTCCTACAGTGGATGGCAGGCCAGCAATCCCGCAAAGCCGCTGCCGGCTCCGCAGATCGACAACGATCTCGCCAACATCTCCCGCTCGATTAACGAGATCATCGACGCGGGCACGGGCGGCGGTGGGCCCGGCCCGACCCCCGGCACCGTGACGACGGATACCGTCGAGAACAAGAGCGGGCTCGCCGGCACGATGCTGACAAGCACGCTGAACGGCGTGAACGCACGGCTTCTGTCGCTCGAAAGCGGCAGTGGCGGGGAGGGCGGAGCGTCCTTCTACTTCGCCTCCCGCGATGCAGCGGCCGCCGCGTCGCCCGGTGCGGCCGAGATGCTGATGGTCCTGCATGCCGAGCGTGTCCTCTTCTACGAAAAGATCGACAGCGGCAACGCCTATCCGGCCCTCACAACCGCGGACGACCAGAAGTGGGGGCCGGCGGATCGGCAGATGACGCCGCTGCATTGGGGCGCGGCCGGCGACTACACGACCGACGATCACGGCCCCGTGCAGGCCATGCTGAACTTCCTGTCGGCCGGTTCCAGCATGCCCGACAACCACGCCGCCGGGCGCACATGGACGATCACGGGCGCCGGGAAGAAATATGCCGTGTCGAAGCCGGTCTGCGTCGGTAATGTCGGCACGGGCGCCGGCATGCTCTACTACGGCAACGTCGAAGACCTGCACCTGAAGGCCATTCAGGGCGCCTATAACTGGTCGACCGCCATCGGGATCGGCAGCGAAGTCCCGTCGAACGTCCTCGTTCTCGCCTACCAGTTCAATTTCAACGCCGACGACAGCAACACGGGCATCTACAAGGTCGCCTTCGAGCGCGTCACGATCGACTGCAACTTCCTGACCGGCGGCATCTACCTCCAGAACACCACGCAGCTGTCATTCCGTGATGTCGGCATCGACTTCATCGGCAAAAATCGTTGCGGTTTCGAAACGTCCATCGGTCTGGCTGGCTACAATCCGCGCGGATACCGCACGGTCAACGGCGCGCTACTGGTCGAGAACGTCAACATTCAGGGCTATGTGGAAGAGGCGCCGAAGTTCGGCGGCCAGGTCTACCCGACGGGGGAAGATCAGGTCTCCATGAACACGATCGCCTTCAAGATCCAGACGAACGACGCGCGCTACCATCAGATCATCTGCTCGCGCGTCACGCGCGCCATGCAGATTGAATATTGCGGCGCGATCCAGTTCAACGACATCCACCCCTGGTCGCGCGAGGTCTATATCGGCCCGACGACGAACAACCTCATGTGGTCGAACTGCTATTTCGACTACACGCGCGTCATTATCGATGGCGGCGCGATCAACAACTGGAACCACTATTTCGTCGGCTGCCACTGGATCCTCGGGACGTCCGACCGCGGGCTGGAACTGCGCACGCAGGTCGAAGACACGACGGGCTACGGCCTTATCTTCGCCGGCTGCCGCTTCAAGGGCGACGGCAACGACCTCGACATCGAATGCACCGCCAGTGGCACGGGCTTCTGGCGCGGTGTCCGTGACCGCGAATATCATCTGGCCGGCTGCCAATTTGCGCCGAATTCATCGCCCGAGGCGTTCTTCAAGGCCGGCAAATACATCACCGTCGACGCCGAGGAAGGGCATACCTATTTCCGGCATACGGCCGACGGGGCCGGCCGCACGGAAGTGGCGGGGAATTTCATCTTCACGGGCAAAGCGCGCTTCAGCGGCGGTTCGTCCGGCTATTACATGCAGTGGCAGTCCGGCGCCGAGCCCGGCACCGAGGGCGGCATCTACATGACCGCTTCCGGCGTCCTGGCGCTGGAGAACAAATACGGCAGCGGCGACATCGCATTCGGAGTGACGTCGAATTGGGGCGTCAGCCGGATCAAGGCCGACGGTTCGGCGCAGTTCTACGGCCTCGCCAACGTCAATTCGGCCTCCGCTGGCATGAAGGTCGGCCGCGGCAGCCTGTCGCGCTCGATCAATGCCGGCGGCACCATCAACGCCAGCGGCGCCGACTACGCCGAGTATCATGAGGTCATCGAAGAGCTTTGGGGTAACGTGCCGAAGGGCGCGATCCTCGGCTTCAATGCCGACGGCCTGCTGACGGATCGCTACGACGACGTGGTCGGCCGCTTCGTGATCAAGTCGACCGATCCGAACCTCGTTGGTGCTGACCGATGGGGCACGGAAGAGGCCATCGTCGCGAAGTACGGCGTGGAGCCGGTCGGCGAGCAGCCGGAGTTGCGGGCCGCCACTGGCGAGCAGGATGCGCTCGTCGCGCAGGCCGAGTTCGAGACCGCCAATGCGGCCTACGAGGCGCGCCGCACGGCCCTGTTGGCGGCCTTGGAGACGGAGCGCGTGCGCTACGACCGCATCGCCAAGGCAGGCTTCGTGCCGGTCAACGTGCAGGCCGTGCCGGCGGATATCGGGAAATATCTGGTGCCAGCGCGGGCCGGGGATGGTTCGGTAACGGCCGACATCGTGGCTCCGGCTGATATCACGCTCGGCCAGTATGTCGGCGCGATCGGCGTGATCATCGGCGTCGAGCCGGACGGGCGTGCCTCCGTCGAGGTCAAGCCGGTCTAGCCGTGCCCTGAATGTAGGTTAAAACGGGCCGATGTCGGCCACGAAAGCGGACGGAGTTGAAGCATGGTCGTGCCGATCGAGAACCAGAAGAACATCAAGAACGTCCTGCGGAGCGGCGCGACGAAGCTGTTCGGGGTCGACAGCCTGGGGCGCGCCGCCTTCCGGAACGTGGCGGATTTTCTGACATGGGAAGCTCTCGGCGGGAAAGCCGACAAGGAGAACGCCGCGCTGGAGGGACAGCCCACGGCGCCGACGCCGAACACGGCCGACAAGTCCGATCGTCTCGCAACAACCGCCTATGTGAAGGACGCTCTTGCTGCGATCACGCCGGTTGAACGGTCGACGGCCGAAGAGGTCGCCGACGGCGTGCTGAACGACAAATACGTGACGCCGGCCGGGTTAAAGCCTTCTCTTGACAAGACCCGGATCACGTCGATGGAAGAGAAGGCAGACGCCGTTACCTATGAGACGCTGACGGCGCTGGGGGAGGATGATACCGACAACGAAAAGGTTGCTGTGAAGCGCCTCTTCGAGCCTGGCGGCACAATGGCGTTTAAGGTGCTGTCCGACGCACAGGTGGCAGAGATCCCGGCGGCTGTAAGGCGCACCGTCATTGACGATGTAAACTACGTACGTTCCGCGGAGGAGCCGTCGCATGACCTGAAGTTTCGCTCCGCAGACCGTTGGACTGATGATGGCGACCATGACAGTGCCAATGGTGGATGGTGGATGGTGGACGGCACCAAGCCGTTTGCGTTTGCCACGCGAGGCGAATTGTTAGGCGCGCAAGCAGGTATCAACGGCATTTTGTATGACGGGCAGATCGCTACCGCCAATGGCATACCGTACATGCGGCAGCGCGGGGCGGCCCTCATTCCCGACATGCCGGGTTGGCTTCCCGCTGGAGAACTGTATGTTGAACACTTCGGCAATGTTACCGTTATGGATAACGGCGACCTGCTTGCGACCGCAATCACTGCTGCGGCAAATGGTAAGGCGAAGCTGCGAGCCAAGTCCGCCCTTCTACCGGTCGTTACGCCCGTAAAGACCTATCACTACGACGGCGAGATCGTCGATGTCGATTTTAGCGGCACCATAATCGCGCCGACTGCCGAATTCCCCGCTGGTGAGATGGTGTTGCGTATCAATGCGATGGATGAGGGTCTAAGGCTGAGTTGGAGTGGTGGCGAGATCGACGGCAGATTGATGCCTGGTCTGGTTCCCGGTTTCGCGCCTGATCTTCTCCGCATTCACGGCCCCTGGGAACACGTCATTATAAAACGCGGGGTCTTCCGGAACAACGACGAAGGTGGGGCGGCCGGCGATAGCGGCGTGATCGCGTATGGCGCTAAGAACATTTACATTGACGACTGCGATTTTTTCGGCGCTGTTGACGCATCGATCTACGTCTCTGGAGACCCGCTCACAGGCGTCGGGGAAAACCTGCATGTAACCCGCTGCCGGTTCCAGTACGCTAACGTCGGCGTCATCGCCAAACGTGAGTTCAAGCACACGACATGCGATGGGAACGATTTTATCGATTGCCTTTATGGAACGATTATCGGCGGGGAGGCTGATCTCACCCTGCTTCCTGGCAAGCGCGGCAGAATTTCTGGCAACCGCTACACGCGTGTCACCTATCCTATTGAGGCGCGCATATCCGACTACACTTTGATCTACGGCAACAGGATCGAGGAGTGGGGCGACATCGCCGGTTCACCAGTCAATGCCGGAGCAATCGTGCTGCGGGGTTCAAAGCACTGTCAGGTCTTTGGCAATGTGATCCAGCGATCAACGGCATCGCACGCGAGCGCGGCGGCAGTGCGTGTACAGCAGTTCATCTACGCTGGATCGACCTACAACTCTGAATACAATCAGGTCTTCGGAAACAACATAAAAAACGCTGCCTTTGGGATACAGGAAGGAACAGGATCAGGCTATAATCTTTATGGACCTAACCTATTTCTAGCTGTCACTACGCCGCATACTATAGTGGGCGGCTTGACGGAAGTCTTCCAACCCCCACGCAAGACTACTCCGGCGTCAGCGACGGCGGCGGGAATTCGAGGGGAAATAGCTTATAACGATAGCTATTTATATATAGCTACCAGCACAAATGCGTGGAAGCGCGTAGCCATTGCAACGTGGTAAAAGGCTAAAACTGTATAGGCTCTCCCGCCCGCGCTCGCGTCTAGTTGGAGGAGGGCACCAAAAGACCCGGCCGAGCGCCCTATCGCTCAACCGGGTCTCTCGGCCGCCTGTCGGTTTGACGACCTCATAACTCAATCAGATCATCGGAGTTTCAATGTTAATTCAGGATAACCGGATCATCGCGGCGGCGCCCAATCGCTCCGCTCTTGATATTCTCAAGCGTTTTTTCAACAAGCTCTCGTCCTCCGCCGGAGTGGAGTGCGGTCAGGAACCTCAGGGTATTCTCTGCCGGTCCGGCAAATTCCCATTGGCAGCCGGCGAAGGAATTGTTTTTCAGTGTCGGTGGCATGAGCCCGGAAAAAAGTAAAAGGCAGTTCTCGAAGGTACAGCTTTCGAACGTTCCACCGTCCAAGTTGATGGTCGTGTCTTTGAACTTCTTGTTGAATGCCAGCATGACAAACCCTCCGTTGAGGTTGTGATCTTGCTGCCTGTTTAATTGGGAGTCTATATCCACCCGAAAAAGAAGCCGACTATCGCCCTTTCCGCCTGCAATTCGCTGGTTCGACAGTCTTGAGCGATACGACCGGCCCGGCCGCTCCTTTTACCGTGCGTCGTCCGAAAACTCCATCTCCCTCCCGTCGCCTCCGTGCGCGACGGCACCTAGCCGCTTAGGCGGCGCTTTTTATCGCAGCTATCACTCTTTCCGGTAGCGCTTCCCGCGCCAGCCGCCGGCCGTCAGCGGCAGGCCGTCGGCCCATGCCGGCAGTTCGCAGATCAGTCGCTCGAATTCCCTGACGTCGCCGAAGCCTCGATCGACCTCGGCCAGGATCTCGTCGTAGACGGTCGCCACGACCGAATAGCCCGCTCCTTCTGCCTTCCACATACCGTTCACGAGCAGATCGCGCGCCGTGCCCTGCGTGTTGTTCTCCTGCGCAAGGCCGCCATAGAGGGCGAAGCGCTCCCATTTCTTCGTCACCGAATTGACGCCGAGCGCCGTCACCTTCTGCTTCGTGGCGCCCTGTATCTGGCATTCGCCCTTGCGCTCCAGCGCCTCGGCAACTTCGCGCTCCATGACCTCGGCGTCGGCCCATTCCCCGTCGATCTTGCGCTTCGCCCACACCTGATCCTTCAGGCGCGGCGAGCCATAGGCGAGGCAGCGGCCGGACGGCAGTTGCGCCCACAGGAAACCCTTGGCGACGAGGTATTTCGTCCGGGCGGCCTGCGCGACCGTGCCGGGGTTCTGGATGGCCGAGCGGATGGCGTCCTCCAGATCGTACCAAGATTGACGGATCTTCGGATTGGCAGCGCGCCAGCCCTGAACGATGACCCAACAGGCCAGCCACGCTTCGCGGGACAACATCAATGCCGTTTGCTCCTTGCGCTTCAGGCTAGCCTCGTAGCGCTTGACTGCCTTTCCGCGCATTTCCTCGTCGGCGTTCTCCCAAATGGCCGGGTAGAGCGCGTCAAGGTTGACGTTGTAATTCCTCGCCATCGCGAGGAAGGCCGCCACAGATCCTTGGAAACCGCAGGCCAGTTCCGAGACCTTGCCGACGCTCTGGCGCGCCCAATGCTTCTTCGTGACGACTTCGAGCGGCAGGTTCAGGATCGAGGCGGCCGTCTGCCGGTAGAGGTCCGGAATGGACGGATCGTTGATGATGTCGAACATCGCCTTCAGCTTCCAGTCCTCGCCGGAGAGCCAGGCGATGACCGCGCCTTCGATGCCGGAATAGTCGGCCTGGATGAATTCCTTGCCCGGCCCTGCCCACACGAAGCCACGGATGGCGTCGGATATCAGATGCAGGGGGCGGCCAAGCTGGTCGCCATACAGGAATTTCAGCCAGTCCGGATCCTCGCGGCGGAAAGCATCGAATAGGACGGACAGGCGCGGATGGGCCTCTTCGAACTCCCGGCGGGGGCGCGGCATGTTGTTGAAGTTAACGCCCTGGCTTTGGAAGCGGCCCGTGCCGGCGGCGTGGTAGCTCGACGTCCCGCGCACACGGCCATCGTCGTTCGCCATAGCCAACATGGCGTTCAGCTTGGAAACGCTCGTCTTGGCGGCCTCCTGGCGGATTTCGAGCGCCTTGCGGACCTGTTGCGGCACGTCATCGAAGGCCAGCAGGTCGACGATGTCGGCCTTGCCTGCCGACGACAGGTCAACGCCCTGCGCCTGAACCCACTCGACGAGCTTGCCGGGCTGCGAGCACGCCGGCACATAGCCGCCCGTGACGACCCGCATTTCGCGGTCCAGCAGCTTCTTGGCCTTCTCGGCGATGGCGAGGGCCGACTGTGCGGACTGACGGTCGATGCGGATACCGCGCCGGTTGATCTTCAGGTTCAGCGTCCAGAGCCGCTGTTCCGCGTCGGAGAGCGGCACGATACGGCGAGCGATGGCCTCTTCGACCTCGACGTCGCGCCGGCAGTAGTCGCAGAACTTCTGCCAGTCCTCCGGGTGATCCTTCGGGTCGTTGAAGGTGCCGTCGCGCTTCGGGACGGAGAACTTGCGAATGAGGCGGGTGCCCTCCTTGTCCTTCTGGATTTCCAGCCCGAGCGCCTGCGCGGCGTCGCCGAGCGCCCGCGGCAGCGACATGGCCGCAGCTGCGGCCATCGTGTCTACGTACTGCTCGATCTTGGGGCGCGGCCAGCCGTGACGGTCGGCCAGCAGGTCGAAGCCAAGGGCCTCGAAGTTGGCGTTCCATGCATGGATCGCCGCGCCCGCCTCTATCGCGCGGCACAGATCGGCCGGCGCGGGCTGGTCGTAGGTCCACAGTTGCAGCGGCCCGTCGTCGATCCGGTAGGCACACATGAGCACTTCGGTCTGCGGGTGCTCGAAGTAGACATAGGCTCCGTGCTTCTTCAGATCGACGGGGCTGCGGGTCTCGAAGTCGGCCGATACCTTCATCCGAAAATCCCTCCTTTGTCAGCCGTCATTTCAGACAGGCCAAGGCGGCGTTTGGCGATCTCGAAATACTTCTCGTCCCTTTCAATGCCGATGAAAGAACGGCCTGTATTAATGCACGCGACGCCTGTTGTTCCTGATCCCATAGTGTTATCTAGCACCACGTCGCCTTCATCCGTGTAGGTGCGGATCATATACTCCATAAGCCCTACTGGTTTTTGCGTAGGGTGGACCGTCCCACTTTCCGAAGCGAACTCCAGGACTTGACGCGGGAAGTTACCTTCCTTCTGTTCTTACCTGCCATGTGAAGGGCGTTTAGCGAATGAACTATCGCTGTAGCTTTTCTTTTCGTACACTTTTGGCTGATCGAACTGCACGAGACCTTGCGGATTGTATGGCATTCGGCGCGACGACTGCGAGGCGTGAACTGTCACTCCTTGACTGAAGACGCACACGTCTTCGTAGTCTTTTAGAGGCATGTTGCGCGCCTGCGCGAAGCCGCTTGGGCGAGATTTCTTCCAGATCCAGCAGTATTTGAAGAACTCCAATTGGGACGCTATCAACGCCGTGGTAAATGGTTGCGCTGCCGTCAGTACAACCGGGGCGTTGGGCTTTATGACGCGCCAGTATTCTCGCCACAGTTGGTCAAAAGGGATGATGGCGTCCCACGCGCACGCTGTCGTCCCGTAAGGTAAATCGCACAGGATGAGGTCGACGCTCCGTGCGGGGAGGGTACGTAAAATATTGATACAGTCGCCTAGCCGGACGTCAATCATCTGCGAGGCTCCTGTATTCGACAGGCAGGCCAGCAGCTTCCGCGACAGCAATGCCATACTCCATACCGCGACTGACGCCTCTGTCGGTATAGACGACGCTTGCTTCTGCGACGTGCCGCCAGGCAAGACCAGCATCGATGCCCTGTTGGCGCTCTTGAGTTACGCTGTCGTCCAAAATTCCTGGTTGCGTGTACAGTAGGTGAGAAGCAATGGGTGCTTCGCCGCGCATTAAACTGTCGCGAACGCAGCGTCGGGCGTAGGCGACGTTAGCTTCAACATCGCCAGCGTAGGGACTTTCTAAAATCACAAGTCTCATGCGAAAATGTCTCCTTTGTCGGTCGTCTTTTCAGCCGCGGCCGACGTGCCGAGCGCCGCTCGCATCGCGGACACGGGATCGGCGGCGATATGGACCGACCACGACTGGCGATCTCGCGT
Organism: Shinella sp. WSD5-1; assembly: GCF_963942435.1. Taxonomy (GTDB): domain Bacteria; phylum Pseudomonadota; class Alphaproteobacteria; order Rhizobiales; family Rhizobiaceae; genus Shinella; species Shinella yambaruensis. Next base: position 1,155,890 of record NZ_OZ012596.1, read on the forward strand.
CGTGCTGGCCTGCCATCGGCCGTCCTGTGTCGAAAAGAGCGTGAAGCCTTGGAGGCCGCTGCGGGCGGCCTCCAGTATCGCGTCGTCGAGCGGGGTCATTGATGCACGCTCAGTTTGCCGTGGACGTCGAACGACTGATGCCAGCCGGGCGTGTCCACGTCTTCGCAACGGACGTTCGGCATGCTGGTGCCGTTCCGGTATAACCGGATGAAACCCGAGCCGTAGCCCGCATAGAGCGCGCCGCCGCGCTGATAGACCTTGGCCTGGCGGTAGACGCCCTTGCTGACCAGAATGGCCGCCGCTTCGTCGATCAGGTGGAACCGCTCCATGGTTTCACCCGAAGATCCCGCCCATCCCGAGCGCGTCGAGATAGGTGTCGAGGATCGCCATCTGCTCTTTACGGGCATCCCGGTCCTGCTTGCGGATCTGGATGACCTTGCGGAGGATGGCCGTATCGAAGCCGGTTCCCTTGGCCTCGCCGTAGACATCCTTGATGTCGTCGGCGATGGTCTTCTTTTCTTCCTCCAAGCGCTCGATGCGCTCGATGAAGGCGCGCAGCTGGTCTGCGGCGACTTTGTGCGTCGTGTCGTTCGGGCGCTCTTTGCCGTCGGATGTATTAGCCATTTACATGTCTCCAATATTTGCCGGTGTTGATGTTCGATATCGTTGCCGGGCACACTGAAAATACCCGAGCGATATCCTTTTGCGTGGCACCGCGGCGAAGCATTCGCTTAATAGCCGCGACATGCGTTTCGGTCAGTTCAGTAGCGCCGTTCTTTGATCCCCGAGCCGTTCTGCCGTGAAACTCTCTGTCGGCGTGGTTTTGCTTTTGCGTCGTCCAATAGAGATTGTCCGGTACATTAAGCGTTCGGCTTCCGTCTTTGTGCGCAACAATAGCGCCGAGAAACGGAGCTTTTCCGAAGAAAGCCAATGCTACCAACTGGTGAACTTTCTTGCTCACCTTCATTCCAGGCATCGGGCGAAGACAAAGGCCGAGATAACCGTCTTTCAAGTTCTTCTGCTTCAGAATGTGGTAGGTTTCGCCGTTGCGAACACGCCCGAGTGAACTGGCTTGGTATCGCTCAAAACCCGGTATTGTCTTCCAAACTTCCATAGCAAATCTCCCCTCTGACATGGCCGGAATGTCCGGCCATGTCAGTCGTCAAATCAGACAGTTTCCTAGCCAAAAAGGCCGGCCGCGCCGTCGCCGCTCTTCGTGCTGGCGGGCGCATCGCCCTCGTCTTCGATCTTCTCGAAGAACTTGTCCGGGTCCGGACCGCCGGCACCGCCGAGCACCTCCTCGCCTTCAGCCTTCTTCGTGATCTGCACCATGGAGATGCCGAACGAGATACCCTTGCCGTTTTCCTTGTTCTCCCAGGTGAAGGCGTTGATCACGGCGAAGCCCTTCGAGCCGGACGGGACGTCGGACTTATCCATGACGGGGTTGCGCTTGCGATCGAACACCTTCGGCTTGTAGTCCTCGCCGGAGATGCAGCGGATGAAGGTGTGGCCGGCAAACCCGGCGTGGCGCTCGCCGGTCTTCTTGGAAACGGCCTGCTTGCCGTCGCCGTCGAGGAAGGGGTTTTTGATGACCTCGTCCTTGATCCACTGGATGGCCTTGTCGCCCCATTCGGCGACCGCCGCGTCCAGCGCGAGCTTCTGGAGGGCGGAGATGTCGGTGCCCTTCTTGAACAGCAGGGAGCAGCCGAACTGCTTCTTGCCGTTGTCGCGCTCCTGCGGTTCGAACAGGTTGTGCGCGAAGGCGATCGTGCATTCCGGGGTCTTCAGGTCTTCACTGCGTGCCATGATGTTTTCCTTTCGATGGCGTTAATCGAGAATGTCGAAGTGCTTGTTCACGGCCGGCGTTGCTGCCGGACGCGACGTCTTGTTTGCGGCGACGAGGTTCGTGCCGGTGACGGACCGCTCGATCAGGTCGGCGATGTCGGCCTTGTGCTTCGCGCCGAGTGCCTTTTCGACCTGCGCGGGCGAAGCGGGTTTTGCCGGCGCGTAGGCGAGATCGCGGTCTTTTCCGGCGTTTTCCAGCACGTCGATGACGTTCTGGATATCGACGTCGGCCTTCCATTTGCGGTGGCCGATCTTCTCGACAAGCTGGTAGCCGGGGATCTCGACGCCGATCTCGGCCTGCGCATGCGCATAGGCCCGAACGGCGTTGATCCACTCCCCGATCATGTCCAGCATGTCGAGCCGCTTCGCCAACTCCGCCGGATCCATGCTGTCCGGCGCGTTGGAGATGCGAGGCTGGTCGAGGTCGTCAAACCAGACACCGGCCGCGTCGAGCGCCTTCTGCTCCAGTGCCGGGCAGAACCCGGCGGCACGGCAGAATTTGCAGTGTGGACCAGCTGACAGGTACTCCGCGTTCCACCGAGCCCGCGAAAGGCCGAAGCCTGGGTGGTCGACGTTCTCGAAGTCGGACATTGCATCCGCGGTACGGAGCATGGCCGCCAGCAGGTCCGTCGTCCACTCCATGAGATCGACCACATGGAAGCTCTCGGAGCGGATACGGCCGTCCTTGTGCGGGGCGCGCGGCTGAACGATCGTGACCTTGATCGTCTTCACCTTGAGCCCCTTGTTCGCCAGCATCGCGCCGAGGGCGTAGGTGCGAAGCTGCGGGTTGCCGATCGCCTCGACGACATGCCCGCGCCCGCCCTTGAGGTCGACGACCTCCAGTTCTTCGGTCAGGGGCTTGTAGATCACGGCGTCGGCTGTGCCGCCCGCCTCGAAAGGCGGGTTCAGGGAAGCCAGGCTGAACTTCTGCTCGATATGCAGCAGATCAGCCGGGTTCGTCTTCGGCGGGGCGGCAGCAACAACGACTTCACGGACGTAGCTGACGTACTGCTGCGCAGTGTCGGCCATCTCCTCGTCGACCTCGAAGGAGTGCTTCTTCCCCTTCTCCGTCTCGCCGATGAAGCTGTCTGCCTGCACGCCCTGGCGCAGGCACTTCTCGGCAATCTGGTGCGCGGCGGTGCCCCAATCGGCGGCCTCGTTCGTCGTCTCGGGCAGGCCGTCGGTCAGGGCCAGCGCGCCGGGGCAGTTCCAGTTCCGCTCCGTTGCGCTGGCCGACCATTGGGCGTGATCGCGGGCTGAGTGCTCAACCATCTACAGCCATCGCATTCTGGAACTCCCGCGACACCCACGCGAGGAAGTCCGGCATGTCTTCCTTGAACACGAGAATTTTATCCTCGGTCGTCAGATTGCCCTCGACGTCGATGCGGAAGTTTTCCTCGTCGGTCAGGAACTCTTCGGTTTTGCGGGTCGTGTGCGCCATCACGCCCCCTTGCGCTGGTAGCGCGTGCCGGAGTTCGCGGCGTCGGTCCACGCCTTGACCATGGCGGCGATCTTGTCCTGATCGGACGGCAGGATCGAGAACTTCCAGAACGGTTCGCCGGCCGGCGGCGGGCCGAGCACGTCGACGAAGAGACCGGGACCGTCTTCGGAGGCGATCTGGCGGCCCTTCTCGAAGTCGCCCTTGCCGAATTTCTCGACATAGAGACCGACGGCGTTCTTCACGTCGTCGAGCGTGAGCGGCTTCGCGGCGTCGCGGTTTGCGGCGTCCTCGGCCGCTTCGTCGGCGGCGTCCTGCGCGGCCTCTTCCGGATTGACGCGCTCGCCGCCGGACTGGATGCCGAATGCGCTGGAGCCCGCCGCGTCGGCCTTGTCTGCGGCTTCGTCCTCGGCGATCTCCTCCTTGGTGCGGCGGGCACGGCCCGGCGCAGGCTTGCCGCGCTCACGCTTGGCCTCGACCGCCTGCGGCGTCGTCTTTTCGACCTGAACGTCGCCGGTCGAAAGGTTCACGTTCGCCTCGACGAAATCGCCGCGTTTGATTTCGGCGGGAGGCGTCTCGCTCGAAACGAGACCGCGCGACAGGTCGCGAAGCTCCTCAAGCGTCTGACTGGCATTCTCGCCGAAGATTTCGATTTTCACGGTCATGCTATTACCTCTCGGATGGCAGTCCACAGTCTCATGAGGATCTGCTGAAGTGCTTCGTCGATACTTCCTTCCAACACAGCGACGCGGACGAAGGCTTGGCGCGCCTGCATGTGGTTCGTGATCCGAAGCGACATTTGCTTCATCGACTTCGGTGAAAAGGCCGTCTCGACGAACCAGAGGTTCGCGGACGTGCTGAGATCGATGGCCTCGCCGGCCGCTTCGATCTGCGCCAGGAAGACGCGCGGCCCGTCGGGCGCGCTGAACCGGGCGACATGTTCTTCGCGTTTGCTGGCTGACGTCGAGCCGTCAACGCCGACAACGCCATACGTCGAAAGGCCGTCTTTCAGGATCTGCCCGACGTCCCGGTGCCAGTAGGCCAGCACGATCTTGTCGAGCCCGCAGTCAAACTCGTCTTTGACGGCCTGAACGACGGCCCTTGCCTTGATCTCGCCCGTCAGGCGGCGCAGCGGGCCGAGGTGCATTTCGAGCGCACGGGTGTCGCCGGCCTCTGCGGCGGCGAGCACCGCGGCAGCTTCAAGGTTGCCCTCGACTTCCCGGCGCATCGACGGGGAGACCGCCAGCGGCAAGGTCTCGTAGATTGGCGCGCGGATGCCGACGTCCTGCTGCGTGCGGCGGAGCATGAAATCGCCGATCCGGTGGCGGAGCTCGGCGAGGTTCTGCCCGCCCATGACGACCATGATCTTGCGCCACTGGCTGATCTTCTTCGGACGCCGGATCGTGTAGCGCTTCATGAAGTCTTCGTAGGCCGTGACGTCGGGCATGCCGTCGTGCGCCCGCAAGCAGCCCGGCTTCAGCGCCCGCAGGCGCGGATACCAGTCGCCGGGATTATGGGGCTGCGGCGTGCCGGAAAGGCACCACACACGGCCGTTCGCGGCGTGCGACAGGGCGGTGCTCGTGTTGAGCATCAACCCGCCTTCGTGCGGCTCGCCGTAGAGGGCGCGCGTCCTGGCGGCCTCGAATGTCTTCGCGAAATGATCTTCGTCGGAGATGATCCGGTCCCATTTGCGGGATAGCAGCATGGACCGGATTTTCGGGTTCGTGATGCTGCCCCACCCGACGATCGCCACGTCGGCCTTCAGCTTGTCGCTGTCCTTGGCGATAACCTGCACGGAGCGGCCGAAGGGCGACCAATCACCGAAGGCACGCCGCCACACGGGCCGGCCCGATGCGGTGGTGATGACGAGGATCGAGCCTTCGAGATTGAAGTCGGCCGCCATGATGGCGCTGCCCGTTTTTCCAACTCTTGGCTCTGACGCGAGCAAAGCACGCTCTTTTCCAGAGAGGAACGTCGCGCCTTCTATCTGATGAGGGAACGGAGAATAGCGCATCAACGCTGCTCTCGCATGACAGCCGCGAGGAGCGGATAAGGCGCGTAGAATTCACGCCTGTTGCGTATCTGAGCGACACTGCGCTTCGGCAGCCACACTTCTCGCCCGCGCCAATTCGCCTTAACGCCTTTCTCGGTCACAGCGACGAAGCTGTCGAGTTTTGCGTATCCTTTCGGGATTTCATCTACGATCTTCATGCCATCGACGTGCATCTGCACCATGGCGCGGTCGTAGAGTTCTTGCCGGTCGTCTGGCATGGGTCGATCCTGTTAGCGATGAAAGCGATGTCAGTTTGGTAGTGATGTCCGGCGTGTCGTTCGTTATTCCATACACGCCGGACGAAAAGTCAAGGGCCGTCAGGCCGATTTCACGCCGTTCACTTCCGCGCCGGTCAGTGTGTAGCCGACGATGTCGACGAAGCTGTCGTAGTGATCGGGTGTCTCGCACAGGCGAGCCTCTTTCATGAGGCGCATCATGGGCGATACGTCTGCCGCGGTGATGCCGTTCTTGGCTTCCGGGTCGCCGAGAACGTCCGGCGGCAGGATGCCGACATTCACCAGATAGGCGTTCCAGAACCGGGCGATCCGCTCGAAATTGTTTTCGGGCGTGCCGTAGGCTCCGCGCCGAGCGCCGTTCACGATCTTGCCGGCCTCGCCAAGGATTGTCGCCTTGATGTCGGGCACGGCCGCCGATCGCAGTTCCGGCGCGGGGGTGGGCGTAGGGCGTTTTGTCATTTGCTTTCTCTCCTCGCGGACATCCATGCGTTGATTTCGATGAGCGACCACCGAGACGCCCCGCCGAGCTTGATAGGCTTCGGCAGCGCGTCGGCTCGGATCATCTGATAAAGTTTGCTGCGCTGGAGGCCGACCAGTCGGCACACCTCACTGATGTCGATGAAGCGATCTTGTTCTTGCGTCACCCGAAAATTCCTTCTGTCGGTTTGTCGAAATAAGGCCGAACGCTGATCCACATGCCCGGCTTGTCGCCGTACCGCTTTTCGATCACGGTCTTGACGATCTGGCTGTCATCCACCCACACGATCAGATTGCAGGCGTCGATGGTCTTCATGAAGTTGTCGAGGTCCGGTTTCTTCGTCGGCAATTCCGTGCCGGCGAGGGCGGCGGCCTGGCGCTTCTTCGGCCACGAGGTGGCGATCGGCACGACGACCTTCATGCTCATTTCCAACGGCCCTTCCAGCGGGGGCCGATCTCCCATGGCTTCCTTGGCCGCATATTTCAGCGCGGCCTCGTAGTCGCGGGTCTTTTCCGGCGTGTAGACCACACCCGACTTCGTCAGGCGCGGGCGCTCCTTTCCGCGTGGAGCGCCCAACAAAACGATCTCGATCATGCGATCGGGGCCAGACAGATCGGGGCGGCTTTGACCAGCGCGGAGTTGTTCGCGATGACGGCCTTCAGGCGCGGCCAGTCGCTATAGTCCGCAAGGACTTCGGCCTCGTCATAAATCTCCTCGCGCTCGCAATCTGTGAGTACCTGTCGGCGTGCTGCGAACGACAGCCTCCAATACATGTGAAGGCTATTGGTCATATGTCGTGAATGTTTGTCAGGAAAAGATGTCAATTTCGCGCCCCTCCACTTGCATGTATGTCGAAATCCGAACGGGATCACCGGTTTCCATCTCGCGGAACATCAGAAGGACGGGAAGCCATTCCGACGGAATAGCGGCGCGATTGAACCATTTCCGAACGGTGTCGTACTCGGGAACGCGCACATTCCGCTGTTTTGCGGCCGCCAGAACCGCGGTCGGCGTCCGAAAGTGATCAACGAGAAAAGTGCCTGCGTCGAATGTTGCGGTGATCATGGTTGCCTGCTGGTGTAGGTCAGTTTTGATTAAAATGTCGGATATTTTGTCCGGTGTCAACCTACAAAATATGGACATTTTGTCCTTGACACCCGTTAGCTAGCGACATACAACATGCCTATCCCTAGTTCTAATGAAGGCCCGCTTATGCCCAGAGATGTCCGAACGCACCTCCCAGATGACGCCGCGACGCCTTCACGTCTGACGCCCAAACATCTCACGAAACAGCAGTTTGGCCGACGCTTGCAGAGGCTGATGCTCGATCGCGGATGGAACCAGAGTGAGCTTGGCCGACGTGCCGGCCTGCCCCGCGATAGCATTTCGATGTATATACGGGGACAGTCCATGCCCACGCCGAAAAGTCTTCAGGCTTTGGCCGACGCCGTCGGCGTCTCCCCGCAAGAGTTGCTGCCGAACCACACCGAGAGCGCGATCGATGCTGATCATCCCGAGCTTGATATTCGCGTCAGTCCGGGGTCGCCCGATACTGCCTGGTTGCGTGTCAACCGGTTAGTGACGTTGCGCACGGCGCTCGAAGTGGCGCAGTTGCTGGAAGCAGATCGACCGTTGAAAAAGGACGTGCCGTGAAGCTCCTGACCGAAGAAGAGGCGGCCGTGATCCTGCGTTGCAGTCGCTCAAAGATCAAACGGCTGAGGATGGGCGGTGAACTGCCCTATGTGCGCGGCCGGCCAGTTTTGATTGAAATGTCGGATTTGGAGGCATACGTATGGCAGAACCGAAAATCAAAAAACACGCAAACGGCCGCTACTACGTCCACTTCAGCGAGGGTCGACGTAGCCGGCGCGAAAGCTTGGCTACTCGCGAAGAAGAGGAAGCGCGCTATCGCCTTGGCATGTGGCTCAAAGAAAGGTATGGGCCGGAGCGGAAAGAAGACGGATCGGTCACCGAACTGACGATCGACGAATACTGGACGATCTACGACAAGAAGCACGTCCAGAAGAACGCCGCCGCGCCCGAGACGATCGGCTATTGCTGGAAGAACCTGAAGCAGCATTTCGGCTCTCTGACGCCATCCGAAATCGATCAGACAACCGTCGAGGACTACGAAGAGAAGCGCGTCGAAGGCGACATCGGACGGCCGTCCTCGGCGTCCACGGTGCGCAAGGAGCTCGTCGCGCTGCGCGCCTGCCTCAACTGGCACGCCAGCGCCGAGCGTGGCCGCTCCCGGCTGCTGGACGTGAAAGACCTGCCGGTCTTCGCCTTGCCCGAGGAGAGCGGCCCGCGCGAGCGCTGGCTGACGACGGAAGAGATCAAGAAGCTGTTCGACGCCGCGCGCCAGATCCGGCCGGGCGAAAAGCGCATGCACCGCGGCGAGCGGTTCCTGTGGATCGCCCTCGAAACCGGCGCGCGCAAGCAGGCGATCATCGACCTGACATGGGACCGCGTCGACTTCGAAACCCGCGTCATCCATTTCACGGATCCGAGCCGCAAGCAGACGAAGAAGAGACGGCCGTCTGTTCCGATCTCGGACGCGCTGCTGCCGCAGTTGAAGCGAATGCACGAGGAACGGATCAACGACCGCGTACTCGATCACGACAGTCAGGTATGGAAGGCCATCCAGGCGATCGTCGTGAAGGCCGGGCTGGCACCGCGCCAGCCGCGGGCGACCGGCGAGACGATCAAAGGGACCGGCATCTCGCCGCACACCTTCCGGCACACCGCAGCGACCCACATGGCGCGCCGAGGCGTGCCGCTCTATCATATCGCCGGCATCCTCGGAAACACGCTGGCGATGGTCGAGAAGGTCTACGCGAAACACTGCCCTGGTCGCCTGCGGGCCGCCGTGAACTCGATCTCAACCAGCTACGATGAGGTGCCAAAATGAAGAAAGTCGATGCGGATGAAGCTGACTATCGTCGGTGGATACGACGTGAAAACGCCGTGCCGGATCTGCGGATATTGCCTCCCGACGCGTTGTTGACACGAAACCAACTCGTCGCGCTTTCTGGCTTTTCGCTGATGGCATTCAGGAAGTGGGCTAAGCTGGGGCGTGGCCCCAAAATTACAACGGTAGAGGGGCGGCCACGCTATCGTGTCGAAGATGTTCGCGTGTGGATCCAAGCCAATCGACCCGAGCCGAGGAATTGACCGTGGATCTCTCGCCGGTCATGAGCATAAAAGAAACAGCCGAGTATCTGCGCTCTTCGCGCGGCCACGTCTACAACCTCATTCGTCGTGGCAAACTTACGGCTATCAAGGTCGGCGGGCGCACGCTGATCCGAAAAACAGAGATCGCGGCGCTGCTCGCCGCGGCACCAACGCTGACCCTCAAGAGCACGAAAACGTTTCACGCAAAATAGTCTGCGGTGAAAATTGTGTATGTTTTAAAGGGCGACAATACGGACGGAACCAGACATGGCTATGAGCATCAAAGAAACGTTCGACGCAAAGATACTGGATATTGTGTCAATCACACCCTCGTCAATTCTAGGCGAGGAGCAGTACGAAACGTATTTGCGATTTTTCCTCGCTGACGTCGCCAAAGAAAAGCACGCGGAAAAGCTGAAGTGGTATTTGATGCGCGCAGGCATGGTTGCGTTAATAAATGCCGCACGCGGAAGAGAACGGAGCCTTCTGAAGATCGAGGCCAGCGCTAAGTACAAAGCCGAAAAAGCTCGCAAAATTAAAAAATACGACGCTGAGCAGAAACGCGAGAAAAACAGGTATGCGAGAGAGTGGATGAGGGCGGACAAAGAGCGAAAGGAGTATTGCAATAAGTACTCGATACCACTCAGCGAATACGACGAACACGTTAAAACGGCATACTGCAAACAGCATTCCATACCGCGCAGCGAATATGAAATTCACGTTCAGCGCGCGCAGTGGCGGGAACAGGCCGAAAAGTTTGAGAAACAGCAAGCGGATATTAACGCTGCCATCGACAACGAGGCGAATAAGCGAGCGGCTGGTATTCTTTCTCGCTGGCTGTGCGACGGTCGTCCGCTTGGCGAATGCAGCGGTCTTGACCTAGATCGTTTCAGTGACAGGGAAAGGCGAACCGCAGCCGGCCACACGGCAAACGCACTCTTCTACGAGCGGCTCCGCGCGTTCACGCCCGACCAAGGCACTATCGCAGAAAACGTCCCGCCGCAGACGCTCCTCTCAGTCTTTGACGAAACCTTTGCCCGTGACAAGGAGGTTCTGGTTGCGCACTGATATAGAGAAAGTAGTGTCGCATCTAAAAGCTATGGGCGGCCACACTTCCGCGACATCCCTCTGCGATCGAGCAGTTCGTAACGGCATGTCGCGTCGAGATAGTCAATTGGCGATCCAGAGAGCAATTTCCATGGGCCGCATCGTAATCGAAAGGGACTGGTCCTTGCGCGCTCATTGAGCACAAGTGCCCAAATTGGGCATCGAAATCGACCTACAAGTGACCTACATCGACCGACAGAAGGCGAGTTGAGATCCTGAGAAACCAAGAAAAATATTGCCGGACAATAACCTACAGAAAACCGACAATAGTCTTGGTAAGGGAGAGGCCGAGAGTTCAAATCTCTCTAGCAGCACCATTCTTCCTCGTTTTCTTTCCATTTTCCGCACCCGTCGCCGCCTTCCTGCGCGTCTGGCCGGGCGGTTCGCCGACGACGCGTTTGAAGGCGCGGGCGAAGGCGGCCTGGGAGCCGAAGCCGAGGCGGCGGGCGGCGGTGTCGATCGACAGCTTGTCGCGGCGGAACCATTGTTCGGCAAGGCGCATGCGCAGGGCAAGCACGTAGCGCTGCGGCGTCACGCCCGTCACCTCGACGAAGCGTTTTGCGAAGACCGAGCGGGAGCTGCCCATTTCCTCAGCCATGTCGGCGAGCGTCCAGTTGCGGCCGGGCTCGCGGTGGAGGGCGGCGATGACGCGGCCGAGGCGCGGGTCGCGCAGCGCCTCGATCCAGCCGGTCGCATCGCCGCAGCCGCATTCCACCCAGCCGCGCACGATGGAGGCGGCGACCACGTCGGCAAGGCGTGCGAGGATGCCGGCCGAGCCGACGCGCTCCTCTCCCATCTCCCGCTCCATCGCGTCGAGCAGCGGCATCAGCTCGGGCTGGCGTCCGATCAGCGCGCCGACCGACATGATCTGCGGCATGAGGCCGACGAGCGGATGCAGCGTGTCGAGCTCGAACTCCATGCGACCGGTGAAGATCAGCGTGTCGTTTTCCGGGTCCGCCGTCTTGATGCAGGCCTCCACCGCCGCCACATCGGCGCAGAGCGGCTTTCGCGTATAGCTCTCGTAGTCGCGGATCTGGACATGCGGTCCGGTGACGATCTCGTGCACCTCGCCGCGCGGCAGCAGCACGGCATCGCCGCAGCAAAGTTCGCGCCCGGCCTCGCCCGGCGCGCGCAGCAGGACCTTGCCGCGGGCGACGAAATGGAAGCGGGCTTCCGGCCCCGCCGGAAAGCGGATGCCGAAGGGCGGGCTGAGCTGGAGCCGGCCGTAGCTCGCGCCGCGCAGGCGCATGCCCATCAGCAGTTCGCTGACGGGGTCGTGCAGGTTTTTTGCGGAGTCGGACGATCGATCAAACATTGCGGATAAAATGACATTGTGCGTCTTGCATTTCAACCCACCTCTTGGAGCACGCACTGCAACAGGAAAGGGATGGCAGATGACGGATGCAACAATCGCGGCGCCGCAGAGCGAAGCGGATGCGCGGCCGGCCTGGGGGGCCGTGATATCGATGACGTTCGGTGTGTTCGGGCTGGTGGGCGCGGAATTCCTCCCCGCAAGCCTGCTGACGCCGATGGCGGCGGACCTTCGGATCTCCGAGGGCATGGCCGGCCAGGCGGTGACGGCGACGGCGGCGGTCGCGCTGGCGACGAGCCTGCTGGTCACGGTGGTGACCCGCAGGATCGACCGGCGGCTCGTGCTGCTCGGCCTTTCGGTCCTTCTGATCTTCTCGAACCTCCTGGTGGCGATGGCGTCGAACCTCGCCATGCTTCTGGCTGGGCGCGTGCTGCTCGGCATGGCGCTCGGCGGCTTCTGGACGCTCTCGGCAGCGACCATGATGCGGCTGGTGCCGGAGGCCTATGTGCCGAAGGCCCTGTCGGTCATGTTCCTCGGCGTGTCGGCGGCCACGGTCTTCGCCGCGCCCGTCGGTAGCTATGTCGGCGATATCGTCGGCTGGCGGAACGTCTTTCTGGGCGCCGCCGTGCTCGGTGCGCTGGCGCTCGTCGTGCAGCTTGCGACGCTGCCCTCGCTTCCGCCGCGCGGCCATTCGCGCTTCGGCACGCTCTTCGAGGTGCTGACGCGGCCCGGCGTGGGTTTCGCGATGTTCGCGATCCTGCTCGTCTTCACCGGCCATTTCGCCTTCTTCACCTATATACGGCCGTTCCTTGAAACGGTGACGGGTCTCGGTGTCGAGGGCTTCTCGGCCGTCTTGCTGGGCTTCGGTATCGCCACCTTCTTCGGCAATTATCTCGGCGCCGTGCTGCTGGAGCGCTCCATGCGCTTCACGCTGACGATCATGCCGGTGGTGATGGGCGCGCTCGCCCTCTCGCTCTCCCTCTTCGGCGGCAGCCTTGCCGGCGATGCGGCCATGGTCGCGCTCTGGGGCCTCGCCTTCGGCGCGGTGCCGGTCGCCTGGTCGACCTGGATCACCCGCGCCGTGCCGGACGAGGCAGAAAGCGCCGGCGGCCTCTTCGTCGCCGCCATCAACTTCGCCATCGCCACCGGTGCCGCCGCCGGCGGGGCCCTGTTCGATGCGAGCGGCGTGACGAGCGTCTTCGTCGCCAGCGGCGCCGTGCTGCTGCTGGCCGCGCTCACCATCGTCTCGGCGGTGCGCACCCGGCCGGCCTGATCGCATAGGATGGCGGCGTTACCGTCCGCCATCCCGCTATTTCGTTTGCGTGCGCCTGTCTTCACCCTGTTCCCCGTCATGCTTTTCGGTCTAGAACTCCAGTCGAGGATTCTTGGAGGAGCGGCGCGTGACGATGACGGCAGGCGATTTTTCGCAGGGAACTTTTGTCGGGCGCGTCTGGCGGCCGGATGTGCAGGGGCCGGCAGTGGTGATGCTGCGCGACGGCAAGCTATGCGACATCACGTCCCGGGCCATCCCGACGATGCGGGACCTTCTGGAAACGGACGATCCGGCGGCTGTCGCCCGCGCGGCGCCCTGCGATCCGCTCGGCACGCTCGATACGGTGCTGGAGGCCTCCGTCGAGGGCGCCGGCAATTTTTCCCGCCTGCACCTGCTCGCGCCGTGCGACCTCCAGGCCGTCAAGGCCTGCGGCGTCACCTTCGCCCGCTCGATGATCGAGCGCGTGATCGAGGAGAAGGCGGCGGGCAATCCGGCGCTGGCGGACAAGGTGCGCGGCCGCGTCACCGCCATCATCGGCGACAGCCTGCGCGACCTGAAGGCGGGCTCGGAAGCCGCGGCCAAGGTCAAGGCGGCGCTGATCGAGGAAGGCGTCTGGTCGCAATATCTGGAAGTCGGCATCGGGCCGGATGCCGAGGTCTTCACCAAGGCGCCGGTGCTGGCCGCCGTCGGCTGGGGCGCCTCGGTGGGGCTGCACCCGATCTCCAGGTGGAACAATCCGGAGCCGGAAATCGTGCTGGCGGTCGACAGCCAGGGCCGCGTCAAGGGCGCGACGCTTGGCAACGACGTGAACCTGCGCGATGTCGAGGGCCGCTCGGCGCTGCTGCTCGGCAAGGCCAAGGACAACAATGCCTCGGCGGCCATCGGTCCCTTCATCCGCCTCTTCGACGAGACCTATGCGATCGACGACGTGCGCAAGGCCGATCTCGACCTCCTGATCGAGGGCGAGGACGGTTTCGTCCTGAAGGGCCGCAGCACGATGCGCGAGATCAGCCGCGATCCGCTCGACCTCGTCGCCCAGACGATCGGCAAGCACCATCAATATCCTGACGGCTTCCTGCTGTTCATGGGCACGCTCTTCGCGCCCGTCGAGGACCGCGACACCCCCGGCCAGGGCTTTACCCACAAGGCCGGCGACCGGGTGACGATCTCCAATGCCGAGCTGGGCGCCCTCACAAACACCGTGCGCCTTTCCACCGAATGCCCGCCCTGGACCTTCGGCATCACCGCGCTGATGCGCAACCTCTCCTCCCGCGGGCTCCTCTAGATGGGTGAAGGCGGCATGGATGAGACGAGCCGCAAGATCCTGCGGCTGCTGCAGAGCGAACCGGAGCTGACGGTCGCCGAGATCGGCGAGCGCGTCGGCCTCAGCCACACGCCCTGCTGGCGGCGCATCAAGGAGATGGAGCGGCAGGGCATCATCCGCGGCCGCATCGTCGCCGTCGATCCGAAGCGCGTCGGCTTCGAGGTGTCGGTCTTCTGCTTCGTGCGGCTGAAGCAGCACGACGAGGCGACGCTGCTGGAATTCGAGAAGGCGGTGAAGCACATGCCGGAGGTCGTGCAGTGCTATTCCATGACCGGCGACCATGACTATGTGCTGCGCGTCCTGACAAGCAGCGTGCGCCAGTACGAAGAGATTCTGAAGAAGGCGCTGCTGCGCCTGCCGGGCGTCGGCTTCGTCAATTCCAGCTTCGCGCTCGACGAGCTGAAGAACACGCACCGCGTTCCGATCTGACGCGAAATGAGGATGGCTTTGCGCCCAGCGGCCGCTTTTGCGGATGCCATCCCGAAACTGTGATTCGCCGTCGCGAAAATAGGGACCCGCTCCTCCCATTCCATGGGTAAGCTCCTACATATGGAGGATGGCTTTCACGGAGGAGGGCCATCGAGGAGGAGGTCATGCTCAAGCAGAGCTTTTCTCTCGAGGACAAGTATATGGCCGAGGAGGGGAGGATCTTCCTTTCCGGCACCCAGGCACTCGTGCGCCTGCCCATCGTCCAGATGCGGCGCGACCGGGCCGCGGGGCTGAACACCGCCGCTTTCATCTCGGGTTATCGCGGATCGCCGCTCGGCGGCTACGACCAGCAGCTTGCAAAGGCGAAGAAGCATCTGGCGGCGCACGACATCGTGTTCCGGCCGGGCGTCAACGAGGACCTGGCGGCCACCGCCGTCTGGGGCACGCAGCAGCTCCACCTCTCGCCGGGCGCGCGTTATGACGGCGTTGCCGGCTACTGGTACGGCAAGGGGCCGGGCGTCGACCGTTGCGGCGACGTGCTGAAGCATGCCAACGCCGCCGGCACCGCGAAACATGGCGGTGTGCTCTGTTTCGCCGGCGACGACCATTCGGCAAAGTCGTCCTCCATTCCGCACCAGTCCGACCATGCCTTCATGTCGGCGCTGATCCCGGTGCTTTATCCCTCCTCGATCCACGAATTCGTCGAATACGGCCTGCTCGGCACGGCCATGTCGCGTTATTCCGGCTGCTGGGTCGGCATGAAGTTCATCGCCGACACGGTCGAGACGACGGCCTCCGTCGATCTTGCGGGCGAGCGCCGGCAGTTCGTCATTCCGCAGGATTTCGAGCTGCCGCGGGACGGCCTCAGCCTGCGCTGGCCCGACCCGCCGTTGCCGCAGGACGAACGCCTCCAGACCTACAAGGGCTATGCGGCCATCGCCTTTGCCCGCGCCAACCGGGTGGACGAGGTGACGTACGACGTGCCGCGCGCCCGCTTCGGCATCATCGCCTCGGGCAAGGCCTATGAGGATGTGCTGCAGGCGCTGAAGGAGCTTTCCCTCGGCCCGGCCGAGATGGCCGAGATCGGCATGCGCATCTACAAGGTCCGCATGCCCTGGCCGCTGGAGCCGGATGGGGTTCGCGACTTCTCGCAGGGGCTGGAGGAGGTGCTGGTCGTCGAGGAACGCCGCGAGATCATCGAGAACCAGATCAAGCAGCAGCTCTTCAACTGGCATCACGGCGAGCGGCCGCGCATCGTCGGCAAGTTTGACCATCAGGACAAGCCGTTCCTGCCGCTGTCGGAGGCTTTGTCCGTCGGCATGGTGGCGCGGGCGATCGCCGCCCGTCTCCTGCAGTTCGATTTCGATGCCGGCCTGAAGACGGTCATTTCCGACGAGCTCGCCTATCTGCTGCAACGCGAGAAGATCCGCAAGGCGCACACGGCGCCGGTCGAGCGCGTGCCCTATTTCTGCTCCGGCTGCCCGCACAACACCTCGACGAAGGTGCCCGAGGGAAGCCGCGCCACGGCCGGCATCGGCTGCCACTACATGGTGCAGTGGATGGACCGTGACACCAAGACCTTCACCCATATGGGCGCCGAGGGCGTGCCGTGGTCGGGCATCGCGCCCTTCAGCGACGAGAAGCACATCTTCGTCAATCTCGGCGACGGCACCTATTATCATTCCGGCATCCTGGCGATCCGCCAGTCCGTCGCCGCCGGCGTCAACATCACTTACAAGCTGCTCTACAACGACGCGGTCGCCATGACCGGCGGCCAGCCTGTCGATGGCCCGCTCAGTCCCGAGGTGATGACGCGGCAGCTGCATGACGAGGGCGTGGCGCCGATCTACCTCGTTTCCGACCACCCGGACGCCTATCCGCCGGCGATGCTCGCGCCCGGCGTCATCGTGCGCCATCGCGACGAGATGGACCGGGTGATGCGCGATATCCGCGAGGCACCCGGCTGTTCCGCCATCGTCTACGTGCAGACCTGCGCGGCGGAAAAGCGCCGCCGCCGCTCGCGCGGCCTGATGGCGGACCCGCCGGTCCGCCTGGTGATCAATCCGGCGGTCTGCGAAGGCTGCGGCGACTGTTCCACCCAGTCGAACTGCGTCTCCGTCGAACCGCTCGACACGGAATTCGGCCGTAAGCGCAAGATCAACCAGTCGACCTGCAACAAGGACTATTCCTGCCTCAAGGGCTTCTGCCCGTCCTTCGTGACGGTCGAGGGCGGCCGGCTGCGCAAGGCAGCGCGCTCCAACCCGGACATGACCGGCATTGCCGAGCCCGACATCGTGCGGATCGGCGACCGCGCCTATAACATCGCGATTGCCGGCATCGGCGGCACCGGCATCCTGACGATCAGCGCCATCCTCGGCATGGCCGCCCATCTCGACGGCAAGGCGCCGATGATCCTCGACATGGCGGGCCTTGCCCAGAAGGGCGGCGCCGTCATGAGCCACCTGCGCATCGGTCTTTGCGATGAGGATGTCTCCTCGCCGCGCATCGTCACGGGCGGTGCGGATCTCCTCCTGGCCGCCGATGACGTGGTGGCCGCCTCGAAGGATGCCGTCACGCTCTGCGACCACCACCGCACGACGGGCGTCGTCAACACGAAGCTGACGCCGGTCGCCGATTTCGTGCGCAAGCGGGACTTCGATTTCCGCCGCCGCGATGTCGAGGGCACGGTGCGCGCGGCGCTGCGCGACCCCTCCCATCTTCTCGATTTCACGACGATCGCCGAGAAGGTGGCCGGCAATGCCATGGCGACGAACATCCTGATGACGGGTTTTGCCTGGCAGAAGGGGCTGATCCCGCTGACGCGCCAGTCGATCGAACAGGCGATCGTGCTGAACGGCGTCGCCGTCGACGCCACGCTCTCCGCCTTCGGCTGGGGCCGCCTGATCGCCGCCGACCCGGCCCGCGCCGAATGCCTGCTCACCCCCGGAAAGCCCGCCGCGACGCTGGAGACCATGGCGCCGGACGCGCTGGTCGCCCATCGCATGAAACACCTGACGGCCTATCAGAACGCCGCCCTGGCCGATCGCTACAAGGCGCTGGTCGAGCGCGTGCGCCAGGCGGAACGGGCGCTCGGGCCGGACGACCGGCTGATCCGCGCCGTCGCGCATGTCTATGCCCAGCTCCTTGCCTACAAGGACGAATACGAGGTGGCGCGGCTCTTCACCGATCCGGCCTTCAAGCAGGGGCTGGCCGAGCAGTTCGAGGGCAAGTACAGCATCGCCTTCAACCTCGCACCGCCCTTCCTGAAGGGCGAGGATGCGAACGGCCGTCCGCGAAAACGCCGCTTCGGCCGCTGGATGCTGCCGGCCTTCGGCCTGCTCGCCCGCCTGAAGGGCCTGCGCGGCACCGCCTTCGACCCGTTCGGCCGCACGGGGGAGCGCCGCATGGAGCGCCAGCTCATCGCCGACTACGTGGCACTCACCGAGCATGTGCTCGAAAACCTCTGTCGCGAGAACCTCGACGCCGCCGTTGCGCTGCTGTCGCTTTACGGCGAAATTCGTGGTTACGGCCCGGTGAAGGAGGCGGCGGTGAAGCGGGTGCGGGCGCGCGAGGCGCAAATGCGCCTGGCCTTCGACACGGCAGGACAACACAAGGCGGCCGCCTGAGGTCGCGATGGTGCCGGTCATCCGGCTCCGCAATTTGAGGAAGCAGGCGGATGCCGGGGCATCCGACCGGGGAGGACGGACATGTACGATGCTGCAATGAGCTTCGGGCTTGGTGAGGAAATCGACGCGCTCAGGGAGAGCGTCCGGCGTTTTGCGAGCGACCGCATCGCCCCGCAGGCGGCGGAAATCGACCGCAGCAACACCTTTCCCATGCCGCTCTGGCGCGAGCTGGGCGATCTCGGCCTGCTCGGCATCACCGCGCCGGAAAGCCATGGCGGGTCCGGCATGGGCTATCTCGCCCATTGCGTGGCGATGGAGGAGATCAGCCGCGCCTCCGCCTCGGTGGGCCTCAGCTATGGCGCCCACTCCAACCTCTGCGTCAACCAGATCGTGCGCAATGCCAGCGTCGCTCAGCGGGAAAAGTACCTGCCGAAGCTGATCTCCGGCGAGCATGTCGGCGCGCTCGCCATGTCGGAGCCGGGCGCGGGCTCCGACGTCGTCTCGATGAAGCTGCGCGCCGAAAAGTGCGGCGACCGCTATGTGCTGAACGGCAACAAGATGTGGATCACCAACGGGCCGGATGCGGATGTGCTTGTCGTCTATGCCAAGACGGATCCGGAAGCCGGCCCGCGCGGCATCACCGCCTTCCTCATCGAAAAGGGGTTCAAGGGGTTCTCGACGGCGCAGAAGCTGGACAAGCTCGGTATGCGCGGCTCCAATACCTGCGAACTCGTCTTCGCCGATTGCGAGGTGCCGGAGGAAAACGTGATGGGCACCGTCGGGCGCGGCGTCAACGTGCTGATGTCCGGCCTCGATTATGAGCGCGTCGTGCTCTCGGGCGGCCCGCTCGGCATCATGGCCGCCTGCCTCGACGTGGTCATCCCCTATCTGCACGAGCGCAAGCAGTTCGACCGGCCGATCGGCGAGTTCCAGCTGATGCAGGGCAAGGTGGCCGACATGTATGTCGCCCTCAACGCCGCGCGCGCCTATGTCTATGCCGTGGCCGCCGCCTGCGACAGGGGCGAGACCACGCGCAAGGACGCCGCCGGCTGCATCCTGCTCTCCGCCGAAAGCGCAACGAAGCTAGCCCTCGAGGCCATCCAGGCCCTCGGCGGCAACGGCTATATCAACGACTATCCGACGGGCCGCCTGCTGCGCGATGCGAAACTCTACGAGATCGGCGCCGGCACCTCGGAGATCCGCCGCATGCTCATCGGCCGCGAAATCTTCCAGGAGACGCTGTGATGCCGGTCATCCCCTCGGCCGTGAACATCCGCAGCGAGACCTTTGCGGCGAACCGCAAGGCCATGCTGGAGGCACTCGCCCTGGTGGAGGCGGCGGCGGGCCTTGCCATGGATGGCGGCGGGGCGAAGGCGCGCGAGCGCCACGTTTCCCGGGGCAAGCTCCTGCCGCGCGACCGCGTCGCGCAATTGCTCGATCCCGGCTCCGCCTTCCTCGAAATCGGCCTCACCGCCGGCCACGGCCTCTATGACGGCGCCTCGCCCTCCGGCGGCATGATCGCCGGCATCGGCCGCGTCTCCGGCCGCGAATGCATGATCGTCTGCAACGATGCGACGGTGAAGGGCGGCACCTATTATCCCATCACCGTGAAGAAACATCTTCGCGCGCAGGAGATCGCCGCGGAGAACCGGCTGCCCTGCATCTATCTCGTCGATTCCGGCGGCGCCAACCTGCCGAACCAGGACGAGGTCTTCCCCGACCGCGATCATTTCGGCCGAATCTTCTACAACCAGGCGCAGATGTCCGCCGCCGGCATTCCGCAGGTCGCCGTCGTCATGGGCAGCTGCACGGCCGGCGGCGCCTATGTGCCGGCCATGAGCGACGAGACCGTCATCGTCGAGAACCAGGGCACGATCTTCCTTGCCGGCCCGCCGCTGGTGAAGGCGGCAACGGGCGAGGTGGTGACGGCCGAGGATCTCGGCGGCGGCGACGTGCATACCCGCCTTTCCGGCGTCGCGGACCATCTCGCGCGCGACGACCGCCATGCGCTCGCGATTGCCCGCCAGATCGCGGCCAATCTCAATACGCATAAGCCGGAGTTTACGAAGGTCGGCGACGGCGATGCACCGCTTTACGACCCGGAAGATTTGCTCGGCATCGTGCCGGCCGATACCCGCACGCCCTACGACGTGCGCGAGGTGATCGCCCGCGTGGTGGATGGCTCGCGCTTCGACGAGTTCAAGGCGCGCTTCGGCACCATGCTCGTCTGCGGCTTTGCCGCGCTGCACGGTCTTCCCGTCGGCATCATCGCCAACAATGGCGTGCTCTTCTCCGAGGCCGCCCTCAAGGGCGCGCATTTCATCGAGCTCTGCGCCCAGCGCGGTATCCCGCTTCTCTTCCTGCAGAACATCACCGGTTTCATGGTCGGCCGCAAATACGAGGCCGAGGGCATCGCCAAGCATGGCGCGAAGCTCGTTACCGCCGTCGCGACGGCGAAGGTGCCGAAGATCACCGTCCTGATCGGCGGCTCCTACGGCGCCGGCAACTACGGCATGTGCGGCCGGGCCTATTCGCCGCGCTTCCTCTGGACCTGGCCGAACAGCCGCATCGCCGTCATGGGCGGCGAGCAGGCAGCGGGGGTGCTGGCGACCGTCAGGCGCGAGGGCATCGAGCGCGCCGGCGGCAGCTGGAGCGCCGAGGAGGAGGCCGCCTTCAAGCAGCCGACCATCGACATGTTCGCCCGGCAGAGCCACCCGCTCTATGCCTCGGCACGGCTCTGGGACGACGGCATCGTCGATCCGCGCAAGACGCGCGACGTGCTGGCGCTTTCGCTCTCGGCGGCGCTCAATGCGCCGGTCGAGCCCACTCGTTTCGGCGTCTTCAGGATGTAGAGGAGGGAATGCCATGAACCGCGAAACCATCAATGCCAAGAACGCCCCCACCCCGCGCGGCGGTTATTCGCAGGCCGTCAAGATCGAGGATTTCAAGAAGCTGCTTTTCATCAGCGGCCAGATTCCCGTTTCGGACGATGACAAGGTGCCGGAAACGTTCGAGGAACAGGCTCGGCTCGTCTGGCGCAACATCGATGCGCAGCTGAAGGCGGCGGGCATGTCCAAGGCCGATCTCGTCAAGGTGACGACGTTTCTCTCCGACCGGCACCACGCGACCGCCAATCGCGAGATCCGCAGCGAATATCTCGGCGCCATCGCCCCGGCGATGAGCGTCGTCATCTGCGCGATCTTCGATGAGAAGTGGATGCTCGAGGTCGAGGCCATCGCGGCACAGTAACGCGTGGGACCCGTCCCGCGTTTCCCTATCCGTTTTGCCGGAGGCAGGATGTTCAGAAAGATCCTCATCGCCAACCGCGGCGAAATCGCCTGCCGCGTCATCCGCACCGCCCGCCGCATGGGCGTTGCGACGGTCGCCGTCTATTCCGACGCCGACCGGCAGGCCCTGCATGTCGCCATGGCCGACGAGGCGATCCGCATCGGCCCGGCGGAGGCGGCGAAAAGCTATCTGGACATCCCCGCCATCATCGCGGCTGCCAAGGCGAGCGGCGCGGAGGCGGTGCATCCCGGCTACGGCTTCCTCTCGGAGAACCCCGATTTCGTCGAGGCGGTGGAGGCGGCCGGCCTCGTCTTCATCGGCCCCTCGGCAAACGCCATCCGTGCCATGGGGCTGAAGGACGCCGCCAAGGCGCTGATGGAAAAGGCCGGCGTGCCGGTCGTGCCGGGCTATCACGGCGAACGGCAGGAGGCCGATTTCCTCGCCGGCGAGGCGGAGGCGATCGGCTATCCGGTGCTGATCAAGGCCCGCGCCGGCGGCGGCGGCAAGGGGATGCGGCGGGTGGAGCGGCCTGCCGAATTTATCGCCGCTCTCGAAAGCGCCCGGCGCGAGGCGGAAAGCGCTTTCGGCGACGGCCGCGTGCTGGTCGAGAAATACATGGCAAAACCCCGCCATATCGAAGTCCAGGTCTTCGGCGACGGGCACGGCAATGTCGTGCATCTCTTCGAACGCGACTGCTCGCTCCAGCGCCGGCACCAGAAGGTCATCGAGGAAGCGCCCGCGCCCGGCATGACGGCGGAGATGCGGGCCGTGATGGGTGCGGCCGCGGTGCGCGCGGCGGCGGCCATCGGCTATAGCGGCGCCGGCACCGTCGAATTCATCGCCGACGTCTCCGAAGGCCTGCGGCAGGACCGCTTCTACTTCATGGAGATGAACACGCGCCTGCAGGTCGAGCATCCGGTGACGGAGGCCATTACCGGCCTCGATCTCGTGGAATGGCAGCTGCGTGTCGCCGCCGGCGAGCCCCTGCCGAAGCGGCAGGAGGACCTTGTCATCGACGGCTGGGCCTTCGAGGCCCGGCTCTATGCGGAAAACCCGGCTCGCGACTTTCTGCCGGCGACCGGCCGCCTCACCGTCTTCGATCTGCCGGGCGAAGCCCGCATCGATTCGGGTGTGCGCGCGGGCGACATCATCACCCCCTATTACGACCCGATGATCGCCAAGGTGATCACCCATGGCCGCAACCGCAAGGAGGCGCTGGCGCGGCTCGAAGCGGCACTCGCCGCCTGCCGCGTCGGCGGACTGACGACCAATGCCGGTTTTCTCGCTCGTCTCTGCCGCCTGCCGGCCTTCGCCGCGGGCGATGTCGATACGGGCCTCATCGGCCGGGCCGGCGAGGGACTGCTGGCCGATCCGGATGCCTCCGAGGAGGTCTTTGCGCTCGCCGCTCTCTCGGCGCTCGGCTTTCTCGACGCGCCGGCCGATCCGGATCCGTGGGGTCATGTCCGCGGTTTCCGCCTGTGGGGGAATGCGGCCCAGACCGTCTTTCTCGATCATGGCGGCGCGGAACATGCCTTGCGTGTCACCACGCTTGGCAAGGATCACTTCCGCATCGACCATGACGGCATGGCAACGGATATCCGCGTGCAATCGGCGGATGGCCGTGCCGTCCAGGCGGATTTCGACGGGCATCTCCTGCCCGCGACGATCCACCGGGAAGGCGCCGATATCGCCGTCTTCTTCGCCGGCCACGGCCATGCCTTCGCGGTCACGCAGGAGGCCGGACATCAGGGCGAGGCGGCGGCAGGCGGCGACCGGCTCCTGGCCCCCATGCCGGGGCTGGTGCGCATCGTCTCCGTCGCGCCGGGCGCGCGCGTCGCCCGCGGCGATGCGCTGGTGACCATGGAGGCGATGAAGATGGAGCTGGTGCTGGCGGCCCCGCGCGAAGGCGTCGTGGCTGCGGTGCCCGTCGCCGTTGGCGACCAGGTGGCCGAAGGCGCGCTGCTCCTGGCGCTGGAGCCGGAGGAGGCCGCATGAGCCGGCGCGTCGAAATCGTCGAGATGGCCGCCCGCGACGGCCTGCAGAACGAGAAGGCGATCATCCCCGCCGCCGACAAGATCGCGCTGATCGATCGCCTGTCGGATTGCGGCTTCCGGCGCATCGAGGCGACGAGCTTCGTCAGCCCGAAATGGGTGCCGCAGCTTGCCGACGGGGCCGAGGTGATGGCCGGCATCGCGCGTCGGCCCGGGGTTTCCTATGCGGCGCTGGTGCCCAACATGAAGGGCTACGAGGCGGCAAAGGCTGCCGGTGTCGACGAGGTTGCCGTCTTCCTCTCCGCCTCCGAAGGCTTTTCGCGGGCCAACCTCAACTGCTCGATCGCCGAAAGCATCGAGCGTGCCCGGCCCGTCGCCGACGCAGCGAGGGCGGACGGCATTCCGCTGCGCGGCTATGTCAGCTGCGTCGTGCAGTGCCCCTATGACGGCCCGGTGGAGCCCGCCGCCGTGGCGCGGGTGACCGGGCAGTTGCTGGATCTCGGCTGCCATGAGGTGAGCCTCGGCGACACGATCGGCCGCGCCCGCCCGGAAGAGGTCGCGGCCATGCTGGCCGTCGTAACTGCCGCCGCCGCGCCGGAGAAGCTCGCCGGCCATTTCCACGATACGGGCGGGCTGGCGCTCGACAATATCCGCGTGGCGCTCGATCATGGGCTCGCCGTCTTCGATGCCTCGGTCGGCGGGCTCGGCGGCTGCCCCTATGCGCCGGGCGCGCGCGGCAATGTGGATACGCTGGCCGTGGCCGACATGCTGGCAGGGCAAGGCTATGAGACGGGGCTGGATCGCACGCGGCTCCTCGCCGCCGCCGCCTTCGCCCGCCGCATCGCCGGCAAGGAGGCCCCCGGCGCGCGGGCCTAGAGCAATTCCAGCAAAAGGGCGCAACGGTTTGCGTCCGGAATTGCGTTAAGACAAAGAGAGCATTTCCGGCCGAAGTGGCACCGCTTCGGCGCCGGCTAATGCGGTGGAAACAAGAATCTGGAGCCGTTCCAGTCCGGATGTTCGGTGTTCAGCCAGGAGGAGATGCCGTCATGAATTTCGAGACGATTTCCGTATCCGTCGACCGGCGCGGCGTGGCCGCGCTGACGCTGCGCCGCCATGCGCAGCACAATGCGCTGTCCGGCCTGATGATCCGCGAACTGACGGCCGTTGCGGGTCTTCTCGGCGAGGACCGCGCAGTGCGCCTCGTCGTGCTGACGGGAGAAGGGGAAAGCTTCTGCGCCGGCGGCGATCTCAACTGGATGAAGGAGCAGATCGCCGCCACGCGCGAGGAGCGCATCGTCGAGGCGAGACGGCTCGCCTTGATGCTGAAGGCGCTGCGCGACCTGCCGAAGCCGCTCGTCGCTCGGGTCAATGGCCAGGCCTATGGCGGCGGTGTCGGCCTCGTCAGCGTCTGCGATGCGGCGATCGCCGTGGAGGGCGCGCGCTTCGGCCTGACGGAAACCCGCCTCGGCCTCATCCCGGCGACGATCAGCCCCTATGTCGCCGCCCGCATCGGCCCCGCCGCCTTCCTTCGCCTTGCGACGTCCGCCCGCCTGTTCGATGCGGCGATGGCGCGGGGCATCGGGCTCTTGAGCCGCGTCGTGGCGCCCGACTCGCTGGACGAGGCGGTTGAGGCGGAGATCGCCCCCTATTTCGCGGCGTCTCCCGAGGCGGTTGCCGCGACGAAGGCCCTTGCGCATGCGCTCGCTTCGCCGATCGACGAGAAGGTCATCGAGATGACGCTGACGCGGCTGGCCGATACCTGGGAAACGCCGGAAGCGGCGGAAGGGATCGCGGCGTTTCTGGAGAAGCGCAAGGCGGGGTGGGTGCTGGCGGATACGGCGAGGTAATGTTCCGGTGACGTTGCGGCTCTGGCTTGGCCCCTCACCCTAACCCTCTCCCCGCAAGCGGGGAGAGGGGACGTGCCCCACGAGCCGTTATTGCTTGAGGAAACCGGCGCGGCACATCCCCTTCGCCCCGCTTGCGGGGAGAAGGTGCCGGCAGGCGGATGAGGGCAGCGCCCCGCTACTCGATGAACACCCTGACGCTCGCCGCCCGCCCGGCGGCGTCGATGACGGTCAGCGTCGAGAAACCAGCGCCCTCCGGCATCCACTGCGTCGTGCGCCGGCGCGAGGCATCGGGCAGGACCTTGCCGTTGGCAAGCCAGCGGAAGGGTGCGCGGCCGCCCTGGAGCTTGAGCACGAGCGGTGAGATGGCCGCGCCCGTCGTCGCGCCGAGCTCCACATGGGCGCCTTCCGGCGGATAGACGATCTCTGGCGCCGGTTCGCGCGCCGTCGTGGCGACGAGGCCGCTTGCGGTGGTCGAGAAACGGCGAAGGCTCGCCGGCAGCTCTGATTGTGCAATGCGCACCGCGCCGGCCGGTGCTCGCGGCAGCGCGGTGATGGCGAGGCCGGACCGGGCGAAGGCTTCGAACAGGATGGGCGCGGCGGCGCCATAGCCGGTCAGGCCCGGCACGGCCCCGTTGTCGGCCCGGCCGACCCAGACGCCCAGCACATGGCGGCCGTCATAGCCGACGGACCACGCATCGCGATAACCGTAGCTCGTGCCGGTCTTGTAGGCGATGCCGAGGCGGCGGCTGCCGGTCGGCGGCGTGACGCCGGAGAGCGCATCCGAGACATGCCAGACGGCGACGGGATCGAGCAGCGGGTCGCCCGTCATCACCGCCGCGTCGCGCACGATGCCGTCGCCGAGACGCACCGGCATTCCGCGATTGGCAAGCGCCGCGTAGAGCTGGGTGAGATCGCGTAGCGTGATGCCGACGCCGCCAAGGCCGATGGCAAGGCCGGGCGTTTCGCCCGGCGGCAATTCGGGGTGCACCTCGGCGCGGCGGAAGCGCACCATCAGCCGCGTCGGGCCGACCGCCTCCAGGAGGCGCACGGCGGGCACGTTCAGCGACAGCTGCAGCGCCTTGCGCACGCTGACGTCGCCCTGGTAGGTCATGTCGAAATTGCGCGGCCGGTAGCCGGAAAAATCGGCCGGCCGGTCCTCGACGATGGTCTCCTGCGCGACGAGGCCTTCCTCGAAGGCGAGGCCATAGATGAAGGGCTTCAGCGCCGATCCGGGCGAGCGGCGGATGCGCGTCATGTCGATCCAGCCGGCGCGGCTGCCGTCGAAATAGTCCGCCGAGCCGACCTCGCCGAGGATTTCGCCGGTGCGGGCATCGGCCATCACCATCGCGATCGAGACCTTCGGGCCGAGCCGCTCGGCCGCCTCGCGCGCCACCGTCTCCAGCCCGTCCTGCACGGTGCGGTCGAGCGTCGTCTTGTGTTCGCTCGCCCTGGCGTCCTTGCGCAGCGCAAGCTCCGAAAGGTGCGCCGCATAGGCGGGAAGCTGGCGGCGGCGGTCGGGCACCGCCTCGGCGCTCGCGCGCTCCGCCTCGCCTTCGCCGATGATCTCGGAAACGGCCATGCGGGTGAGCACGCGCTCGCGCGCCTTTTCCGCGACGGCACGGTGGCGGTCCGGCCGGCGCTTTTCGGGAAGCTGCGGCAGGGCGACGAGAAGGGCGGCTTCGGCGACGGAAAGACGCTTCGGCTCCTTGCCGAACCAGGCGAGGCTCGCGGCGCGCACGCCCTCCAGGTTGCCGCCATAGGGGGCGAGCGTCAGGTAGAGATCGAGGATCTCGGCCTTGGAGAGGCGCCGTTCGAGCTGGATGGCGCGCGCCATCTGGCGCAGCTTGGCCAGCATCGAGCGGTTCTCGCGCGGCTCGATCAGCCGGGCAACCTGCATGGAGAGCGTGGAGGCGCCGGAGACGATGCGGCCATTCGTGACGAACTGCCCGGCCGCGCGCAGCAGCGCCAGCGGATCGACGCCCGCATGCTCGTGGAACCGCCGGTCCTCATAGGCGACGAGCATGCGCAGGAACTGCGGATCGACATCGGCGGCCGTGGTCTTCAGCCGCCAGAGCCCGTCCGGCGTCGCGAAGGCGCGCAACAGGCGGCCGTCCCGGTCGAGCACTTCCTTCGAGACGATATCCGCCACGTCGACCGGCGGCGGATAGGCGCGATCGGCATGGTCGAGCCCGGCGGCAAGGGCGGCGATGAACGCCGCCCCGCCGAGGGAGCCGATCAGGAGCTTGCGCCAGAGCGCCATCGGCCGGGCTCCCTACTCGGCCTTGACGACCTGCATGCGGCCGGTCGCCGTGCGGGCGGAATATTGCGGACGGTACATGTCCTCCACCTGCGCGGCCGGGTGGTCGTAGGTGCCCGGGGTCACGGCGCGCACGACATAGGCGAGCGTCACCTCGCGGTTGTCGCCCGCGCTGCGGTTGAAGGCCGCGACGAAGCGGTCGTAGCGGAACTCCGTATGGGCCGGCTCGATCTCGCCGATCCAGTCGAAATTCGCCAGCTTCGCGCTGTCGACGAGGCTCGGATTGTCGATCTCGAAACCGGCGGGCAGGAGATCGGTGATGATGATGCGCGACGGCCAGTCATTGTGCTCCGTCACCTTCAGCACCACGACGTAGCGCTCGTTCTGCGTCGCCTCGGAGACGTTCGCCTCCTCGCCGTCGAGCGTGTAGTAGCTGCGCTCGATGGCAAAGCCGTCGCCGCCGGCCGGCAGCGGATCGGCCGGCGCCGCGACCGTCGTCAGCATGGCCGAGATGGGCTCGCCGGAGCGGTTGGCAACCGTCAGCGGGTTGTCCATCAGCGCCTTGCCCGTCATCTGCGCGGCATAGCCGCCGGAATGCGCGGTGCCGTTGATCTCGAGTGCCAGGCCCTTGTCGGCATCCTTCACGGACCGGGCGGCGAGCAGCATCCAGGTCTGTTCCTGCGTGCTGGTCCAGCGCTTGTCCTCCCACTGCTTGGCGACCAGCTTCGTCAGGTCCGGGATGATGGTCGGAACCGGACGGGCCTCGGCGGCCAGCGCCAGGATGGCGGCGCCGTCGCGCAGCGACGAACCGTAGTCGGTGCGCGAGAGGCTGGCGTTCATCACGCTGTCGCGCGACAGGCCGAGCGCGTTGGAGAAGATCGTCATCGAGCGCTGGGCATCGCCGTAGAGCCCGAGCGCAGCGGCAAGATGCGCGCGGGAGAGCGGCGAGGAGAACTCCGAGAGCTTTGTGTCGGCATAGTAGCGCAGGTCGCTGATGGCGGCCTTGCGGTTGCGGGCGAGCACGTAGAGCGCATAGGCGATCTCGTTGCCCTGGCTGGAGACGTTGACGTCGTAGGAGAGCGCGTTCTGCAGGTTGGAAAGCGCCTGCAGCATGGCCTGTTCCGGCACGTCGAACTTCTGCTCGCGGGCCCGTGTCAGGAAGTCCGTGACGAAGGCATCGAGCCACAGGTCGCCGTAGCTCGGCCCCCAGAGGCCGAAGCTGCCGGAGGAGGACTGGTTGGCGAGCACCCGGTAGATCGCATCCTGCACGCGCTTTTGCGTTTCCGTGTCCTCGGCAAGGCCGGACTGCTTGGAAAGCTCGCTGAGATAGAGCAGCGGCAGCGCGCGGCTGGTCGTCTGCTCCGTGCAGCCATAGGGATAGCGGTCGAGCGCCATCAGGAGCGCCGGGATGTCGAAGGCCGCGGCGCGCGACACGCTGAGGCTGACGGAGGCGCCGGCAAGCTGGCTGTCGGCCAGAAGCTGGTCGTCGATCGTCAGGCTGCCATTGGCGGCGATCTCGATCGGCCGGCGCGTGGTGATCGGCATGGCGGCCGGGCGCACCGGCACGTTGAGCGCCTGTTCCAGCGACAGGCCGTCGCCGTTCGAGAGCTTGACCGTCACGACGCCGTCGCCGGCCTCGCCGCCGATCAGCGGCAGGGTGAGCGCCGACTTGCCGCCGGGCTCGAGCCGCAGCGTCCGGCCGGCGCCGGTCTGCTCGACCATCACGGAGGCGTTGTGGGTGACCTCGACCGTGTAGTCGCCGGCCGGGGCATCGGTATTGGCGATGTCGAGCCTCAGGTCGGCGCGGTCTCCGGGGGCGAGGAATTTCGGCAGGCTCGCGGTCACGACGACCGGATCGCGGATGACGACGTCCTTCGACGCGCTGCCGACGCCGGTCTTCGTCCAGGCGACGGTCATGATGCGGGCCGTGCCGTTGAACTGCGGGATGTCGAAGCTGACCCTGGCCTTGCCTTCGGCATCGAGCTTCACGGGACCGGCGAAGAAGGCGACGAGCTTTTCGGTCGGCGGATTGCCCGACAGTGCCCCTTCGCCGCCATCACCGCCGGTGCGCAGCCGCCCCGTGGTGCCGAGCGAACCGTCGATCAGCCGGCCATAGAGGTCGCGGATCTCCATGCCGAGCCGGCGCTGGCCGAAGTACCAGCCGGCCGGATCGGGCGCTTCGTAGCGGGTGAGGTTGAGGATGCCGACATCGACGGCGGCGACCGTGACATAGGCCTCCTCGTCCGCGCCCGCACCGTCGATCGCAAGCGCGATGTCGAGCGGCTGGCGCGGCAGCGTCTTTTCCGGCACGTCGAGCGCGACGTTCAGCTTGCGGTCGGCGGGATCGACCTTCAGCCAGGTGATGCCGATGGCGCGCATCGGCATGCGGCTTTCCTGGTCGGTGCCCGGACGGAAGAGCGTCGCGGTGACATAGGAGCCGGGGCCCCATTCCCTGGTGACCGGGATTTCCACCTCGCCGCCCTCGGCGCCGATGGCGGCGGTCTTCGTGGCGATCAGGCTTTCGGCGCCGACGGTGATCAGCACCTGGCCGGCATGGCGCGGCGAGATCTTCAGCCTGGCCGTGTCGCCGACCGCATAGTTTTCCTTGTCGAGCGAGATTTCCAGCGCGTCCGGCGTTTCCGTCGATGTCGCGGCGACGTACCAGCCGGCGTCGAACTCGATGCTGGTCGCCGGGCCGTCCGGCTCGGCGCTTTCCACTTCGAGGCGATAGCGGCCCCAGGTGACCGGCACCGAGATGCGCCCGCCATCCGCGCCGGCATCGACCGTGCCATTGGCGATCTGCCTGGTCGCAAGCACCGGCTCGTAGCGCCAAGAGCTGCCCTCGCGATACCATTGGTAGTTCCGCTCGACGGCGAGCAGCTTCCAGGGCATGCCCTGCATCGCCTGCCTGGAGCCATCCGGCGCCACGGCGACGACATGGAAGTTGGCGACGCTGTTCTCCGGAAGCTCGCCGGTAAATTCCGGCTTCACGCCGATCATCGCGCCGGCTGCCCTGACCGGCAGGGTGAGGTTGCGTTCGACGGCGCGGCCGCCTTCCTCCATCATGCGCAGCGTGACCAGCGCCTCGAGGCGCTGGGTGGTCGAGGGAAGGTCGGCGACGTTCACCTCGAAGGTCGCCCTGCCGTCGTCGTCGAGTACGTCGAGGTCTTCGAGCGAGGTGGTGCTCTCCTCGAGCGCCTCCTCGTCGGCAAGGCCGAAGACGTAGCCGGGGAAGGCGGCGTCCTGGCGCGTCGGCTTCAGCGCGACGTCGCCCTCGATTTCAAGGCCGGCGCCCGGTGCGCCATAGAGATAGCGACCCTCGACGGAGACTTCGGCGGGAACGCCGGCCTCGATGGCCTTCGCTTCGCTCTTCATGTCGAATTCGATGCGGTCGGGCACGAAATCATCGACGAGGAACTGCTTTTCGCCGATCGCCGTGCCCTTGGGATCGGTGAAGATCTGCATGGTCCAGGTGCCGCGCATGCTGTTTTCCTGCAGCGGCAGGTCGACGGCATGGCCGCCGAGCGCGGCGCCGTCGCTGACGATGCGGCGGTCCTCCACGCCGTCCGGGCGGTTGAAGACGAAGGTGAGCGGCAGTTTTTCCACGGCATTGGCTTCGATGTCGCGGGCGAGCGCCGTCGCGTGCACCGTCTCGCCGGCGCGGTAGATGCCGCGCTCGGTCCAGGCGAGCACGTCGATGGCGCCCGGTGCCGGGCGGCCGGTGACGCCGCGGTCGGAAAGATCGAAGCCGGCGCGCGTCATGTCGAGGAAGACGAAGTCCGACGTGCCCTTCTTCGCGAGGATCACGGCGGGCGTGTTGGCGGCGGTGCCGCGCATCAGGCCGGCGGTGAAGGTCGCGCGGCCATCCGCATCGGTCGTCGCGGTGCCGAGCACCTCGTTGTTCTTGGCGATCAGCTGGAGCTCGACGCCGTCGAGCGGGCCGGCGCTGTCGAGCGAGCGGGCGAAGACGTTGAGGCCGTCCGTGCCGGCATAGGTGGTGAGGCCGACATCCGAGACGACGAACCATTGCGTCGCCTTGGCATCCCATTCGTTCGAGCGGCCGTTCGAGGCGGCGGCGGTCAGGACGTAGACGCCGGGCTTGCGTTCCGGCAGCGCCTCGTCGACCGGGAAGCTGGTGACGACGTCCTTGTTGAGCTCGGGCGAGATGTCGATCTTGCCTTCCCAGACCAGTTCGCCGTTCTCGTTTTCGATGCGGCTGGCGGAATAGCCGTCGAGCTGGGTGAGGAAGCGGCTTTCGGAGAGCAGCGAGGTGATCGCGCGGTCACCGACGCGGTAGAGCTTCAGGTCGGCGCTGTCGGTGTTGACGGAAACGATCGGGATGCCGCGGCGCACGCTTCCCGGCAGCACGAAGCCGTCGCCCGTGAAGCGCACCATGGCGGCGCGGTCCTGCACATAGACGTCGAGGTCGACGGCGGAAGCCAGCGGCTCGTCCACGGCGGAGGGCAGGCCGGGGCGGAACGCGATCTTGTAGCGCTGGCCGTGGGTGAGGCCCTCGACGCAGATCTGCCGGTCCTTGGCCTCCACGGCCTTCGGCGCCGCGCCGTCGAGCGTGACGAAGGAAGCATAGTCCGCGCCGGACTTGACAAGCGGTTCGGAGAACTCGACGCAGGCACGTGGGCTCGCGCTGTCGGAATCGATTGTGTGATTGACGACGCGGAAGCCCTGCCGGGCGCGAAGGCCGAGATAGGCCGAGCGCACCGCGACGTCCTCCTTCAGCGCGAGGCTCGCCTTGTAGGCGTTGATGCCGGCGCGGTAGTTGCTCGATTTGTCGAGCGTGTCGGCGAGCACGGCGAGTGCGCGGGCGCGGGTCTCCGTCGTGCGCGAAAGCTGGTAGGCGTTGATCGCTGCAAGCGCGCCCTGGCTGGCAAGATAGCTGTTGTTGACGGCGCGGCCCATGGATTCGGCGGTCTCGATCCAGAGATAGTAGTCGTCCGGCGCGAGCTTGAGCGCGCCCCTGAAGGCGATCAGCGCCTGGTCGAAGCGGCTGGAGGCCGTCTCGATGCGGCCGAGCGAGGCGAGGCTTTCGGCGCCCTGGCCGGTGTGCTGGGTGGCAAGCGACAGGTTATCGCGGAAGGAGCGGGCATCGTTCATCATGTAGTCGCTGATGAAGGCCAAGGCCGGCGGCGCGCCGATATCGGCGGCGACGTCCGCGCGCACGATCTTGCCGGCAACGGCGCCCTGGAAATGATTGAGCTGGTTGAAGTCGCTCTTCAGGAAGCACCACTTCACCTTGGGATTATAGGTGAAGGCGCGGCAGGACAGGTCGTCGATGCAGTCGGTCTTGCACTGGTCGAGCGTCACGTCCTGCACGGTGCGCAGGTCGAAACCGAAATAGTCGCTGTTTTCAGAGGTGACCACGGTGCGCGTTTCCTGTGCGCCTGCGGGAAGGGGAGGGGAGGCGACGGCAGCCAGAAGAAGTGCCGAGAAACCGAAGAATGCGCGCATAGACATGAAGTCCTCCTAACGCTGCCCATCTCGTTGCCGCCGCCACTGTCCAGACCCGGATGCGGCTTGTCAATCGAAAGACGGAGCGCGTCGGGAGGGCCGGAAGGGGTGGCGCATGGAACCAGGGGGAAGACGTTTCAGGTTTGCCGTTCAATCGCCGGGACCGAAAAATTTTTGGCGCGGCGTCGCGTTAACCTTTTGTTAACCATATCGGCGCAGACTTCGGATCACGGGCGAACGTTCTCTGTCATATCGCTGTAACAGCGGGCCGGTAGAAACTTCGTCAGACACGAAAGTCGTGTTTCGCAAGCGCGGTGACCACGGATGTACTGGCACCCGCGCGGAACACTTCCCCGGCCAGGCCGGGATGAGGAAGCGGGGGGATAACCCTCGCTTTTTTCATTTGCGCGCCGCCCTTTCGCGCTGGACCCTCCAGAAGGATTGCCCTACCCATGAAGCCCGCAGGACGGCCGTCCTGCCGGTTTCTCCCTGCTTTCCGGGACGGTTTCATGTCCGATGTCGCCCTCAATGTGTTGCCCATCTTCGCGCTGATCTTCATCGGCTGGCTGCTCGTACGCACCGGTTACCTGCGGGAGGCGCTGGGCGAGGGGCTGGGAGAGTTCGTCTTCCGGGTCGCCGTTCCCGTCCTGCTCTTCCGCACCATCGCGGAGGCGGATTTCGCCGGGGAATCGCCGCTGCGCATCTGGGTCGGCTATTTCGCCGGCGTCGCCTTCACCTGGACGGTGGCGCACCTCGTCGCCACGCTCGGTTTCAGGCGCGACCGGCGGATCGGCGTGCTTGCCGGCGTCTCTTCCGCCTTCGCCAACACCGTCTTCATCGGCCTGCCGCTGGTCTCGCGCATCGTCGGCGAGGAAGGGCTGGTGGCGATCTCGGTGCTGCTCTCCGTACACCTGCCCGTCATGATGATCGCCGGCACGATCCTGATGGAGCGGGCGGAACGCAAGGACGGCACGCGCGAGCCGCAGCGTATCGGCACGCTCCTCCTCGGCATCGGCAGGAGCCTGGTGCGCAATCCGCTGGTGATCGGCCTCGTCGCCGGGGCGCTGTTCCATACGGGTGGCGTGCCGCTCGCCGGCCCCGTGAAGGTGGTGGTCGACCAACTCGCGGGGGCGGCAGCGCCGGCGGCGCTCATCTCGATCGGCATGGCGCTCAACAAGTACAAGGTCGGCGGCAATGCCGGCATCGCGCTTGCGATGACCAGCCTCAAGCTCGTGCTGCTGCCGGGCTCCGTCTACGTCGCCTGCCGGCTGCTCGGCCTCAGCCCGGAATGGACGGCCGCCATGGTGCTGTGCTCCTCGGTGCCGACGGGCATCAATGCCTGGCTGCTCGCCAACCATTTCGGCGTCGGCCATGCGCTCGCCTCCTCGACGATCACCATGACGACGGCGCTCGGCGTCTTCACCGTCTCTTTCTGGGCCTGGCTTCTGGGGTGAAGCTGTTTCTCCGCGGCGGCAATAAAAAACCCGGCGCGATGGCCGGGTTTTTTTCGTCTCTAAAGCGCTGGCGTCTTACTGAGCCGGCTGCTCCGTCGTGGTGCCCTCGGTGGCGGTGCCGCCTTCGGCCGGGGCCGCGCCCTCGGTCGTCGTTGCGCCGCCTTCTGCGGGTGCGGCATCTTGCGTCGTCGTTGCGGCGCCATCGGCGGGCGCAGCACCTTCCGTCGTCGTGGCGGCGCCGTCAGCGGGAGCCGCGCCCTCGGTGGCGGTCGCGCCGTCGGCCGGCGCGGCGGAGCCTGCATCCGCGCCTTCGTTGGAGACGGTCGGCAGCGGCGCCGGATTGTCGGAAAGCGTGCGCAGATAGGCGATCAGGTTGGCGCGCTCGTCGTTCTTCTTCAGGCCGGCGAAGCCCATGGCGGTACCGGGAACGTGCTTCTTCGGCGCTTCCAGGAAGTAGCTGAGGTGATCGTAGTCCCAGAGGACCTTGTGGCCTTCGGAGAACGTGGTCATGCCGGCGGAGTAGCTGAAGCCCTCATGCGAGGCGACCGGGCGGTTCACGATGTCCCAGAGACCGGGTCCGACCTTGTTCGGTCCGCCCTTCTCCGAGGTGTGACAGCTCGCACATTTCTTGAAGGCCGTTTCGCCGGCGGCCGCATCGGCGGTGGCGAGCAGCGTGGCGATCGGAACGGTTGCAGCGGCTTCGCCGCCGCCGGCTGCCTCGCCGCCGGTTTCCTCGGCCACGATCGCGAAGCCTTCCTTCTCGGGGGCGCCCGAATGGAAAATGCCTTCAGAAGCGATCGACACGGACATAAGTACGAAAACGGTGCCGAGCAGGGCACCCACGCCCATGTTCACATAAGAGTTCATCCAAACGCTCCCCTAGGAACCGGCGGACGTGGCGCCGGCCAGTCTTGAAATCGCGCGGAACCTATGTCTTTTGCTGCTTCGTTGCAACAGTGATTGTAGCCCCCGCACTGAGACTTTTTGACACTTTTCCCGGGGGTTTTGAAGGGCTGCAGATGAATTCCGCCAATTTTGACAGGACCCTCGTCCTCATTCCCGCGCGCATGGCCTCGACCCGGCTTCCGGGCAAGCCGCTCGCCGATATTGCGGGCCTGCCGATGATCGTGCAGGTTGCGCGCCGCGCGGCCGAGGCCGATGTCGGGCGGATCGTCGTCGCCGTCGATCACCAGGATATCTTCGACGCGGTGGTGGCCGCCGGCTTCGAGGCGGTGATGACCCGCGTCGACCACCAGTCCGGTTCCGACCGCATCCATGAGGCGCTGACCAGAAGCGACCCCGAGGGCCGGGCCGAGATCATCATCAACGTGCAGGGCGACCTGCCGACGATCGACCCGGAAACGATCCGCGCCGCCCTTCGCCCGCTGGAGAACGCCGCGACCGACATCGCCACGCTGACCACCGAGATCCGCGACGAGGAGGAGAAGACCAACCCGAACGTCGTGAAGGTCGTCGGCTCGCCGCTTGGCGAGAACCGCCTGCGCGCCCTTTATTTCACGCGCGCGACGGCGCCGCACGGCAAGGGCCCGCTCTATCACCATATCGGCCTCTATGCCTACCGCCGAAAGGCGCTGGAAGCCTTTGTCGCGCTGAAGCCCTCGACGCTCGAAAAGCGGGAATCGCTGGAGCAGCTGCGCGCCCTCGAGGCGGGCATGCGCATCGATGCGGAGATCGTTGACACCGTTCCGCTGGGTGTCGATACTCCGGCCGACCTCGAAAAGGCCCGCGCGATGCTCGCGGCCAACCCCATCTGACACGGACCCCGCCATGATCATGAAGACCAACAGGATCGCCTTCCAGGGCGAGTTTGGCGCCAATTCCGACATGGCCAGCCGCGACATGTTCCCGAGCATGGAGCCGCTGCCCTGCCAGACCTTCGAGGATGCGTTCCTGGCCGTCGAGAATGGTGATGCCGACCTCGGCATGATCCCGATCGAGAACACGATCGCCGGCCGCGTCGCCGACATCCATCATCTGCTGCCGGAATCGCGGCTGCATATCGTCGGCGAATATTTCATGCCGATCCGCTTCCAGCTCATGGTGCTGCCGGGCGTGGCGAAGGACGAGATCCGCACCGTGCACAGCCATATCCATGCGCTCGGCCAGTGCCGCAAGATCGTCCGCCTCAACGGCTGGAAGCCGGTGATAGCGGGCGATACGGCAGGGGCGGCCAAGCTCGTCGCGGAGACCGGCGACCGCACCATGGCGGCGCTCGCCCCGCGGCTTGCGGCCGATCTCTACGGCCTCTCCATCGTCGCGGAGAATGTCGAGGACACGGAAAGCAACGTCACCCGCTTTGTCGTGCTGTCGCGCGATGCGGCGCCGGCGGAACGCGACGGGGACGAGATCATCGTCACCACCTTCGTCTTCAACGTGCGCAACATTCCGGCGGCTCTCTACAAGGCGCTCGGCGGCTTTGCGACGAACGGCATCAACATGACGAAGCTGGAAAGCTACCAGATCGGCGGCAAGTTCTACGCCACGCAGTTCTATGCCGATATCGAGGGCCATCCGGATGACCTGCCGGTGCGCCGCGCGCTGGAGGAGCTGCGCTTCTTCTCCGAAAAGGTCCGCATCCTCGGCACCTATCGCGCCCATCCGATGCGCAGCGCCTTCTGAAACTTGACGATCGTCAGGCGGGCCGGAACCGGCCCGCCGCAGGGGCATTTCCAAAGGAAGCGGGCCGCAGACGGCGGCCCCTTCCGGGAAAGGAGATGCCCATGCGCACGATCACCCACATAACGATCCTCGTCTCGCTGATGGTCAACGCCGTCGTCTTCGGCGTCGGCACCATCGCCATCCTCGCCGTGCCGGCGCTCAACGCGCAGGCCAAATACCTGCTGCCGGCCTGGATCGTCGTCACCTTCCTCATAAGCCCCGTCATCGCCCGGCTTCTGGCGCCGCGCCTCCGGCTGCGCGAGCATCCGGGCGACCGGCCGCATCTCGGCTGGCGCTGAGCGGCTCAGACCGCCCAGTCCAGCCAGTCGCGCATCAGGCGATGCGCGATGGCGCCCTTCGGCGGCGGGGTCGTGGCGCCGGGCGCAACGCCGGACATGGCGCTGCGCGCGATCATCGCCGCCGTCTCCTCGCGGGTGAACCAGCGGCAATCCTCCAGTTCCTGCTCGTCACGGCGGATGTCGAAGGAGATCGCCTCGCCGTAGCAGCCGATCATCAGCGAATGCGGCATCGGCCAGGGCTGCGAGGCATGGTAGCGCACGCGCCCGACCTTGATGCCGGATTCCTCCAGCGTCTCGCGGCGCACCGTATGCTCGATCGTCTCGCCCGGCTCCAGGAAGCCGGCGAGGCAGGAATACATGCCCTCCGGGAAATGCGGCGAGCGGCCGAGCAGGCAGAGGTCCCGCTCGATGTCGATGATCAGCATGATGGCGACCGGATCGGTGCGCGGGAAGATCGTGTGGCTGCACGCCTCGCAGACGCGGCGGTAGCCGCCGATCTCCGAGCGCGTCGGCGCGCCGCACTTGCCGCAGAAGCGGTTGTTGCCGTTCCAGGTCATCAGGCTGGAGGCCTGGGCGAACTGGCCGAGCAGGTCGTCGTCGAGCATCTGCTGGCGGTAGAGCGTGCGCCCGTCCGCCGCCCTCAGCGGCTCCTGCAGGGTCTCGGGATCGGCCCTGACGGGGATCGCCAGCCGCGGCTCGCCGTTCTTCAGGTAGCCGAGCAGGATGGCCTCCTCCGGCACTGGACCGAGCTCGGCCAGCTCATAGGGCGCAAACAGCGGGTCAATGATCTTCTCGTCATGCTTGACGACGAGCTTTCCTCCGGCGATCGCGAAGGCATGCACGGTCTCGGCCTTGAAGGCCTGTTCCAGGCAGTCCGGCGCGCGGTGCTCCGACTGGCGGTCGAGGCTGTTCTCCGCGAAGGCCACCATGGTGCTGGGTTCGGGGTGCGGGCGGTAGAGGTCGAAGAGCGATGGCTTCATGGCGTGAGCGCGTCCAGGATCTTGGCCGCGAGGGCCTTGGTTTCGTCGGCCGAGCGCGGCTCGGCGGTGCCGAAACCCCAGACGGGGCCGGGCCAGTTCGGGTCGCCCTCGCTGCGCGCGATGACATGGACGTGCAGCTGGCGGACGATGTTGCCGAGCGCGGCGACGTTGATCTTCTCCGCCCCGGTCACCTTCTTCAGCGCTTCGGCGACCAGGGTCGTCTCGAAGGTCAGCATGGTCTGGTCGAGCGGCGTCAGGTCGAAGATCTCGCTGACATCCGGCCGCTGCGGCACCAGCATCAGCCAGGGCCAGCGGCCGTCCTTCATCAGGCGCAGCTCGCAAAGGCCGATCTTCGTCAGAAGGTCGCTGTCGCGCACGATCCGTTCGTCAAGGTGAAAGTCGCTCAAGGGGGTCTCCCGGCATGCCTGTTTTCTAGAGTCATGCCACGGCATCCAAATTCGCTCCAACAGTTTTTTATCGGCCGCGCTTGCATTCGGATGGAATATTGCCGATATGGGGGACGGGAGGTTGGTGGTGGACGAGCCACTCGCCAACCGGGTCAGGTCCGGAAGGAAGCAGCCCTAACGAGCCCCGGCACGGGTCATCGTGCCAGCCTCCCACCTTACCGTCCTGATCCTGGCCGTCCTGTCGGGACTGAAAGTTCGATTAGCGGCAGGGTCTATGAGCGACGTAACCCCCAATCCGTCCAGCGAAAAACCCGCCGCCTACCGGGTTCTCGCGCGAAAATACCGCCCCAAGGATTTCTCCGACCTGATGGTCGGCCAGGAGCCGATGG
Organism: Shinella sp. WSD5-1; assembly: GCF_963942435.1. Lineage (GTDB taxonomy): Bacteria > Pseudomonadota > Alphaproteobacteria > Rhizobiales > Rhizobiaceae > Shinella > Shinella yambaruensis. Next base: position 1,195,242 of record NZ_OZ012596.1, read on the forward strand.
TCCGCACGCTGACCAATGCGTTCGAGACCGGGCGCATCGCGCAGGCCTATATGCTGACCGGCGTTCGCGGCGTCGGCAAGACGACGACCGCCCGCATCCTCGCGCGCGCGCTCAATTACAAGACATCCGAGATCGACCGCCCGACGATCGACCTTCGCGTGCCCGGCGAGCATTGTCAGGCCATCATGGAAGGCCGGCATGTCGACGTCATCGAGATGGACGCCGCCTCCCATACCGGCATCGACGACATCCGCGAGATCATCGAGCAGGTGCGCTACCGTCCGGTCTCGGCGCGCTACAAGGTCTATATCATCGACGAAGTGCACATGCTCTCGACGCAGGCCTTCAACGGCCTCTTGAAGACGCTCGAGGAGCCGCCGGAACACGTCAAGTTCATCTTCGCGACGACCGAGATCCGCAAGGTCCCGATCACCGTCCTGTCGCGCTGCCAGCGCTTCGACCTGCGGCGCATCGGCGCCTCCGACCTTGTCGGCCTCTTCACCACCATCCTGGGCAAGGAAGGCGTGGAGTTCGAGCCGGATGCGCTCGCCATGATCGCCCGCGCCGCCGAGGGCTCGGCCCGCGACGGCCTGTCGCTGCTCGACCAGGCGATCGCCCATGGCGGCGGCCGCGTCGAGGTGAACGCCGTGCGCGGCATGCTCGGCCTTGCCGACCGCGCGCGCATCGTCGATCTCTTCGAACATGTCGTGAAGGGCGATGCCGCCGCCGCGCTCGCCGAGTTTTCCGCGCAATACGAGGCCGGCGCCAGCCCGCCCGTCGTGCTGACGGACCTTGCAGACTTCACCCATCTCGTCACGCGCATGAAATATGTGCCCGATGCGAGCGGCGACCAGTCTCTGAGCGAGATCGAGCGTGTGCGCGGCGTCGAGTTCGCCAATTCCATCGCCGTCACCGCGCTGTCGCGCATGTGGCAGATGCTGCTGAAGGGCATTCCGGAGACGGAGGCTTCCAGCCGCCCGGCGGGCGCTGCCGAGATGGTCATCATCCGCCTCGCGCACGCCGCCAACCTGCCGTCGCCGGAAGAGGCGGCCCGTCGCCTCGCCGAGCTCTCGGGCGGCGAGGGCGGCGGCAATGGCGCGCGCGCCCTCCAATCCGGCGGCTATGGCGGCAATGGCGGCCAGCCGACGGCGCAGGCCTCGGTCGCCGCCGTTTCCCGTTCGCCGGAGGCACCGGCCCAGCGCGCCCAGTCGGGCGGCGCGGCGGTGACCATGCTGCGTCCCGTGCCGCAGGCCGAGCCCGCATCCCAGCCGCTCGGCCGTATCGAGACCGCCCCGGCCGAGCAGCCGGCCGCCGAGCCGAAGGTACCGGTTAAGTCGGTCGCCGACATTGCCGACCTCTGCACGAAGAACCGCGACATCCGCCTGCGCGCCCTCGTGCGCGCCTTCGTGCGGCCGGTCAGCGTGGAGGCGGGGCGCCTCGAGATCAGCCTTGCCAACGATGCGCCGAAGTCGCTCGTCAACGACCTGTCGAACCGGCTGCAGGAATGGACCGGCATCCGCTGGATGGTGATCCTGTCGCGCGAACCGGGCGGGCCGACGCTGGCCGAGGCCGAGACGATGGCGCAGGAAGCGCGCGTTGCCGATGCGCGCCAGGATCCCGACGTGGCCGCCATCCTGCAGCGCTTCCCGGGCGCCAAGATCATGGACGTGCGCATCAAGGTCCAGGAAACGGAAGACGAGCCCGAGACCGTCGAGGTCGCGGCCGTCGCGGAATCCGCCGAGGGCGACATCCTGCCCGGCGACGATATCGAACACTAGCAGTTCCAGCCGAGGTGCATGGCGGAATTGCACGAAAACAAATGCTCTAACATCCAGTCAGAAAGAGGAGAGGCCGATGCGCGACATCATGGGCATGATGGGCAAGGTCAAGGAAATGCAGGCCAAGATGGAGAAGATGCAGGAGGAGATCGCCGCCCTTCAGGTGAACGGCACCTCCGGCGGCGGCCTCGTCTCGGTCACGCTCGACGGCAAGGGCAATCTCAAGGGCCTGAAGATCGACCCCTCGCTCTTCAAGGAAGACGACGTGGAAATCCTCGAGGACCTGATCGTCGCGGCTCACAAGGACGCCAAGGACAAGGCCGAGGCCGAGGCCGCCGAGAAGACCAAGGCGCTGACCGCCGGCCTGCCGATCCCGCCCGGCTTCAAACTGCCGTTCTGATCCTGTAGGGTCACGCTTTCCGCGGAGGACCTTCGATGAGCCTGATGACCCTCGTTGTCTTTGCCGGCGCGCTGATGATGGCGGCCGGCTCGCCCGGCCCGAGCATCGCGGCGCTTGTCGCCCGCGTGCTGTCGCGCGGGGCAAGGGACGTGCTGCCCTTCCTCGCCGCCATGTGGATCGGCGAGGGCATCTGGCTCACCTGCGCCGTGCTCGGCCTTGCGGCCATCGCCGAGACCTTCCATGCCGCCTTCGTCGCCATCAAGTGGCTGGGCGTCGCCTACCTGCTCTATCTCGCCTGGAAGATGTGGTTCGCGCCGGTGGAGACCGGCGACGGCGCCCTGCCGGAGGCGCGCTCGGGCGCAAAGCTGTTCTTCGCCGGCCTGACGGTGACGCTCGGCAATCCGAAGATCATGATGTTCTACGTCGCGCTCCTGCCGGCGATCATCGATCTCGGCGCCGTTACCCTCGTCGGCTGGGCCGAACTGGTCGCGACCATGTTCGTCGTGCTGGTCGCGATCGACCTTGCCTGGGTCTTCCTCGCCTCGCGCGCCCGGCTGTTCCTGAAAAGCCCGCGCGCCGTGCGCATCGCCAACCGCCTCAGCGCCGGCACCATGGCCGGTGCCGCGGCGGCCATCGCCACCCGCTGATCAGCCGGTGAGGGCCGCGCGCAGCTTGTCGTTGATCGGGGCGGCGAGATAGCGCAGCCGGTCTTCCTCCGAAACGTTCTTGCCATAGGTGCGCAGCAGCTCCGGCATGGTCACCGGCGCGCCGTCGAAGGGCGTATAGGTTGCCGGGTCACCGGCCTGGATCACCCCGTCCCGCAGCACGCGGCAGTAAAAACCCGGCCGGCCCGCCTGCATGAAGCGTTTCGCAAAGGCCGGGTCGCCCATGCGGGCGGTCAGCGTGTTGCAGGGAATGCGCGTCGAGGTCACTTCGAGCAGCACGCTCTCCGTCTCGATCCGGTCTCCGACCGAGACGCTGCGGCTGTCGAGGCCCTCGATGACGAGGTTCTCGCCGAAGGTTCCCGGCTCCAGCGTACGGCCGAGTTCCTTCGACCACCAGGCAAGGTCGATCGCGCCGAGGCCGTAGACCGCCTGCTCCGGCCCGCCATGGTGTTTCCGGTTGCAGATCGCGTCGCCCAGCAGGCCCTCGCGGTCGACGACCACGGCCGCATCGGTCGGCGTCTTGAAAATGCCCGTCTTGTAGCTTTTGCCGGGAAGCGGACGGGTAAGGCCCGTGCAAACGGCGAGAATTCTGATCAAGCGCTGCCTCCAGCAAGATGGATTCCGTTTCCCTTGGATATGGGCTAGATACCGGCAATGGCAAAACGAGTCACCGGCCCCGAAATCGAAAAACTCATCCAGCTCCTGGCGAAGGTGCCGGGCCTCGGCCCGCGCTCGGCGCGCCGCGCCGCGCTGCATCTCGTCAAGAAGAAGGACCAGCTGCTCGGCCCGCTCGCCGATGCGATGGGCGAGGCGCATCGCAAGGTGCGCATCTGCTCGTGCTGCGGCAATGTCGATACGAGCGATCCCTGCACCGTCTGCACGGACGTGCGGCGCGACCATGCGGTCATCATCGTCGTCGAGGACGTGTCTGACCTCTGGGCGCTGGAGCGCGCCGGCGCGATGAACGCGGCCTACCATGTGCTCGGCGGCACGCTCTCGCCGCTCGACGGCGTGGGACCCGACGATCTCAACATCCGCGGCCTCGTCGATCGCGTTGTCAAGGGCGGCGTGCGCGAACTGATCATCGCCGTCAACGCCACCGTAGAGGGGCAGACGACGGCGCACTACATCACCGACCAGCTCTCCGGCCTCGAGGTGAAGATCACCCGGCTCGCCCATGGCGTGCCGGTCGGCGGAGAGCTGGACTATCTCGACGAAGGAACCTTGACGGCCGCCTTGCGCGCCCGCACGGCGATTTGAGGGAGATCTGTTCATGCTAGGCTGGCTTTTACGGCTCACCCCCCTCTGCCCTGCCGGGCATCTCCCCCTCAAGGGGGGAGATCAGCTTGGGGCGAGGCCATGCCACGATTCGATCTCCCCCCCTGTGGGGGAGATGCCCGGCAGGGCAGAGGGGGGTATGGCCACCCGCCTCGCATCGCTCCTCACGCTTGCAGTCATCGCGATGGCCCTTCCCGCCCAGGCCGCCTCCAAGGCCGAGGTGGAAAAAATGTTCCGCGCCTGGATCGACAACGACCTCTGGCCGGCCGCGCAGAAGACCGGCGTCAGCGAAAAGACATTTCGCGCGGCGATGCAGGGCGTGGTGCTCAACTGGGACCTGCCCGACCTCGTGCCGCCCGGCTCAAGGCCGAAGACGGAGCAGGCGCAGAGCCAGGCGGAGTTCTCCTCACCCGGCGCCTATTTCTCTGAGAAGCGCCTGCAGGGGCTGGCGGGAACGGGAAGCCGGCTCGCCAAGACCCACGCCGCGACCTTGCGCAGGATCGAGCAGCGCTTCGGCGTGCCGGGCGAGATCATCGTCGCCGTCTGGGGCCGGGAATCCGGCTTCGGCAGCGCGAAGATCCCTTATTCGGCCGTGGAGGTGCTCGCCACCAAGGCCTTTATGTCGACGCGCAAGGACATGTTCCGCAAGGAGCTGATCGCGGCGCTGCATATCGTCGACGGCGGCGACCGGACGGTGGCTGAGTTGAAGGGTTCGTGGGCCGGCGCACTCGGCCAGCCGCAGTTCATGCCCACCAGCTTCCTGCAATATGCCGTCGATTTCGACGGTGACGGCGTGCGCGACATCTGGGGTTCGGTGCCGGACAGCCTCGCCTCGATCGCCAACTACCTCGCCAAGAAGGGCTGGCAGGCGGGCCGCGGTTGGGGCTACGAGGTATCGATCCCGGCGGGCGTCTCCTGCGCGCAGGAAGGGCCGGATCTGGCAAAGCCCATCTCCGCATGGGCGTCGAGCGGCATCACGCGCATTTCCGGCAAGGGTTTTCCCTCCGGCGAGGCGAAGGCGTCCGGCATGATGCTTGTCCCGGCCGGCACGCACGGGCCGGAATTCATCGTCACGCCGAATTTCTACGTGCTCAAGGAATACAACAATTCCGACCTCTATGCCCTCTTCATCGGCAACCTTGCCGATCGCATCGCCTACGGCAGCGGCCCGTTCCGCGGCGCATGGGGCGATGTCGGCAAGATGCTGCGCTCGGATGTGCTCGCCATGCAGAAGGCGCTCGTCGCCAAGGGCTACGATGTCGGCAAGGTCGACGGCCTGCCGGGCTACAAGACCCGCCGCTCGCTCGGCGACTGGCAGGCCAAGAGCGGCCTGACGCCGACCTGCTATCCGGATGCCTCGCTCAAGGCGAAGCTTCGGTAGGGTTCCCGCCCATCCGGCTGGCAGGAACGGGACGGGCCTCGGCGCCTCAATGGATGTCGATCTGCCGCTTAAAGCGCTCGTATTCGTGCGGCACGATCGTCTGCCGCTCGATCATGCGGTGGACGCGCGGTGGTTCGGCGCCGCTGTGCAGCAGGCGCAGCTTCTCGCCGTTGGCGGCATCGGCATGGGTGCGGCGCTGGTTGTGGCGCACATATTCCACCCAGGTCGGCACATGGTAGGTCTCGGTCCAGACCGTCGGGTTCTCGAGGTCGCGCATCAGCGCCCACTGGCCGGCGCCGTCGCGGATGCGGATGCGCCGCCGTTCGGTCATCGCCTCCAGGAATTCCGGTATGTCGCCTTCGGCGATCTCGTAGTCGATCAGAACGACGATCGGGCCGCTGCGCGGCTTCAGGTCGAGCGGCAGGTCCGGCTCGCTGAAGCGGTTGAGCGGATCGACATTGAGGCTCTGCAGCTCGGGAAGCTTGAAGCGCAGGCCGAGCGCCGCACCGGCGATCATCACGACGGCCGAGGCGAGGAGCGCGGCTTCGGCGCCGTGCGTGTCGGCCGTGGTGCCCCAGAGCCAGCTGCCCGCGGCAATGCCGCCGAAGGTGGTCGTCTGGTAGAGCGAGAGCGCGCGGGCGACGACCCAGCGCGGCGTCGAAAGCTGCACTGTCGTGTTGAACAGCGAGAGCGCCATGACCCAGGAGGCGCCGGCGATCAGCAGCACGGCCCCGGTCAGCAGCGCCGAGGCGCTGACCGCCGAAACCCCGGCGCTGACGGCAAAGCCGGTGAAGGCGAGACGGGCAATGGTCTCCGTCGCGAAGCGCTCGCGCACCCGCGCATTCATCAGCGCGCCGCCGATCGCCCCGAGCCCGAAACAGCCGAGCAGGATGCCGTAGGTCAGCGGCCCGCCCGAAACGAGGTCGCGGGCGATCAGCGGCAGGAGCGAGAGGATGGAGCTCGTCGCAAGGCCGAAGGCGAAGCCGCGCAGGAGCACCTTGCCGAGGTTCGGCGACATGGAGACGTAACGCAGGCCCGCCGATATGGCACGACCGAAATCCTCGCGCGGCAGGCCGCTCGGCGAGATGTTCGGCTTCCAGCGGAAAAGCGCATAGAGGAGGGCGAAATAGCTGAGCGCATTGGCGGCGAAGGCGGCGGCGGCCCCCGCCGCGGCGACGATCGCGCCGCCGATGGCCGGGCCGACGCTGCGGGTGAGGTTGAAGCCCATGCTGTTGAGCGAGACGGCGGCGGGAAGGTCCTCGCGCGGCACCATGTCGCCGACGGAGGCCTGCCAGGCCGGATTGTTGAGCGCCGTGCCGCAGCCGAGCAGGAAGGTGAAGGTCAAAAGCAGCCAGGGCGTGATGACGCCGTACCACGTACAGAGCGTCAGGCCGATCGCGACGGCCAGCATGAAACACTGCGCCGTCAGCATCAGCTTGCGCCGGTCGAAATTGTCGGCGAGCGCACCGGCGGCGACGGAGAACAGCATGATCGGCAGCGAGGTCGAGGCCTGCACCAGCGCCACCATGTTGGCCGAGGAGGTGATCGAGGCCATCATCCAGGCCGCGCCGACGGACTGGATGAGCCCGCCGAAATTGGAGATCAGGCTCGCCGCCCAGATCACCCGAAAGGTTTCGTTCCTGAAAGGGGCGAGGGGGGATGTCCGGTCTGGCACAGGCAGGCACTCATTCTCGACGCAGCGTTGTCGACAATCTAGTCCATAGGACGAAAGGGGCAAGCCGGTGGCGGCAAAAGCTGTGCGATCCCGCCGCCCACAGGTGAGCAGGAGGGCCGACCTTGCAATTGTGACAGACACGGTCTATATCAGCCGCAAATTCTTGATCGTCAGATGAAGAGTGGGCCCGCGAGGACCCGCTCTTTTTTATTGGCCCGATCGAGTGCATGATAACGACTATCCCGGGAGGGCATGTCATGTCCGACACGAGTGAAACAGGAAATGCGGCGATCGAGCCGCGGCTGATCGTCGAGACCGGCCTCGACCGGCGCGTGGCCGACATCATCGAGCCGACCATCGAGCAGATCGGTTACCAGCTGGTGCGCGTGCGCCTCTCGGCGCAGAACGGCGCGACGCTGCAGATCATGTGCGAGCGGCCGGACGGCACGATGACGGTCGAGGACTGCGAGCAGGTCTCGATGGCCGTCTCGCCGGTGCTCGACGTTGAGGATCCGATCGACAAGGCGTATCATCTCGAGGTCTCGTCGCCCGGCATCGACCGGCCGATGGTCCGCAAGTCGGACTTCTCGCGTTGGCTCGGCCATCTGCTGAAATGCGAGACGTCGATCCTCGTCGATGGGCGCAAGCGCTTCCGCGGCACGATCACGGCGGCGGACGAAAACGGCTTCACCCTGGAGCGGGACCAGCCCGCCGCCGGCGACGAGCCGACGGTCGTCATCCCCTTCACGGCGCTTGCCGAGGGCCGGCTGATCCTGACCGACGACCTGATCCGCGATGCGCTGGCCGCCGACAAGAAGGCCAAGGCTGCGCAGGCCGCGAACCAGAACGACGAAGACGGCGACGAATAAGTTTGTGAGTGCGTTCCGTCCCGGGGGCGTTTGCCCCTTTTGCGGGCGGGGCGGAGAGGACGGAACCGGAGCGGCGCGCCGCTCCCCGATGCCGGAGGCCAAGGCCCCGGCCTGACCATGGAGACCTGAGACAATGGCAGTCAGTGCGAACCGGCTTGAGCTTCTGCAGATCGCGGATGCCGTGGCCCGTGAAAAGGTCATCGACCGCGAGATCGTGCTTGCCGCGATGGCCGACGCCATCCAGAAGGCGGCCCGCTCGCGTTACGGCACGGAATCGAACATCCGCGCCGACATCAATTCCAAGACCGGCGAAATCCGCCTCCAGCGCCTGCTGGAAGTCGTCGAGCACGCCGAGGACTATTCGACCCAGATCCCGCTGGAACTGGCGCGCGACCGCAACCCGGACGCCAAGCTCGGCGATTTCATCGCCGATCCGCTGCCGCCGATGGATTTCGGCCGCATCGCCGCCCAGTCGGCCAAGCAGGTCATCGTGCAGAAGGTGCGCGAGGCCGAGCGTGACCGTCAGTACGATGAATACAAGGATCGTATCGGCGAGATCGTCAACGGCACGGTCAAGCGCGTCGAATACGGCAACGTCATCGTCGACCTCGGCCGCGGCGAAGGCATCATCCGCCGCGACGAGATGATCCCGCGCGAGAACATGCGCTACGGCGACCGCGTCCGCGCCTTCGTCTACGACGTGCGCCGCGAGCAGCGTGGCCCGCAGATCTTCCTGTCGCGCACCCATCCGCAGTTCATGGTGAAGCTGTTCACCATGGAAGTGCCGGAAATCTACGACGGCGTCATCCAGATCAAGTCGGTCGCCCGCGATCCCGGCTCGCGCGCCAAGATCGCCGTCATCTCGAACGATTCGTCGATCGATCCGGTCGGCGCATGCGTCGGTATGCGCGGCTCCCGCGTCCAGGCCGTCGTCGGCGAACTGCAGGGCGAGAAGATCGACATCATTCCGTGGTCGCAGGATCCGGCCTCCTTCATCGTCAACGCCCTGCAGCCGGCGGAAGTCGCCAAGGTGGTTCTTGATGAGGATGCCGAGCGCATCGAAGTGGTCGTTCCGGACGAGCAGCTCTCGCTCGCCATCGGCCGCCGCGGCCAGAACGTGCGCCTCGCCTCGCAGCTGACCGGCTGGGACATCGACATCCTGACGGAAGCCGAGGAGTCCGAGCGCCGCCAGAAGGAATTCAACGAGCGCACCAACCTGTTCATGGATTCGCTCGACGTCGACGAGATGGTCGGCCAGGTGCTTGCTTCCGAAGGCTTCGCCGCCGTCGAGGAACTGGCCTATGTCGATCTCGACGAAATCGCCTCGATCGACGGCTTCGACGAGGACACGGCCCAGGAAATCCAGACCCGCGCCCGCGAATATCTCGACCGCATCGAGGCCGAGATGGATGCCAAGCGCAAGGAGCTCGGGGTTTCCGACGACCTGCGCCAGATCGACGGCATGACGGGCCAGATGCTCGTCGCGCTCGGCGAGGACGGCATCAAGACGATGGAAGATTTCGCCGGCTGCGCCGCCGACGACCTCGTCGGCTGGTCGGAGCGCAAGGACGGCGAGACGAAGAAGTTCGAGGGCCTGTTCTCGAAGTTCGAGGTCTCGCGCGCCGAAGCCGAAGCCATGATCGTCCAGGCGCGCCTTGCGGCCGGCTGGATCACGGAAGAGGACATCGCGGCTGAAGAGCCGGCTGTCGACGGGGCCGAGCAGGACGCCTGACGGCGTCCCGCGGCTGGAGACGCCGTGGTATGGGTAAGAAGGACGACGGCGTGAACGACCGCATGTGCATCGTGACGCGCGAAAGGGGCGAGGCGGACGATCTGATCCGCTTCGTCGCCGGTCCGGACGGCAGCGTCGTGCCGGACCTGAAGCGTCAGCTTCCCGGACGTGGATGCTGGGTGAAGGCCGAACGGGCGATCGTCGACAAGGCGATCGCCAGGAAGCTCTTCCCGCGGGCGCTGAAGGCGGAGGCGAAGGCCGGCCCGGAGCTCGGGGCCGAGGTGGACCGGCTTCTGGCGGCCCAGCTCGGGGGCATGATGAACATGGCGCGTAAGGCCGGCCAGTTCATCACCGGCTCCACCAAGGTGGACCAGGCGGTGCGGTCTTTGGCCGCTCTTGCCGTGTTCCACGCGACGGACGCGGCCGAGGACGGCGTGAGAAAGATCGACCAGGCGAGGCGGGCGGCAAGCTTCCTCACCGAAGACGAAACGGAAATACCCTCCTTCAGGCTCTTTTCGGAGGGCGAATTGGAGGGCCTTTTGGGCCAGAATGCTTTTATCCATGCCGCGGCGCTTGCAGGGCAGGCGGGTGAGGGTGTAGTGAAGCGCGCAATCATGCTCGAGAAATACCGGGGCGACAGCCAAATGATGGCAAAAGGTGGCGCTGGCCAGACAAACCAATGACGCGGTCACCGGCATTCCGCCGGCCGAAATCGCATTGGAACACAATTGAACGACGGGGTCTGGTGATACGCATCCGGCCCTGATCTTAGGAACGGAACGGAATGACCGACAACAAAGACGACAAGACGATCAGCGTGGCTGGCAAGAAGACCCTGAGCCTGAAGCCCTCGGGGGTTCAGCAGGGAACCGTGCGCCAGGACATGGGTCGTGGCCGGACGAAGGCCGTCGTGGTCGAGACCCGCAAGCGCCGCATCAACCGCCCGGAAGACGAGCGGCCGGTGACGCCCGTCACGCCCGTGCAGCAGCGCCAGCCCGAACCGCAGCAGACGCGCCCCGTGCAGCAACACTCGCGCCCGGCGCCGCAGCAGCATGAGCAGAGCCGCCCGCGTGTCGGCGTGGTGCTGAACCAGCTTTCCCCCGATGAGGTCGAGGCCCGTCGCCGCGCGCTTGCCGAAGCACAGATCCGCGACGCCGCCGAAGCGCGCCAGCGCGCCGAGGACGAGGCCCGCCGCAAGGTGGAAGAGGAAGCCCGCCGCAAGGCCGAGGAAGAGGCACGCCTCGTCCGCGAGAAGGAAGAGGCCGAGCGCCGCGCCGCCGAGGCCGCCGCGCCCGCTCCCGCCGTGGAAGAGGCCGTCGCGCAGCCGGTGGCAAAGCCGGCCGTTGCCGCCCCCGCTGCCGAAACCCGCCCGCAGCCGACCCGTACGCCGGCGGTAGCGCCGGTTGCCGGCCGTGGCCGCCACGAAGCCGATGACGACGGCGACAAGCGCCCGCGCGGCGGTGCGCCCGTCAACCGCGGCAAGGTCACCCGTCCGGAGCCCGCCAAGGTGCCGGCCCGCCCGAAGACCGACGACGGCCGCCGCCAGGGCAAGCTGACGCTGACGACCGCCGCGACCGACGAGGACGGCGCACAGCGCGGCCGCTCGCTCTCGGCCATGCGCCGTCGCCAGGAGAAGTTCAAGCGCTCCATGATGCAGGAGACGCGCGAGAAGATTTCGCGCGAGGTCGTGCTGCCGGAGACCATCACCATTCAGGAACTGTCGCAGCGCATGTCCGAACGCGCCGTCGACGTCATCAAGTACCTGATGAAGGAAGGCCAGATGATGAAGCCCGGCGATCTGATCGACGCCGACCTGGCCGAACTCATCGCCGGCGAATTCGGCCATACCGTCAAGCGCGTCTCCGAATCCGACGTCGAGGAAGGTATCTTCAACGTTGCCGACGACGAGGGCGATCTGGAATCGCGTCCGCCGATCGTGACCATCATGGGCCACGTCGACCACGGCAAGACCTCGCTGCTCGACGCCATCCGGCATGCCAACGTTGTCGCTGGCGAAGCCGGCGGCATCACACAGCATATCGGCGCCTACCAGGTCGAGCAGAACGGCCACAAGATCACCTTCATCGACACCCCCGGCCACGCAGCGTTCACCGCGATGCGTGCCCGCGGCGCACAGGCGACGGATATCGCGATCCTGGTGGTCGCGGCCGACGACAGCGTGATGCCGCAGACGATCGAGTCCATCAACCACGCCAAGGCGGCAGGCGTCCCGATCATCGTGGCGATCAACAAGATCGACAAGCCGACCGCAGACGTCCAGCGTGTCCGCACGCAGCTGCTCCAGCACGAGGTCTTCGTCGAATCCATGGGCGGTGAAACGCTCGACGTGGAAGTCTCGGCCAAGAACGGCACGAACCTCGACAAGCTCCTGGAAGCGATCCTGCTGCAGGCCGAAATCCTCGACCTCAAGGCCAACCCGAACCGCACCGCGGAAGGTGTCGTCGTCGAAGCCCAGCTCGATCGCGGTCGCGGCGCCGTCGCCACCGTTCTCGTGCAGACGGGTACGCTGCGGCCGGGCCAGATCGTCGTCGCCGGCGACCAGTGGGGCCGCGTGCGTGCCCTCGTCAACGACAAGGGCGAGCACGTCAAGGAAGCCGGCCCCTCGATGCCGGTCGAAGTGCTCGGCCTCTCCGGCACGCCGGCCGCCGGCGACAAGTTCGCCGTGGTCGAGAACGAAAGCCGTGCCCGCGAGATCTCGGAATACCGCCAGCGTCTCGCCCGCGAGAAGGCCGTTGCCCGCCAGTCCGGTTCGCGCGGCTCGCTCGAGCAGATGATGAGCCAGCTGCAGAGCTCCGGCCTCAAGGAATTCCCGCTGCTCATCAAGGGCGACGTGCAGGGCTCAATCGAAGCCATTGCCGGCGCGCTGGAAAAGCTAGGGACGGACGAAGTGCGGGTGCGCATCGTGCATTCCGGTGCCGGCGCCATCACGGAATCGGACATTTCGCTCGCCGAAGCGTCCAACGCCGCGATCATCGGCTTCAACGTCCGTGCGAACGCACAGGCCCGCTCGCTCGCCGAGCGCCAGGGCATCGAGATCCGCTACTACAACATCATCTACGACCTGGTGGACGACGTGAAGGCGGCCATGTCCGGCCTGCTCTCGCCGGAGCGCCGCGAGACCTTCCTCGGTTACGCCGAGATCCTCGAGGTGTTCAACATCACGAAGGTCGGCAAGGTCGCGGGTTGCCGCGTCACCGAAGGCAAGGTCGAGCGCGGCGTGGGCGTGCGCCTGGTTCGCGACAACGTCGTCATCCACGAAGGCAAGCTCAAGACGCTCAAGCGCTTCAAGGACGAGGTCTCGGAAGTCAATGTCGGCCAGGAATGCGGCATGGCCTTCGAGAACTACGAAGACATCCGCGCCGGCGACCAGATCGAGTGCTTCCGCGTGGAGCATATCACCCGTACGCTGTAAGCGTCCGGCGGATAGACCATCGTGCGAGCGCCGGACCTTTTCGGCGCTCGCATTTTTTTGAAAGTGACGACCATGACCAGAGCAACATCCTCGGCGCCGTCGCAACGCATGCTGCGCGTGGGCGAGCAGGTGCGCGCGGCGATCACCCAGGTTCTCCAGCGCGGCGAAGTGCGCGACCCTCTTCTCGAGAAGACCGTGATTTCCATCTCGGAAGTGCGCATGTCGCCCGATCTCAAGCACGCGACGGCCTATGTCACCCCGCTCGGCGTGAAGGATCATGACGCGGTGATCGAGGCGCTGAACCGCAATTCGAAGTTCATCCGCGGCCGCCTCGGCCCGCAGTTGCGCCAGATGAAGTACATGCCAGACGTGCGCTTCCGCGACGATACCAGCTTCGACAACTACAAGAAGATCGACGATCTCCTGCGTTCACCGGAAGTCGCCCGCGATCTTTCCGCCGAAGACGGCGACGACGACAAGTAATCCAGGAATAAGATGTCCAGACCCCGCAAACCCAAGGGCCGGCCGGTTACCGGCTGGCTGATCCTCGACAAGCCGTTCGATTTCGGCTCCACCGAAGCCGTCGCCAAGATCAAGTGGCTGTTCAAGGCGCAGAAGGCCGGCCATGCCGGCACCCTCGATCCGCTCGCCTCCGGCATGCTGCCGATCGCGCTCGGCGATGCCACCAAGACCGTGCCCTATGTCATGGATGGCCGCAAGATCTACGAATTCACGGTGACCTGGGGCGAGGAACGCACGACGGACGACCTCGAGGGCGAGGTGACGCGGAGTTCGGAAAAGCGGCCTGCCGCGGATGCCATCCAGGCGATCCTCGGCGAGTATACCGGCGTCATCCAGCAGATCCCGCCGCAGTTCTCCGCCATCAAGATCGCCGGCGAACGCGCCTATGACCTCGCCCGTGAAGGCGAAGCCGTCGAGATCCCCTCGCGCGAGGTGGAAATCCATCGCCTGACCCTGATCGGCTGTCCGGACGAGAACACCGCGGCATTCGAGGTCGAATGCGGCAAGGGCACCTATGTGCGTGCGCTCGCCCGCGATTTCGGCCGCCAGCTCGGCTGTTTCGGCCATATCTCGGCACTGCGCCGCACCTTCGTCGCTCCCTTCGGCGAGGACGACATGGTGCCGCTCGCCGATCTGACGGCGCTTGAGGAGATCGCGGACGAGGCCGAGCGGCTGGCCGCCCTCGACGCGTTCCTGATCGATACCGGCGAAGCCCTTTCCAGCCTGCCGCAGATCGTCATCAACGATGACCAGGCGCACCGCCTGCGCATGGGCAATCCGATCATCCTGCGCGGTCGGGATGCACCGGTTTCCGCGGACGAAGCCTATGCGACGGCCCGTGGCAAGCTGGTCGCGATCGGCGAGATCGCCGGCGGCGAGTTCCGGCCGAAGCGCGTCTTCGGCGGTTGAAGAAGGGCTGCGGAACCAATCGTTGCCGACTTGATTTCACCACAAGCTATGGGCTTTATGGGCCGGCGAGGTTCGTTCGAGGGCGGGCCGGGCGGTGCATTGCCGTCACGGCCGCCGGCGGGCGAGGGGTGAAAGGGCTGGCCGTTGACGATTGCGCCGACTGACAGAACGGTATCCGCCGAAGATGCGGAGGAGGGTGCTGGCCCTGTCGAAAACCGCCGGCGCATGCATCATCCCGTTGCCTTCTACCTCGTCTGCCTCATCCTCGTCGTCGTCATTCCCGCCTTCCTGTTCTCCATCGTCGTGCTGAAGCGCACCAACGAGGCGCAGGAGCGCATCTTCGAATCGCTGCTGCGCACCTCGACCAGCGCCGTCAATCGCGCGGTCGAGCGCGAAATCACGGCCATGTTCTCGACGCTCAACTTCCTGTCGACGTCGGAAAGCCTGCCGAGGGGCGACTACGCGACCCTGCATGCCCAGGCGACGAAGACGCTCCAGGGCACGGACACCTATTTTCTCGTCATCGATCAGGCGATGAGGCAACGCCTCAACACGCGCGTCCCCTTCGGCACGCCGCTCAACACGGCGTCCGAGCAGGTTTCGGCGCGTCTGGCGCTGTCGCGCGGCGAACGCATGGTCTCCGACCTCTTCTTCGGCCGCACGGCGCAGCATTGGGTGTTCAATGTCTACATGCCGGTGCGGCTTGCCAATGGCGAACCCGTCCTTCTGACATTGACGAAGAATGCCGAGGCGTTGCGGCGCGCGGTCAATCCGGACATTCTCTCGCCCGGCTGGAACGCGGCCGTGCTCGATTCCGCCGGCACGGTCATTGCCTCGACCGACGAGAAGCAGAAAACCGGCCAGCCCTTCTTCCTGCGCGTCGTGCCGTCGTTGCGGCTCGGCGTCAGCGCCATGCGGCGGGATGGCGTCGACTATCAGGTCGTCACGGAATTCTCCTCGCTTGCCGGCTGGCGCATGATCGCCTGGGCGAAGGCGTCGGACGTGCAGGCGCCGGCGGTTTCCTCCTTCCTGTGGCTGACGATCGGCGGCGCGGTCTTTGCCGCACTCGCCGCCATCAGCGCCGTCGGCATCGCCCGTGTCCTTTCCCGTGATGTCCGGCTGCTGGCGCACGATGCGCGCCGTCTTGGCCTTGGCGAACGGGTGTCGCCGCGCCCCTACGCCATTTCCGAGCTGGAAACGGTGTCGCGCGCGCTCGCCGAAGCCGCCGATGCCCGCGTCAAATCGGAAAACGAGGTGCGTTTCCTGATGCGCGAGGTGGCGCACCGCTCGAAGAACCAGCTCACCGTCATCCAGGCCATGCTGAACCAGTCGGCCGCGGCGGCGGAAAATGCCAGCGACTTCGCCGAGACGTTTCGCAGGCGCGTCGCCGGCCTTGCCCGGTCGACGGACCTGATGATCGCCAATGCCACCCAGGGCGTGAACCTCATGGAGCTTGCCAAGAACCAGCTCAAACCGTTCACGCCCGACGATGCGGGGCGCGTGCGCATCGCCGGCCCATCCGTTCTCCTCGATCCGCAGGCGTCGCAGACGCTCGGCATGGCGCTGCACGAACTGTCGACGAACGCCACGAAATACGGTGCGCTCGCCAACGAGACCGGCATCATCTCCCTCAGCTGGGTGACGTCCGGCGCGAATCTGAACCTCATCTGGCGCGAGAGCCGGGCGACGATCGACAGGCAGGCCATCGCCGCCAGCCGCAAGGGCTTCGGCAGCGTCGTGCTGGAGCGCATGCTCGGCATGGCGCTCGATGCCAAGCTGGACTTCATCGTTCACGACGACGGCATCGAATGGCGCGTGACGATCCCGCTCGCCCGGTTGCGCGACGAGGACGGCCACGAGCAGGGAGCGGCGCAATGAGGAAACCGCTCCTTTTCCGATGCATCGGCCATGGGTGTGTTTCATGACGTCATTCCTGCGTGGGGCCGCCGTCTCGGCGTGCCTTGTCCTTTCAGCGTCCCAAATCCTTGCCGCCTATGGCCAGTGCTCTGTCGACGATCCGACCGGCACGCCGCTCAATGTGCGCGCGGCGCCGAACGGCCCGATCCTGACGACCCTTGCGAACGGAACGCAGGTCGAGATCGTCGAGGAGAGGAAGGTCGGCACGAAACACTGGCTTTTCGTCGCGCGGCAGGGCGTGCAGCTCGGCTGGGTGTTCGGCGCCTATGTCGTGTGCAAGCAGCCCGGCGATGCGCGCGAAGCCGCGCCCAGCCAGCCGGCCGAGCGGCGTTGACGACGGCTCTTTTCTTTCATGAGGGAATGGTTTATAGGCACCGCCAGCAATGCGGGGCTTTCCCCACTTGCCTTCACGGCCATCGCTGGACGGCATCCCGGCTTTTGGCGACCCTGGTTCTCCATTCATGAAAGGACATACGATGTCGATCACTGCTGAGCGCAAGGCTGCGCTGATCAAGGAATACGCCACCAAGGAAGGCGACACCGGTTCTCCGGAAGTTCAGGTCGCGATCCTGACCGAGCGTATCAACAACCTGACCGGCCACTTCAAGGACCACAAGAAGGACAACCACTCCCGTCGTGGCCTTCTGACGCTGGTTTCCAGCCGCCGCTCGCTTCTTGACTACCTCAAGAAGAAGGACGA